>CAZNYB010000129.1:0-9172 GCA_964577155.1 uncultured Thermomicrobiales bacterium | reverse complement strand
CGATGTGAGATACCTACTATCCTATCAATCGATATAGTTGTTCATGTTCTGCGATCTGGAATTGTCGAGCGGTGCTGACCTTGGAAAGCCGGTAGTGAATACAGTCTCGCGAAATGTGCACCAGGAACTCGGCCGGTTTGGACTGAACGATTTCCGGCCCGGTCAGGTCGAAGCCATAGAAGCGATCCTCGGCGGCCGGGATCTGCTGGCAGTTATGCCTACCGGGGCGGGCAAGAGTCTCTGTTTTCAGCTGCCAGCGCTTGTCCGTCCCGGGCTGACGCTGGTTGTTTCCCCCTTGATTGCGTTGATGAAAGATCAGGTCGACAGCTTGCGGGCACAAGGAATCGCCGCAGCCTATCTTGCAAGCTCGCAAACCGCCGCTGAGCGCTCCGCGACGCTGCTGGATGTGCGTGCTGGAGCGATCGATCTGCTCTATGTTTCTCCGGAACGTCTGCGTGAGCACACGTTCCTTCAGCTGCTGCCCAGATTAAATGTCTGGCTGGTGGCGGTCGATGAGGCGCACTGCATCTCAACCTGGGGAAACGATTTTCGCCCTGA
The DNA here is from genome assembly GCA_964577155.1 of uncultured Thermomicrobiales bacterium. Taxonomy (GTDB): domain Bacteria; phylum Chloroflexota; class Chloroflexia; order Thermomicrobiales; family CFX8; genus CAZNYB01. Next base: position 8,614 of record CAZNYB010000129.1, on the reverse strand, counting down.
TTACCTGCGGATTCCAGAGGCTATCGCGCGGTTGCCGCAACGACCGGTCGTCGCGGCATTCACCGCGACGGCGACACCTCAGGTCCGCGAGGATATCGCCGACCGTCTGAGTCTCGATGATCCGGAGCGAGTGCTGGCCGGGTTTGACCGGCCAAATATCCGATTTCTCGTCAAATTCTGCAGATCGGCGGCCATCCGGTTGCAGGACCTGTCAGCGGAACTTCGCGAGCGGCCAGGCAGCGGCATTATCTACGCAGGCACCCGCAAAGCAACCGAGGAGCAGGCAGCCTGGCTGCAGGCTGATGGCCGGTCTGCCGTGCCATACCATGCCGGGCTTTCGCCGCAAGAACGTTCTGATGCCCAGGAAGCATTTCAGCGAGGTGAGATCGATGTAATCTGTGCGACGAATGCATTCGGGATGGGCATAGACAAATCAGACGTTCGGTTTGTCATTCACACGACCCTGCCGCCGTCGCTAGACGCTTACTACCAGGAAGCCGGGAGAGCCGGACGAGATGGCGAACCGGCCGATGCATTGTTAATGTACTGCCGATCGGACAGGAGTTTACAGGAGTGGCTGATCGATCAGGATCTGCCGGCAATCAAAGATCTTGTGTTCCTCCACGAACTGGTGGCCGATAGCGGTGGAGTGCTCAACCTGGATCAAGCGGCGTTGACCTTTGACTCATTGACAGCGGTGCGGGTCGGACTTCAGGTGCTGGCTACCGCGGGACTGATCCAGCTTGGGGAACGCTCTGGTGGTGAACAGGCCGCCACGACTGACATCCGCCGGATCGACCGGCGACACGTCGTTGTTCTCGAGCAGGCGCTCTCCAGGCAGCGATCCTGGCGGATCGATCAACTTGAAGAGATGATTGCCTATGCCGAGGGTTCCAACTGCCGCAGGGCGGCAATTCTGAGGTATTTTGGCGACCCGGATGCGGCTCCGCGAGGTGACGCCGCTTGCTGCGACCGCTGCGCCAGGCCAGATTCCCGCTCCGCGGGACAAACCTCGCGGCATGCCGGACTGAAGAACCTTCGCACCCCGCAACGGCTTTCGCCGCAACGTTCGGCTATCCTGGAGCGAATCGTCGAGACCGGCAGTGTTCGGGCGACCGCATACGATCTCAATCTGGAACCAATGAAGGTCGCCGACACCATCAGATCAATGATCGGTCAGGGCGTCATTGAGATTGATGATCTGGTGTCGCCTGAGATTCAGTCTGGATTGCAAGAGGCGCTCCAACGGCTCGATGAGGCTGGTATCGACTACCGCCGGCCACGTCCGGGATATTTGATGACGGTGATGCGATTTTGCCCGCCGGAAACCAACTGGGATGACCTCCGGTTCTTTCTGGCCTGGCAACGCAGGCAGGAGGCGCTCTCCTCGTTGACGGATGAGGAACGGGAAGCATTAGATCGACCGGCTCGCCGTGAACAACATACGGCTGGAAAGCCAGTGGCGCTCAACCGCGGCGGCGAAAAGGCATCCTGGATGGAATCACTTGAGCTGTACCGGGATGGTAAATCGGTCAACGAAATCGCCGAAGCGCGCGGGTTGAAACCACGGACGATCGACGGACACCTGGTCCAGGCGGTAGAAGCCGGGAATCTGGAACTGTCAGCGCTCGTTGACGAGAATACAGCAGCCCATATCCAGCGTGCGATCGCTGAGGTACCGGAATCGGAAACTCCCCTGCGAGACATCCGCGCCCGGGCCGAAGAAATAGCCGGACGCCAGATACCGTATCTGGCGATCAATGCCGTTCAGGCGCAGCAGCGGCTTGATCAATCAACTCCAGATCAATCTGAGAACGTATCAAGCGAGCTGGCAGAACTTCGCAAACGGCAGGAACGAGCCGAGAAGCTACGAGCCGAATACCGGGCCGCCGGTAAGCGATGGCCAGGGCGTTGGGAAGCAGAATACCGCAAGATACTGGACCAGATTGCGGCACTGGCTGATTGACAGCTGGCAGCGTCAGGTGAATTCTGACCGGATCACTTTTATTATTGATTTCTGGTTGGCCTGTGCGACGACTACCAGAATCGAGTTGGACAAAGACCGACCCGAGTCGTACGCAGTCAACTCGGGTCGGCCAGGGGAATGAAAGTAGGGATGTCTGGTTAATCAGGCACTACCTGTTTTGGATTCCACGGGTGAAAAGAATCGGCTGATTGGTGTGATCCCAGCTGTTGTATTCCATAAACACCATGCTGTTTCTGCTGATCCGTTCCGGTCTCTCCGGATAGTCCCAGCTGTTGAGTTCGGTGAAAACCATCTCCGGACGTGGTATCAGTTCCGGTCGGTAGTCCCAGGTGTTGTTTTCGATGAATAGCATTTTTACGAGTTTGTCGGCTCCTTGAACGTGCTGGTAGTCCCAGCTATTGATCTCTTTGAATTGATACCGGCCAACCTCCCTGGCGGTGCTGTTCGTTGGAACGAATGCGGTGGTCGTTTTGAACGGCCGGTCAATTTTGATGAACGAGAATGCGTCTCGTCCGCCCACCACTGCCAGGGTGATCATGAGCAGTACGACCAGGACGCCTGCTCGGAGGGCGATCCCGCTGTACTGAGTGAGTTGCCGTGGATGCAACACTTGCTGCATGCCGGCGCCTCCTTTCGGTATTGGATTTGGTGCGATCGGTACACATTTCAGTCGTCCTGGTGCCGGTTACCGGGTTGTGGCGTGGCTAGGTAGCCGGTAGGGGACGTTATTGATGCGGGCGCATTCCCCTTTCGTCTCGAACCTGAGATTCGCTGCGTATAGATTTGATAGCTAAACTGTAGGAGATTGGGATGCGGTCGGCATCGTCCTAATTGCGTATATCTGCCGCGTCTGGAGAAATACGTATATTGCGCAGATTGCATATTCGTGAAACGTTCGGTGTGAAGAGCTGGCTGAACAGAAATTGGAAACGGTGTGATGGGGAATCGTGAGGATAGAGCAATAGCTGATCTATCAAACGTATCTATCAACCAATCAGCAACGGTAGAAATCGATGTTGCCGAATTCGCCGACCGGGTCTGGGCGGAGTACCATCAAGAACAAGGACATCTATCAGCTGACTATCAAACGCATAAGCTGGTGTTTGTCGCTCGCGATTCTGAAGACATGGTGATTGGCATGGCGACCGGTTCGATCATGGCCGGTGTCGGTCACTTGAGCGAACTGCTGGTTGATGCTACGTATCGTGGGAAAGGCCTTGGCAGCGCCCTGCTTGAGGTGTTTGAAAACCGGTGCATTGAGGATAATTGTCATAAACTTACCGTGCATACCGAGCGAAATGGACCAGCCAGATCCTTCTACGAGCATAGAGGTTGGGAACTGGAAGCGATCCATTATCGGGATATGGCCGGTCTGGACTATGTCCGGCTGGTGAAGTTTCTGGATGAGGATTTCGAACCCGGAGGGGAGCGCCGAAAAAGTGAGACTACCGAAGATTCCAAAAGAACTGGATCCGCGCCGGCGGTTCCGCAAACCGAAACCTTCTGATTCTCCGCAAGAGCCGCGAGCCTACGGCCAGCACGTAGATGTAACCGGCGAGGAGGATGACATTCGCCAGTTCGAGCGGACAACGGGTGAAGTTGTTCGGGAAGGGGATGATGCTGCCGGGAGTGATGCCACTTCTTCGGCGAAGAATCAGAAAGCAATCCATGAGATGGAAGATTTCGAAGAGTTTACCGATGAACCGGTACGTGAGCGGTAACCTTCAACTCCCCCGGACAATGTGAGCGGAGCAGTCGATGAGTGAGCGGGATTTTGTCGGGTACGGTCCAGACCCTGAACCGATAGAATGGCCGGACGGCGCACGGATCGCCATCTCACTCGTCGTCAATTATGAAGAAGGCTCCGAGTATTCATTGCTCGATGGCGATGCCGCACATGAGACGAACAATGAGGTGCCATCTCCGGTGCCGCCAGGTCAGCGGGATCTGGCTAACGAATCCTTTTTTGAATATGGCAGCCGGGTTGGTGTCTGGCGGTTGATGGATGTCCTCGATGAACGGCAGGTGCCAGCAACCTTCTTCTGCTGTGCCCTGGCGCTCGAACGAAACCCATCTGTTGGACCAGAGATCGTTCGGCGCGGGCATGATATCTGCGGCCATGGGTACCGCTGGGAAGAGTCGTACCTGATGGATCGGGAATCCGAGCGTGCTGCATTACATAAAGCTGTTGAGTCGATTTCTCGCTCTACCGGGCAGCGTCCACCTGGCTGGTATGTGCGATATGGTCCGAGCGTGAATACCCGTGAGTTGGTCGTCGAGGAAGGCGGATTTCTTTATGACAGCAACGCCTACAATGACGATCTGCCGTACTACACCGACGTCAACGGCACGAAGTGGCTGGTGATCCCTTATTCATTGGAAGTGAACGACACCAAATTCTGGCGCGGCGGTATGAGCCGTGCCAGCGATTTCTACGAAACAATGCGCGATACGTTTGACCGGCTCTACCGGGAAGGCGAGACGCATCCGAAGATGATGTCGGTTGGATTGCACTGTCGCATAGCCGGCCGCCCCGGCAAATCGGTCGCCCTCGAGCGATTCATCTCCTATGCCAGAGATCACCCTGGCGTCTGGTTCGCCCGCAGGGTAGAGATTGCTACGTGGTGGCGCGAACGGTATCCGTAGTTGCGCCCACCGCTATCTGGCAACAGGCCGTCGATGTATGGATATTAGCCTGGCAGCGAAACCGTCGGCATGGTCAGGAATTCGACCGTTCCTCGGCTGCCTAACTTGAGCGAGATCTCAGCGATCGTTTTGTTGTCCGGCGCCTCGACAATGCTGACGAAATCATAAGGACCGAGAACTGCCCACTGCTCGACGACGCGAGCGCCCATGGCTTCAACCTCGGCATTGACTTCAGTCACCCGTTCGGGGCGTTCGGCGACGGTTTGCCGCCCTTCCGGCGTCAAGCGGGCGAGCATAATATATGTTTCCATGGCCCATCCTTCCGTGGGTTTCACTTGTGAAGTCTGAACTCCATGATAGCATCGAATTGAGGAAAAGAAAGTACGAAGCGCGTATGCGACATATCCCTTGAGATACGGATATGGCATGAATTTGGTCATCGGCGGAGGGATATCATGGCACGCTTTGATCTGATAGTGCGTGGCGGCCGGGTCATTGACCCGGAACAGCAGATAGACAGCATTTGTGACATCGGCATCACGGGGTCGCGTATTGTTGCGATTGGCGAGAATCTGTCACGAGAAGGAGTCAGGACCGGGGTCGTTGACGCAACCGGCTTGATCGTAACGCCGGGCATGATCGATCTGCACACGCACGTCTACTGGGGCGTTCCCCCGCTGGGCGTCGAACCTGATCCTCACTGTCTGGAGCGTGGCGTCACGACCGCTGTGGATGCCGGCTCATCCGGCGCGGCGACCTTTCCCGCATTTCGGCGCTATATCATCGACGTGTCGGCAACGCGAATCGTCGCTATGCTACATATCTCGTCGATTGGTATGGCCCGTGATGATGGCGGACCGGAGCCGGTTGGCGAGCTTGAGGAGATCCGCTGGGCGAATGTCGACCGGGCTATTGATGTCGCCAGAGCGCACGCCGATGTCATCAAAGGGATCAAAGTGCGCTTGCAAAGCGAGATGGTCGGTCCGGATCCCGAGCAGTGCCTGGAAGCGCTCAGGCGAACCCGGCAGGCGGCCGACGCAATTGGCAAACCGGCCATGGTCCATGTCGGCGGCACGACGGTTCCTATCGATGAGATTCTCGGGGCGCTCAATACCGGCGACACGGTGACCCACTGCTACCATGCCCGCAGTGAAGGCGTGCTTGATGAGGTCGGGAAGATCCGACCATCGGTGAAAGATGCCGTTCGGCGTGGGATCAATTTTGACGTTGGCCACGGGCAGGGGAGCTTTGACTATGGAGTTGCCCGGACAGCGATGGACCAGGGACTGTTGCCCGGAACGATCAGTTCCGATATCCATGCCTGGAATATCGCCGGACCGGTCTACGACCTGGCGACGACCGCCAGCAAATTCTTGCATCTTGGGATGTCGCTTCCGGATGTCCTCCGGCGGGTGACATCGACTCCAGCCGCGGCGATTGGTATGTCTGGCCAGCTTGGGACGATTGCCCCGGGCGCTGAAGCTGACATCAGTATCCTGCGGCTGACCGAAGGGGAATGGCCATATACGGATTCTACGGGAGCTACCGAGATCGGGCGTCAGCGGTTGGAGCAGGTCTCAGTGGTGCGTGGTGGCCGCCAGTTCCGGTGTACCCCATCAACCTACGCGTCTGTCCCGCACGTACACTGATTTTAGCAATTGCATAGACAGCTTATATATCAAGTTGCTACCGTTGTCGGTGGTTCAGGTCAGGCAACCTGCACATTCGAGACAGTCCCGTGAGTCCTATCAGTCACATTTTCACCGTGGCCAGGAGCAGCCGCACCTATGTCCGAATCCAGAGGCGTAACCGGTGCTGTTGCGCCGACCGCAGAAGAATCAGCTGGCCAGGAATTCGGTTTTAGTGTCTTCGCGCCGCTCTGTCTGACATTGTTTCTTGGCGGACTATGGGGTCAAGCATTTACACCGTTTGTATCTACGATTGCTGATGATCTCGGGTCGACGGTGGCGCTCGTCGGACAGATTTCAACAGTTTCCCTGCTAATGATGGGGCTGGGTAGCCTCTTCTCCGGTCCATTGTCTGAACGCTACGGCTATCGACGCAGTATCAAGACTGGACTTGCCATAGGTATGTTGGCGGCGTTGATGTTCGCAGGCGCTCAGAACTACCCTATGTTGCTGGTTGCCTCCCTGATCGGCGGGGTCGGCATCGCGATGATCTACGGTGTTGGATTTGGTCTGGTAGCTGCCAGCTTCACCGGCGAACGTCGCCGCCGGGCGCTTGGCATCACCCAGGCAACGACAACCTCAGCTGGAGTTCTCGGTGCGCCGTTGCTGACGCTAGTAGCTTCCTTCGTGCTCTGGAGGGGCGCCTTCGTTTTTGTAGCCGGGTTACTCCTGATTGCACTGCTTCTGGTTGCCCGTCGGTTGCCACCGCCGGCAGCCCGATTGCACGATATTGTCCACCCGTCGATCCGGTCAGCCTACGCGCCAATCTTCAGCGATCCGAAAATGCGCTGGCTCTATTCGGCGACAACGCTGCGGGCGATCGGGTTTGCCGGTCCGACCATCTATATCGGGGCGTTTTACATCGATGAGTACGGCCTTTCAATTCGCGCGGTCGGTCTGGCGTTGATGGCAGGTGGGATTGGCGTTTTCCTGGGTAACCTCGTTGCCGGCTTACCCTGGCTTGGGCGCTGGGACTTGCGGCACGTTTACATTGTCACGACGGCGATTCTCGGCTTTGGCTGGTTAGCGGTGTTCACCATTCGAGTGCCGGTTGTCGCAGCGGTTGTCATTGCCGGGGCGACGTTCTTCATCGCCGGCATCAGTTTTACCTGCCACACCTCAATCTTGGCGAACACAACCCGGGGCGGGGCAGCGACGACGATGACCTTCAACACGGCAATTATCGGCTTCGGCATCGCCGCCGGAGTCGTCATTGGTGGAATCGCGCTGAGCGTCGGCGGCTACCCGGCGATCGGTATCACCATGCCGCTCTTTACGATTGCAGCTGCGCTCACCGTCTGGTGGTTTCCGCGAGCCTGAGTATTTGTATTTGGAGATGTTGTGTCGGAACTGTGGGATCTGACTATCCGCCCGGCCACTGAGCAGGATCTCGAGACGACCTCGGAGATTCAGTACGAGGCGGATGATGATACGCACAACTTCCTGCTCCCGCCTGGTTCAGGACTGCATTCCAAATTCCGGTATGAACTGGAGCAATCCCGATTCCTGGTTGCGGAGGTCGACAACTGGATGGTCGGGTTCGGTGCGCTCTTTGAACGCGCCGGTGTGGCGTTCCTGGCTACGTTGTTTGTCCGGCCAGAAGCACAACAACCAGGCGCAAATGTCGGCAGGCAATTGCTGGAGAAACTGCTGGAGACTGACTGCCGGATTCGCTGTGTTGTCAGTTCTGCCAACCCGAGAGCACTGGCGATCTACATCCGGGCTGGCATGCTTCCGCGCTGGCCGTTGTACATGTTGGCAGCGCAGCCAGATCAGCTAGGTGATATTCCTGAAACTGGCCTGCAGATCACACCCGCCGATGGCGACGAATCAGATCTCATTCGTTGGGATGCTGACATCGCCGGTCGCGGGAGACGAGCTGACGATCGACGGTACTGGATCGAACAACGTGGCGCTATCCCCGTCTGGTTCCAACGAGCCGGAAAACGCGTAGGTTACGGATACATTCAGATGCTCTACCGGAGCAGCGATGCAGCCTGGTTTCCGGAAGCGATCAAGATCGGACCGATTGGCGTCCGTGATCCGGGGGAGGCAACGGCATGCGTTCTCTCGGCTGTGAAGTGGGCCAGTCGTCATGGAAAAAGCCTGCATATTGAACTTCCAGGCCCGCATCCCAGTCTGATCGCTTTGCTTGAGCTTGGTTTTCAGGTCGTTTACGTCGCGACATTCTGTTCATCATCGGAAGTCGACGTATTCGATCCACGGCTATATGTCGTCGCGGACACGATCACGCTTTGATCTCAGTTCCATGCAGTTGCTGTCTCACACCAGC
>CAZNYB010000128.1:6768-9284 GCA_964577155.1 uncultured Thermomicrobiales bacterium | reverse complement strand
CTGTCGTCATCGTCATCATCGCCGCCGCAGGCGGCCAGAATCGTCATAATCGCCGTTGACGACAACCCGAGCATCAAACCGCGCTGCAGGAGCTGGCGGCGGTTCATCCTGCCGGTTTTCGCGGCAATCATCATTTCAACAAAATTCAGATTATTTTTCTGATCCATGCTGTCCTTATTCCCTAACATCCTATTAGCCGGGTAGCTGGATTACACCCCACTCACTCTCTACCTGGTTCCCCTCTCGTCGTACCTCCTTACGTCACGTCCGGTTTGCTGCTTCCGAACCGTAGAATCGATAGTTATGTTCTTCCGAGGACAGAGTTGTACACCTTGACATACGTCTCAGAACCATCTGTCGGATGCTATCCGCCTCTGGTTCGCGGATCAAAGTAGTCTCTGAGACCGTCCCCGAGCAGGTTGAATCCGACAACGGTGAACGTTAGCGCCAGTCCCGGGAAGAGGAAGTACCACCAGGCTACCCGAAAGTAGGTTCGTGAGTAGGAGATCATCGCTCCCCACTCCGGTGTCGGCGGTTGCGCGCCAAGCCCGATGAAGGAGAGACCGGCTGTAGCGAGGACGGCAAAACCGATATCTATCGTGCCCTGGATGACTATTGGCGTAAAGGAATTCGGCAGGATATAGCGGTAGATCAGCCGGTAAGTCGGGTTGCCAACGGCTCGCCCGGCTTCGACAAACTCACGTTCTTTCAGCTGCAATACTTGCCCGCGCACGAGCCGGGCATACCAGGGCCAGTAGACGACGGTCAGGGCAATGACGGTGTTGCGCAGGTTCGGACCCAACGCCGCGGCGATAGCCATTGCCAGGATAATTGCCGGGAACGCCAGAAAGATATCAGTCACCCGCATCAGAATCTCGTCAGTGAGGCCTCCCGCATAGCCGGAGATGAGGCCGACCAGCGTGCCAATTGGGATGGCGATGGCGAGGATCAGAATCGCGATGCCGAGCGATATGCGCGCGCCAGCCATGATCCGGCTCAGGATATCCCGGCCAATTTCGTCGGTTCCAAACGGATGCGACAACGAAGGCGAGGCGAATTTGTTCTGAATATTCTGTTCAATCGGATCGTAGGGAGCAACTAACGGACCAAAGAGGCAGAGAAAGAAAAACAGCCCGATGATCGATAAAGCAACGATATTGAGCTTGCTATCCGATGTGAACCGCTTGAAAAAGTACCGTATACCAGAACGCTTGGCGATCGGCGCACCGTAGCCCGCGAACTGCGGGGCATCAGTAATTTCGCCGATGGTTTCCTGTGTACTCATGCTACACGAATCCTTGGGTCAAGGTAGATATAGGCGATGTCTACTGCCAGATTGGCCAGTACATAGAAGAGACCGATGACCAGTGTTACTGAGATCAGCGCGTTCGGATCCTGGTTCTGGATCGCCTGGAAGGCGTAGCGTCCAATTCCCGGCCAGGAGAAGATGATCTCGATAAACACCGTCCCTCCCAACAGCAACCCGAGTTGCAGACCAATGACCGTGATGGCAGGCAGCATAGCATTCTTCAGCGCATGGCGGGTGATCACGATTTTGTCGGTGAGTCCTTTGGCCCGTGCGGTTCGGATATAGTCCTGACCAAGCACCTCGAGCATGCCAGAACGGGTCATTCTGGTGATCGGCGCAAGCGAGATGAAGCCGAGCACAAACGCTGGCATAAGCAGGTGTTTGAAGGTTATCCAGAACGTGCTGAAATTCAGGGTAAGCAGCGAATCAATCGAATAGAGGCCGGTAATCGTCGTTGGCGGATCAACGCCGATTGGAAGCCGCTGGCCGTCGGGTAGCAGGCCAAGCTGGGCAAAGAAGACGAATTGAACCAGAATTGCCAGCCAGAACGACGCCATCGATAACCCAAGTATCGCCGTTACCCGGCCAAAACCGTCGATCGGCGAGCCTTTCCGGACTGCTGAGATGACACCGAGCGGGACACCGACGATCAGCGCAAAACCCATCGCCCAGAGCGCAAGTTCAATCGTGGCAGGCAAATACCGTTTGAGATCGTCGCTAACCGGTCGCCGGGAACTCAGGGAATCCCCGAAATCACCCTGGACAACTCCCCGGACATAGTTGACGTAACGCACGACAACCGGGTCATTCAGCCCGTAATCCTCACGAATCTTCTCAACCGCTTCCGGACTGGCTCTCGGTCCGGCGATATTGCGGGCTGGATCGCTTGGAACGACTTGAATCAGGACAAAGGTGATGATCGAGAGCGCGAACAGAACAAAGATGAGAAAAAATAGCCTGCGTACGATCAATTGCAGAACCATGCGCTGGTATGGCTCCCTACTAGGTTAACAATGCGATATACCCTGCTGCCCGGCTTGTTGAAGCCGGGACTTCCCTGTCCTCACGTGGAAACACGTAGTGGGGATTATAACCGTTTAGATGGGAAGGCGGGAAGTTCGGGAACCGGGAACCGTGTGGGAGAGTGTGAAGAGAGTGGAATGAGGGTGGAAAGAGAGAGGGAAGTGAGGGATGAGAGAGGGAAGAG
>CAZNYB010000128.1:0-6668 GCA_964577155.1 uncultured Thermomicrobiales bacterium | reverse complement strand
GTTGCTGGCCAGTGAAACGCGCAAATGTCTTCCCGATCAGACCAGCGCTGGCAGGAGCATCTCCAGCGAGAGCGCATCGCCTTGACCGGCAGCATCAACCCAGATAGCTCTCGCGCCGGCAGCCGATGCCCACTGGCAACAGTCCGGGTCACTCTCAATCACTACTGTTGTTTCCGGCGTGACCCCTGCATCATCGAACACGCGCTGGTAGAACGCAGTGCCGTACTTGACCTGATCGACAAGATCTGGGCCATAGAATCCTGAGAACAACGCAACAACGCCCATTTTTGCCAGGATCGCCTGCAACTCCCAGGATGGTGTTCCAGATGCCATGTACAGCGTGTAGCCAGCGCGATGAAGTGACCGAACCGCATCCGCGGCGTCTTGAATCTCCGAGTTTGCTCGTTCTCCAACGTATATTGATAGCTCTTTGTAGAGTTCGACGGCGTCGTCATCGGGTACAGGTGTAACACCGACCGTAGCGCACATAGCGCTCATCCAGCGTGTGGCGTACACGCGCTGGAACTGTTGGTGACTTTCAATTTCAGGGATCTGCTGCTGCAGATCACTCCAGACCTGTGGGAAGACCACGCGATTGGCGCTTGCCCACTGCTCAGCGCTGCCGCCAAGCCGGGCGGGCATAAATTCACCGATGAGTCTCAACCACTCAGGGCCACGAAGACGATTGTCGTTCAACACGCCGCCATCATCCAGAAATAGCGTCGTGAGTTGTGCTTTTGAATGCCTGATTTCGTCCAGTATCGAACGGTGACGTGATCCCATGAATCCCTCTTTCGCGATACTTGCGACAATGAGCGACCGAGCCAAGGTTGTTCAGACCTACGTCATCAGAGACGAACCTGGTTCGAGACGATCTGCTCCAGATGAAACGATTGTTCCGCACAACAACGATGGATAAGTTTGGAATTCGTTGACCAGCTCGCGACGCAGGCGCTGTCAGCCGCTCAACTGGCTGACAGCGCCTGTTGGTCTCCGGATTTCTCCACTCCGAAGACTCCGGTCGAATTGACATGGTTATCGGACTGACGGTCAGTTGCCGATGTAGACCTCGCCGATCCAGAAGGCATGGGCTTCGTAGCCGCTGTCACAGAGCGAACTCATTACCACCTGCGTCCCGGTCCGGCCAAAGCCGACGTAGCCGGTATAATCGCCGCCGGTTCCCATCAGGACAAAGGTTCCAGCCGAGCCATTTTCCGCAGTCACCATCTCGACGGCGTTGCCCATCAGCGTGCCGTGTGAGCCGGTGAAGGTCGCGTCAATCGAAATGGATGAACCCGAAATGGCGATGCTGGCCTGTGCCAGGCCGCCGTCTTCGATCACATAGCGCGCGAGGAATCCGCCGCTGGCTGTCGATTCATCGATGATACAGACATTGACGAGCAGGTTGATTCCGCCAACCGGCTTCATGCCGATCACCTGGTAGCCGGTCAGCGACAGGCTGACATCAGTTCGGGCGGTGACTTCATTGAGCGAGATCAGTCCGCCAGCGTTCCCGCCTCCTCCCACCAGGCTTCCAGTCACGGTCGTGTTTGCGTTGGCCGGATCAACGACCAGTTGCATGTGGCCCTCCCAGGAGCCGCTATCGTCAGTGATCGTCAGTTCGGTGGTTGAGACCTGTGCGCCCTGGCAGACCAGTGTCGTCTCGTTACATGGCGCGGCCCAGTCAATGTCAGTAACCGTGTTGGCTGTGCCGGTGATGTCGCCGCTGACACTGCTGATGCCGGTTAGCCCCCGGATATGGAGGCCATCCTCGTCGAGCCAGAGTGTGCCGGGATCGGTGATCTCGGTGACAGTGAGATCGAGCGAGATCATGGTAGCCTCGCTCATGGCCGCCAGATCAGCCGCCTCACCCGTTTCAGCGTTTTCCTGAGCGCTGACAACTCCGCTGCCGAGTGTCAGCACGATGAGGAGCGCGGCCGCCAGGCTGCCGCCGATCACTCGCCGTTGCCTCCTTGTTGTTCCGCTCGCCATTTCCCTCTCCTCTACACCTCAATGTCGTTTGATCAGGTTAGCACATTTCGAATAAGTGTCCGGTCACTCGACGAAGGCACAGCCACGGAACTCGACACCATCGAATGTGACGCCCTGGACACAGAGCTCTTTTCCGTCATTGGCCTCATCCAGAATCAACGTCGGATCGTTGCTGTAGAAGGTCAGGGTCCGATCCAGATACCCATCGCCGTTCAGATCGCCGGTTGCCGAGGTCCAGAAGGGTCTGATAACGGTAGCCAGCTGATTGCCGCTCCAGTCCTCGAAGGAGATGATGTCCTGATTCACCTGGCTGGCGTCGAACGCTTCACTGCCGTAGACGATCGCCTTCTGCTGGCTGGCGTCTTCTGCAATGGTGATTGCGACCCCGGGCGTGGCATCGTAGCCGAGAACCGGCTCACCTTCCTCGACCGGCGGCTCGGCAACAGTGGACGTGTTGTTGCGGTAGTACCAGCTGTTGCCGCTACTTGCCCCGATGAAGGCATCAGGCGCGCCATCGTCGTTGATATCAACGAAGGTTGGCGCGGCATACCCGCCGACGTTGGTGATGCCAGCGATGTTGATGGTCGGGGGATTGACATCAGCTGATGGCAGGAACTTCGGTTCTTTCGCCGTGCCAATGTTCTGGTAATACCCGGTTGACCCATGTTGACCGCCAATAAACAGATCAAGATCACCGTCACCATCGATGTCAACAAACGCTGGTTTCGCATACCCATCGTTGATCTTCGAGATGCCAAAGGCGTCCGATGAAGGCGTCGCGAATTTCGGGCTCGTCGTCGAGCCTTCATTCTTGAAATAGTTGATCGTGCCATCAGGAGCGCCGATGAAGGCGTCGAGCAAGCCATCATCGTCAATATCGACAAAGGTCGGCGCGACCCAGGCGATCCCGGAATCTTGTTGCTGCTGAGAACCGAAGGAGATCAAGCCGAAGGGATTGCCAACGCCACTGGCAAATTTGGGATTTGTCTTCGAGCCTTCATTCTCGAAGAAAACGGTGATTCCGTGACCGCTGCCAATGAACGCATCGAAGTCCCCGTCACCATCGATATCTGCAAACGTCGGCGAACCACCATTTGCCAATGATTCGAGACCGAAAGGATTGGATACACCGCTGGCGAACGTCGGATGGGAAGTTGTGCCTTCGTTTTTGAAGTAGATCGTCGGTTGTGGTGTTGGTCGGTTGACGCCTGTTGACGGTATTTCGGTGCCCACGAAGAGATCCTGAGTTCCGTTACCGTCGATATCGACAAAAGTCGGTGAACTCCGGTATTGTACCTTGCCGATACTGAAAGGATTCGCGACGGGCGCGGCGAAGGAGAAGGATGCTGGCGCCAGATTAAAGACGAGGTTGATCATCGCAGCGCCGGTGTCGGGGATGTATGAGCTCGGAGCCGACCCATCGATCCGGGTGATGCCAGCGGCATACGCGCCACCGCCAGGACCGGCACAATTCCAGTGGCCACCAGAATTCGGATTGTTTCCACCACAGGCGTTAAAACCGCCACCGCCGTAGCCTCCGCCGGAAGGGACTCCCGGGGGGCCGTCACTGCTAACCCCTCCCCCCGCATGGCTGGTGCCCGCGTCTCCGTTCATCCAGCCGTAAAGAACATAGGTGATGTTCCCGCCACCGCCGTATCCGCCAAATCCATCGCCACCGGAGCCCCAATCTTGTCCTCCCTGGTTGATGGCGGGACTACCCTGCCCAGGTCCGTAGTGGCTCCCGCCCCGGGCGGTCCCGCCATTGCCGTTCACGTCCTGGCCAGCGCCATAGACTGATTTGGCTGTGGTCGCTTGCGCTGAGCCACCGTGGCCACCATTCTGGCCATCGTGAAAGTCCCATCCTGCATTGCCGCCGCCACCACCACCGGCGATCAGCAGGACGTTGCTCGCCGAGAACCCGCAGCAGATCGGGGCGACGATCGTTGACGCCGCGCCTCCACCGCCGCCCCAGGTCGTAGCGTTGTCGCCGCCTTTTCCGGCTATGAAATAGTGGAACGCGGTCGTGTTGTACTTGGTCTGATAGTCACTGATCGTCGTGATCGTCTGAGCAAACCCGCCATCTCCACCCCAGCCGCCGGTCCAGCCGCCAACCTCTTCTTCGCCTTTGCCGCCCTTGCCACCCCAGGCCTGGATCCACATCACGGTATCTGCTTCGATGTCGGCATTGACCTCCTGCGCCAGCGACAGGATATCTTTCGTCAGGTCCAGTGAGGACTGATTGGCAACCACCGTGAGCGTGCAGGTCACCCTCGTCGAACTGGTTGCCGTGCAGGTGGCGTAGCCATTCTCCGCTGAGCTACCAACTGAAACTAACAGGCCGTCGCTCTGGCTGGCCTGTGCGCCAGCCAGCCCGCCACTCAAGCTGAGCAAGAGCATCATTATGATTGGGATGAGCATAGCTCGACTATGTGTGAAGGTGTTGACTGTCATGTGTGAAACCTCCAATGAGATAGGACGTTGAGACAGGGTTCCCGGAGGGATCACTAACTCTAACATTCAGATCAGCGCCAGTCGCTGCGCCAGATCAGCCTACCGAGCCGATCAGTATTGACCGATCACTCGACGAAGGCACAGCCACGGAACTCGATACCGTCGAGCGTAACGCTCTGGACACAGAGCTCTTTCCCGTCATTCGTCTCATGCAGAATCGCCTCAATATCCGCGTTGGCGAAGACCAGCGTGCGGTCAAGAAAACCGTCGTCGTTCAGATCACTGAGCGCCGTTCCCCAGAAGTTCTGCATGACTGTGCCAAGTTGGTTCCCGCTCCAGTCCACCAGCGAGATCAGGTCGCGGTTGACCTGGCTGGCGTCAAACTCCTCGCTACCGTAGACCACAACCGTGACCTCCCGTGTAACGTCAGCAAACTGTAGCCCTACATCCGGTGTCGACTGGTACCGTGGCACCGGCGCGGCGGTCGGAGCTTCCGCACTGAGCGGTCCGTTATTCTGGTAATACCAGAACCCGCCTGCTGCATCGCCAACGTACAGATCCTGATACCCGTCCTTGGTCAGATCAACAGCCGTTGGCCTGGTGTAGCCGGACGCTTTCACGAACAAACCATCCGGGTTCCCTGCCGGTGGTCCAAAGGCCGGGTTCGTGCCGGTGCCACGGTTGACCTGAAACCATATCCCGCCATTCTTATCACCGTAGAAGAGGTCCTGGTCGCCGTCCCCATCGATGTCGACGAAGACGGGTGCAGAGTACTCCTCATTTTCGAAAACGATTCCGAAGGGGTTGGCTTGCCGGGTCGCGAAGGCAGGATCAGTGCTGCTCCCGGTATTCTCCTGGTACCAGATCCCGCCTCCCAGGTCACCGTAGAAGAGGTCCTGATCCCCGTCAGCATCGATGTCGACGAAGGCCGGGGCCGAGAAGTTTGCCGGGACAATACCGAAGGGGTTGGCCTTGCGGGCGGCAAAGGCCGGAGCAAGGGGGTTCCCGGTATTCTCCTGATACCAGATTCCGTCCTTATCACCGAAGAAGAGATCCAGATCCTGATCATCGTTGATGTCGATGAAAACTGGAACGGAGAAGCCTTCGTCTCCGGTGGCGATGCCATAGGGGTTGGCCTGACCGGGGTCAATGAATGACGGATTGCCATAGGTTCCGGTGTTCTCGTAGTACCAGATCCCGCCGTACTGATCACCGTAGAAGAGATCATCAAGAATATCACCATTGATATCGGCGAAGACCGGCGCGGAGTAGCCTTCTTTCTCGGGAACGATGTCGAAAGGATTGGCCACAGGAGTGGCGAAGGAGAAAGCGGCCGGCGCCAGATTAAAGACGATCCTGATGTCAGAGTGGAGGCTGCCGCCGATGTAGAAGTCGGGGGCGTAGCCATCCAGTTGAGTCAACCCGGCTGCGTAGCTCCCACCGCCAGCGCCGGCACAGTTGTGATGGGTTTCTTCGGGCAAGCCGCACGGCGCAGCGCCAGCGCCGCCTCCATACCCGCCTCCGCCGGCTCCTCCGCTGCCGCCAGTGTCTGCGTTGTTCCCTGCCCCAGCGCTTCCAACATTCGGGTTCCCGTTCTCCCAGAACGAGACATCTTTTGCACCGTCACTGTCCGCATCTCCACCGCCCTGTCCACCGAAGCCAGCCTGTCCGTTGGCTTCATTGTTGGACGACACGCCGCCAACGCCTGGACCGTTGGTGCTGCCGCCTTGAGTGATTCCATCGTGCGTTTGCAGGGACTGGCCGGGACCGTAGGTCGCTTGCGAGGCTGTGGCGATAGCCGATCCGCCATGGCCTCCTGCCTGGCCACTGGCTGAGTTCTGAGCTGCGTTCCCGCCACCGCCGCCACCGGCGATCAATAGCAGGTTGTCTGCTGAAAAGTCCTGGGGCGCTGCGGCGACGATGGAAGATGCTGCGCCGCCGCCGTCCCCAGTTTCACTGATTACGTTTTTGCAACATTCGCCAAAATAGTAGTAAAGCGTCGTGGTGCTGTAGGAGGACCGGTAATCGTTGATCGTGGTGATTGTCTGAGCAAATCCACCGAGTCCGCCATCACCACCCTTACCGTTGCCGTTGGTATCTCCCTTGCCACCCTGACCACCCCAGGCCTGCAGCCAGATGACGGTATCGGCAGTGATCGCGCTGTTGATCTGTTGGGCCAACGGAAGGATATCGGTCGTCAGATCCAGCGAGGACTGATTGGCGAC
>CAZNYB010000127.1:0-9285 GCA_964577155.1 uncultured Thermomicrobiales bacterium | reverse complement strand
AGTGTCGGCGCATCAATGGCCCGGGTAGTTTCGATCTCAACCCGGCGAGTGCCGGGCGCGTCGTCGTCGCTGCGAATCTTGAAAACACGGCTGCTGCCTGCGGCGTCATGAAGAAGGTAGGTGGTGTTGCGCAACGCCAGCGACCTGATCGTCAGCCCTAATCGAGGCCCGGCCACGGAAGCAGCAGGGATCTCATTCGATAGATCTGGAATACGGTAGATCATTTATTGATCCATTACGCTTGGAGCCTGTGATTGCTGCTGTTCTCATGCCAAAAGAACGATGACCGATCCGAGTTTGGCGCAACATATTGCGTGCCAGGGCCGGGCCGCTGAACAACGGCCCGGCCCCGATCGCCAACAGACTGGCTGCATTGCTGGCGAGACACCGCAGCAGTCTAACAGGGCGCAGAAGCTGAACTGTAGGCCTGCTCGGAGTCGGTATCGAAGATCGTGTTGACGAAATTGGAGATACTGGATTCCAGATCCTCGATCTTCAAATTCTGGGCGATCTGACCACGGAGGAAAGTCTTGGCAGTCTTCGATCTAATGTGCTGGATTTGAGCATTGGCCGGCAACCAGACTGTCGTTCTGCCCATTGGATAGTAACCACTGAGGGATTGCGCCGGTTCAAAAATCACATGAAGAACGTCCGTATTATGCAACTCAATCCACTCGGATAGATCTAACTTGAGATAGAGCCTGCTCCTCCTCTTGTCACGAAGAGTTTGATCGTTCGGCTCATATGAGTACTCGCTTTGACCTGCGGTAGCCGTGATCAATCTGACAAGTTTCTGCTTGAAATCATTCCTGGAAACGGTCCACGCATTGAAATTGAAGGCCATGCTCAGCGCTTCAAGCAATTCTTGAAGAGGCTGGTTGTCAGCTCCATATCCAAGTAAGTAGTTAAAGAAGTTATAGTCCCTTGAACTGATGGCTAAGAGACCTACGACACTTTCAATGGGATTAGCACCTCGCCTGCTGATAAGTGGTCCACCTGATCCGTAGACTACGTTGGCATGATCAATAATTCTCCTCCAGGCACCAGCCGAACTCCCAGATTTGGCAAACGTTTCCATTTGCCTGATGACATCGGAAAAATCCGTTCGAAATCCCTGGAGCCAAATACCGGTTATACTCTGAAGGTCATCATCAATTGCGTTAACGCTAAGTTCTTCTCTATTCCTTGCTAATGTCATGTTCCCCTCGTTCCTTTCAAACCTGACGAGTGTCCAGTGCTGAGATTGTTTTCTGAATGTTTACCCTTCCATACCCTACCTCCTTGTTCCAAGACCACCTCCTACCAGTCACCTTTTGAAACCTGTAGCCGGTGAGCCTGTCGCAGGTTCCTTCAATCACATCTCGCACCTGCTGATTGGTCAGTTCGGGCCGAATACCGAAGAGCAGCGCCGCCAGCCCGGCCACCTGCGGCGAGGCGATACTCGTTCCCTTGCTCTTCAACAAATAGTTGCCGGGGAGGACGCCGAGCGCGCCAGTATCATCCAGCGTCCGCACCTCCAGCCCTGGAGCGACGACATCAAGCTCGGCTCCGTACTGGCTGCCCCAGTCGCCTTCTCCTCGCCGATGGTCAAGACGTTTCCGGCGGCCGCGCAGATCAATCGCGCCGACAGCGATGACCTTCGAGTGCCTGGCTGGAAAATCAACCCGCAGATCGGGGTAGCCGGGGCGGCGGTTGCCGGAGGCGGCGCAGATGACGACATTCCGGCTCCAGGCATAGTCGATCGCCAGGCTGACCGAACGCAGGTTCCTGACCTTGAAACTCATATTGATCACGCGCGCGCCGCGATCGGCGGCCCAGTAGATCGCGGCAGCCACTTCGTTGGCTTTCGGCGGTGCGCCTACTTTCAGCGGCATCACCGGAAATCCAGGCGCAACGCCATCGATCATCGGTTCGCGCGGGTTGCGACGGATCGCCGCGGCCGCGCCAGCGACGCTGGTGCCGTGGGCCAGGAACGAGCGACTGGCGTCGTAGGGCCGGTGTGACCGTAGATGTGGCCGTAGCTGCCGTTTGCCGTCCTTCTGCCTGGCAAAGTACTCGACCGCGTTGAAGTGCAAATCTGGCGCGACGTAGTTGAGGTTCGGGTGTGACAGGTCAAACCCCGAGTCGATGACGGCGATGATCGCCGTCTCGCGTCCCGCCAGCAGGAGTTCACTGGTTGATATGTTCGGGCCGGTTACCTGTTCTTTTAAGCGATTCACGCACACATACTCAATTCGTCGTAAGTACGTCGTATCGTTTGGAAGGAATCAACTTCCAGCCTCGTCATTTCGAGCGGAGGCTTCCGAAGTCGAGAGCCTGCCCTGAGCTTGCCGAAGGGAACCCCATTGCTAAAATCACCGAAGAGTGACAACCGCGTCCCAATCGAGCGGCGAGTTTTGCATCCTGCACACAAAAGCAGCGGAACGCAGCGCAGGGACAGTTTGACGCCTCTCGAATTGTCGACCATTGGATCCCTCGGCTTCGAAGACTCCGCTCGGGATGACATTTGCAACGGTGATTGCCTCCAGATGTCTAATGCTTACTGATACGTAGTTGGAAGACGCGAGACGAGCTTCGGCCTTGCAATTGATCTCGGCCAACCAGTGATTTCGTAGACCGCTCGTGACCTGGCTGGCGCCACTAGCTGTGATAGGCGGATAGCACTGCTCCTTCCCTGGATTTGTCTATTCCGGCAATTGACCGTTCGAGCTGTTTCATGCCTAGCTCGCGGGCGATCGCCCGCGCCTTGTCGATCTGCCGTGACGCGCGCTCACGATCGCCGGAGGAGGCGCGGTTGTAGAGGGTGACGCCCAACAGGTACCGGCTATGGGCTTCGAAGGGCCGGGCGCGCATCTTGATGTTCTCTTCGATGCCGGATTTGAGATAGCGCTCGGCCAGGGACCAGTCTCCGATCGTCAACGCCAGCATGCCGAGGTAGTAGCCAGCTGAACCATAGACCACCACGTTGCCGCCGCCGCTGACGTTTCGCCCTTCGTAGGGTTGCAGGAGCTGGAGGAGTTGGCTGGCGGCCTCGGTGTGTTGCAGGTAGGCACTCAGCAGGGACAGCAAGGCAATATTCGGCAACCAGAGCAGGTTTCTGGGTACCAATTCAAACCCGCCGGCAACGAGCCGGTCGAGCTCGGCGGTAGGCTCATCGACCTCGCCAGTCTCGACCTGGATCAGCCGGTGGAGGATCGAATAGTTAGACGGAGATGTGTGTCGCCTGGAAACTGCCCGCCCCATATCGAGGACTTCCCGGGCGCGGCCTTGCTCCCGCCGGATAAGCGATAGCTGGGTGAAATACACCTCCTCGGCCTGGTCCGGGGTATGGCGACGGCCGAGTTGGAGCGCCTGTTTGGTGAACGCCTCGGCATCCTCGAACCGCCCCTGGAGGAGCGCGTACATTGCCTGCCGGAAGGTAGCAGCCCAGAGGTTATTTGGCTGTCGCAGAGATGTCGCTATCTGAAAATAGGCCCGGTCATCTTCAACCGCACGATCGATATCTCCAACTGCAATGAAGTCGAAGATCCGCCAGGCATGGGTTTGGAGTAGCCGCTGCTGGTCATTGAGTTGCCCTGCCAGCTTCAGGATGCTGCTGGAATTCGCGATACGGTCTGCATGGTCCAATGAATCCCACATCACCTGCTGGCGGACGGTTCTGGCAATAAGGTTGACTTCAGGGTCATCAATGACGCTGGCCAGCTCCCAGACTTCATCACTCAGCTGACGGGCGCGCTCTGGAGCATTCGGGATATTGCCGAATGCTCTGGTGAGATCAAAGGTGATAGCTTCCAGCAGACGCATCCGAATCAAGCTCGGGGCATCGTCAACTTCAGCGAGCACTTCTTCCAGGATCGGTATGGATTTTCCTTCCAAATCGCCATTCATGTACTCTGCGCTGGCAACGCCAAGGACAGCTTCGGCGAGGTGCTCCGGATCTCCTGTCTGCCTCGCCAGGTCGGCGGCACGGCGGTAGACATCCAATGCCTGTCCGGGCCTGCCCTCCCGTTTCCTGGCGTCGCCAAGCGCTAACTGCAGCTGAATTTGCCGGTTGACATCTCGCGAACGCGCCTGATCGGTGAGCGACAAGGCGTTCTCAAGGTGGCGCGCTCCTTCAGCGTAGGAGACACGCTCAATGGCCTGTTCGGCCGCCAGCTGTAAATACTCGATGGCTTTGCCGCTGCCCCCGGCTGGCGCGGCGCTGAAATAGTGGTAGGCAAGCTCGGAGAGGCGCTGGTCGATGTCTTCACCGGCAACCTCTTCAATCGTCTCGCCGGTCTTCAGGTGCATCCGCAGCCGCCGGGACTGGCCCAGGTCGTTATAGATCGTCTCGCGGGTGATGGCGTGCGAGAAACGGAAAGCGCCGGACGTTGATCGGGACTCCTCGATCAAACCGGTCCGCATGGCCTCTTCGAGGGCGTCCAGCGCATCGAGTTCGTCCAGCCCGGCCACCCGGCTGACGACGGTTAGCTCGAAATCGCGACCGGAGACGGAGGCGGTCGAGAGTATCCGGTAGGCGTTGTCACTGAGCCCGTCAGTCCGCAGGGCGATTGTCTCCTGGATGCCGGACGGAATCGTCAGCCGCCAGGACCGGACATCGTCCGGGTTGTCCAGACGGCCCTCATCGATCAGCAGGCGGACGATCTCCCGGACGAAGAGCGGGTTGCCCTCCGACTGGTGGTGAACGGCCGCCGCAAGACCGTGCGGGAGCTGCTGGCCGGCGACGGTCGCGAGATACTGCTCGATCTCCTCGACTCCCAGCCCAACGATGTTCAGCCGCTGATCGAGACCATGGCGGGTGAACTCGCCCAGCGTGTGGGTCAGCGGGTGAATCCTGGAGACCTCAACGTGCCGGTAGGTCGCGATGATCAGGATGCGGGTTGCGGTGACCTCCCGGGCCAGAAACTCGAGCAGCAGCAGCGTCGAACGGTCGGACCAGTGGACGTCTTCCAGGAGCAGCACCAGCGGCTCCTGACTGGCCACATTGGCCAGAAAGGTCGTGACGCTGTCAAAGAGGCGAAACCGTTCGCCGTCCGGGTCGAGTTCCGGCGGGCTCTCAAGGTCAGGCAGGGTGTTGCGGAGTTCAGGGACGATCTTGCTGATGTCAGCCGCCCCCGGCCCCATCATGGATTCCAGTTCTGGCCGGTCGTGGTCGATGATGTAGTCGCGGATGATCTGCACCCAGGGCCAGTAGGCTGGCGCGCCCTCGCCATCGTAGCTGCGGCCCCAGTAGACGGCGACGTTTCTGGCCCGGGCGTAGCGCGCAAACTCCTCGATGATACGGGTTTTGCCGATGCCAGGCTCGCCAGCCATCATCGCGATCTGTCCCTGGCCAGCCACCGTCCGGTCCAGATTCTGGATGAGCCGCAGGATCTCAGCCTCGCGGCCGACGAAGTCCGGCGACCGCTCGAAGGCTGCTTCAGGAATCTCGGCGGCTGGCGCGGGTCGCTCCGCCACGGTAGCCGGGGCGGCGGGGACCGCCGATGCCGGCGGGAATGTTCCCTCAACGATGGCCTGGTAGAGGGCTGTCGTCTCATCGTCCGGCTCGACGCCAACCTCACGCTCCAGCGCCTGGGTCAACCGTTCGTACTGCCGCAACGCTTGCTGGCGGCGGCCGGTCAGCGCATAGAGCCGGATCAGGCTGGCGCTGGCTTGCTCGTGGGCCTGGTCCAGCACGGTTATCCGGCGCAGAATGTCGATCGCCGGGGTATATTCAGCCCGGTTCTCGTGGAGCGCCGCCAGCTCGGAGAGCGCCGCCAGGTACTGATCGTTCAGGAAGGTGCGGTGCTCGTCAGCCCAGTCTTCGTAGAGATCTTCCGGCAGCAACTCACCCTGGTAGAGGTCGATGGCGCGATAGTAGTAGTCCGGCTCGGCAGTCTCGGCAGCCCGGCTGGAGAACTCCTCAAAGGCTTCAACGTCGACCCAGAGCGCGCCGGGCGGCTCGAGCGAGAGCACCTGCCGCCGCAGCCGGAGCACCTGGGTGCCGGAGCTGTCTGGAATAAGGTCGGTCAGCGTTCGCCGGGCGACGTGCAACACCTGGTGGAGGTTGTTCATAGCCGAGTCCGGATCGAGATCCGGCCAGAGGTGTTCCAGCAGCTGGTCGCGGTGCATCGTGTGGCCGGGGGTGAGCGCCAGCAGCTTGATCAGGCTACGGGCTTTCGCCAGCCGCCAGCCGGAGTCGTCGACACTCCGCGAGCCGTAGGAGAGGCGGAAGCCGCCGAGCAGCTCAACGCGCAAGACATCAGGCGCAAAACCGCGGCCGCTGGATTGTGATTCGATGGTCGTGCTCATAAACCTGTTGGGATTGCGGCGGGTGCGGATTGCGTTCGGCCACGCTGGTTAGTTATTGCGGGCACGAGACCCCACCAAACCGATCTTTATGTAAAAACTTGTGAGTTGATCATACCGCACATTGTGTCTCTGTCAACTCAACATACTGGCAGAGAAATCAGAACACTCAGGGGGCGTAGATGATCGGCTCTCGGACCGCCCGCCACCCCTCATCGGTTTCCTGAAATGTTCCCTGGACGCCGCCAAGGCTGGTCAGCCGGAGCGGGGAGTTGACCACCGCCGAGGTACTCTCCATGGTGATTCTGATCACCCGGTGTTCGTATTCGACCGGGTCAAACTGCAGGTAGTGGACGGGACCGCTGCCAGCGCGCGCCATACTGACCAGTTCGTCGCGGTTGACGATTTGAGCCGGACGCGGCAGGTTCTCGGTTGAAAAATCCGATGACAGGTTCTCTTCTGCTATATAGATGGTCTGTTGTTTAAGAAGTTGTGATACACCGGGGCAAAGAAGCGGCTGCTTCGAGCCGGGGAGACGCTGGCCGAGCAAAGCAGCGGTCAGCATCGTGCGTTGCAACTGCGCCAGGGTCGGGTCGGGGATCGGTTGCGTGTAAATCATCAAACTACTCCTCTGTACTATGCTTCATCTTCACAGTCCTGAACCGAGTAGCTCACAGATATGATCCCTGCTGATCGTTTCCGGTCATTCAGCCGTTGCTCCATGCTGGAGATGGCTTTTGGACAGCATTCGCTCTCATTCCTGACCTGTCTGTTGTTGCCCCCGGCTTCATCGCTGCAGCCGTTTCGTATCGAGGCCATTGTTCACGGTGGCTCTTAGCCATTTCTTAACAGCCCGGAAACTCAGAAAAACGAGCGTTACATCAAGAGCGCAGGCTCAAGCAACAGCAGGTTAACGACAAAGCCAGCGGCGGGTTGCCACCGGCTTTGTTGCTATTGACAGAACGCTGTCAGGCAATAGATCAAAAAGTTGGCGCGGGTTTTGGCTCGGTGCCACCGCGAGGAATCCCGCGGTAGTAGTCCGGACCGAAACCAAGTATCATCGCCCAGATATACGGGAAGATAATCAGGAAAATACCAAATACAACGCTACGGCCAAAGAGTTTCGCGATATCCAGGCAGGTGATGATCCAGATGACAACCCCGACGATTGGAATGAAGTAGAGGATCGTCCACCACCATTCGCGGTTTGCGATCTTCACCCAGCCATAGACGTTGAGAATCGGAATGATCGACCACCAGCCAGGGTAGTCGGCTTTCTTGTACATTTGCCACATGCCAACGATCAGCATGATCGCAAATACTGTGACGGACAGGAACCAGAACCAACCCCAAAAACCCATCGACGAATTCCTTTCCCGGATCCGGCAGTGCCGGAATGCGTTATGACGAATCCCCGCCATCTCCGTCAAAAACGAAGGTACGTTCGCTCGTTTCTGACAGGCAACACCGGAGATCTGCACGCACTATAGCGTATCTGCCGTCGATTTGGGACCCTGATCTCCGGCCAGCAACCTTATTCGGGATGTTCGGGCTACTCACATCAATTAAAATGAGTTCAGGTATCAGCACAGACGGAACTATCGGTGCGGGTATGATTAGATCTGATACAGGCTCTTGACCAGGGAAGAAAGCGAGGGAGCAGCAAAAACCAGTGACGGTGATCATCATCGTTGAAAACAGGGAATTGTCTATTTTGTATGAAGGGATATATAGATGAGTGAACTCATCGCAATCGCCTTTGATGACGAACATCAGGCGGACGAGGCGCTGGCCAAATTCGGCCGGATGGAAAAAGAGTATGTCGTTGATCTCGATGACGCCGCAGTCGTTGTCCGTAAACAGGACGGCAAAGTCCGGCTCAAACAGAGCCAGGATCTGACATCAGCTGGCGCGGCAACCGGTGGCATGTGGGGCGGCTTCTGGGGGCTATTGATCGGCCTGCTGTTCCTCGCGCCATTCGCCGGTCTCGTCATCGGCGCGGCAGCCGGCGCACTTGGCGGCGCGATTGGCGGTCACTACACCGACCTCGGCATCGACGACGACTTTATGAAACAGGTCGGCGACACCCTGACCCCTGGCTCGTCAGCCATCTTCCTGCTGGTTCATGACAACATCACCGACAAGGTGCTTGAAGATGTCAAAGGCCTCGGCGGCACGGTCATCAACACCTCGCTGTCGTCCGATCAGGAGCAGCAGCTGCAGAAAGCGCTCTCCGAGAAAGCGGCTAAGAGCTAAGACCCTCACCCCTTACCCCTCTCCCACGAAACGGGGAGAGGGGACAAGGATCAGACAGAACAGATGTGTTTACGTAGGGGCGAATCTTGTGTTCGCCCGATTTTCTATATCGAACATTAAGAGGGCGAACACAAGGTTCGCCCCTACGGTGGTACCGATTCATCTTGCATTGTCGTTCAACGCCGGGAACTGAGTGAACTTCTCCTTTCAGTAAAAGACCGTCAACGTCCGGTGATATGGCTCCGCATCGCCGGGGAGCGATTGCCCGGCCTGCCAGAGCAGGTAGTCGAGCTGGTAAGCAGGCATCACAATGCCAGCCCCGGCAAGCTCCCGGCGGAGCAGTTCGACGGCTTGCACGGTAGCCGCCCTGATCTCTACCTCGATCCGGCTGCCGGACGGAATCAGCCTGTAGCCGCGCAACATGGTTATCACTCGCTCGGAGTAGCTCAGAATGCCGAGCTGGCGCAAGACCTGCGGCACTTTGTAGTCGGCAAAGGCCGTCAGGATGTCGATGTCGGCGAACTCGCCCGGCCCTTGCCCGTCAAACGCCCCGGCCAGATCGGCGATCAGGATCTGCGCCCGTTTGTGAAAGACCACCTGCTGGCCGTTGTACCGGGCAACGTCATTAAAGGAAGAAAGCGTGCCGGTGACGGTCTGGACCAGGCTGGCCGCCGAGCCGGAAGCCGCATCGATCGCGGTGAGAAACGTGCCACTCCACCGGCGCTGCAATTCCCGGCCAGC
>CAZNYB010000126.1:0-9319 GCA_964577155.1 uncultured Thermomicrobiales bacterium | reverse complement strand
TGACGGTTTCCCCCAGGATGAACTCATCCGGAACTGAACCATTTTCGAGCAGCGTCTGTACCGTTCGATAACCTTCCGCAACGAAGAGTTCGTCGCGATACCGTTGCCTACGGCGAGTTGCTAACGCCTTTAAGCGTTTTACTTGAGGATTTGCCAGGCTCGTTATGACGATCGGATTGTTCATGGTGCGGTAGATCTCGCAGACTGACTCGCTTGAGATGACTGAACTCAGCATTCAGATCTCATGTGTCGTCCTGTGAAGAGAGCTTAGAGTGCGGCTTTGGCGACCGAAACATATTCGCTAAAAGCTTCTGGATCGTTTACCGCCAGATCAGCAAGTATTTTTCGGTCAATGACGACGCCTGATTTGTTCAAACCGTCGATAAATCGGCTGTATGGCAAATCGTGTTCGCGCGATGCGGCATTTATCCGCTGAATCCACAGCCGGCGCATCTGGCGACGCCGGTTTTTTCGATCCCGGTACGAGTACTGCCCGGCGCGCATAACAGCTTCATTGGCGCGTTTGAACAGGCGATTGCGAGTTCCACGATACCCTTTTGCCTGTTTCAGTACCTTGTTGTGGCGCCTTCGCTGTGTGACGCCGCGTTTGATTCGAGCCATCAGCTATTGATCCTTTACCGGTAATATCTCTGAATGGACTATTTCAAGCCGTAGGGAAGTAGTCGTTTGATGCGTTTCTGGTCTTGCTTGGCAGCGACAACCATTTTGTCAAACATACGACGGGTTCTTTTCGCTTTTTTACGGCGATTGTGGGACTTCCCACCTTTGACCCGCATGACCTTCCCCGTGCCAGTGATTTTGAATCTGCGAGCTGCGCCTTTGTTTGTTTTCATTTTTGGCACGTTCTGGCTCCTTAAGTCTTGAAAAACGAATGCTGCAGTAATATGCCACGACAGCATAAAACGCAGCAACATATGATAATACCAGTTTTCGGTGATAAATTCAGCGAAGAGTCTCCCGAAAACCCTGATAACAATCGTTGAATTAATGGATTGGTACTATTCCTGACCGTTCGGGGCGATGATTATTGACATAACAGAGCCTTCATTTTTCGGCATCTGCTCTGCTTGTCCTACATCAGATAGCTCCTCGATGATCCTCAGTAAGAGATCGCGGCCAATGTCCCGATGTAGATGCTGGCGTC
This sequence comes from uncultured Thermomicrobiales bacterium, assembly GCA_964577155.1. Taxonomy (GTDB): domain Bacteria; phylum Chloroflexota; class Chloroflexia; order Thermomicrobiales; family CFX8; genus CAZNYB01. The sequence continues at coordinate 8,154 of CAZNYB010000126.1, read as the reverse complement.
CCCGGAATCGCACCGAGGCTTTCACCTTGTCGTCAGCCAGCAAGAACTTGCGAGCGTTTCGCAACTTCACCTGGAGATCATGCTCTCCAATATTTGGCTGCATGCGAATTTCTTTGACCGCCTGAACTTTCTGATTCTTGCGTGCTTCACGCTCTTTGCGGCTTTCTTCATAGCGGTACCGGCCGTAGTCCATCAGGCGGCAAACAGGAGGTCGGGAATTTGGCTGCACTTCAACGAGGTCCAGATTTCGTTCTCTGGCGATGTCAAGTGCTTCCGACGTCGGAACAATACCGACCTGTGTTCCATTTTCGTCAATCAACCGAACTTCGCGAATGCGAATTCGTTCGTTGACCCGTACTGTTCTAGTGCTTATCGAAACCCTCCATCTGGGTAAGTAGAGTGACCTATTGATGCTACAACATGAGTTGTATTTCTAGAATATCAGAAAGAGCGCGACTCCTCAATTCCTCAATTCCGCAAGCGGGTCGGTATCCCGCACGAAAATGATAGTCAAGCCATCATCGAACGCTGGAACCCAACCTGCCCGTTCCAGTGTCGTTATCGCTTCGGGACCTCGAAGTTGAAAGTTGGAGCAAGCAGACGGTCCAATTGTCTCCTGCGTCCCGAAAAAGATAAACCGGGGCTGATCGTACTCGCCGTTGACCGGTGAAGTTCCATTTAACCAATCATTTGCTTCCACAACCCGTTGATCCATCCGCGCATATATCGAAGGTTGTTCGCCTCTTCGCCATTGACCTTCGTGATTGGTCCAGCCGAGAATCGTTCCGACTCCAGTAAATGCGGAAACGCGATTCATAGGTATTCCAACAACCGTATGGTAGCCGCATCCTGGGGATTCAACGACGATGTCTCCCGATTCGGCGTGTTCACTGATCCAGGCAACCGCGTTTGCTTCAGATGGAGATCGGGCGGCAAGATATGCCGCGCCATCGAGAGTGCGCAGACCAGAGCCCATGTCTACCCAATCCATCGCCGACAATGGGGTATAGGGAATAGCCAGCACCACTGCGACGACCAACAGCCCGGCTAATCCATACCGAAGCGTTGCAGTTGATCTGGATAGCACGACCCCGAATGCTGCTGCACAACCGATGGCCAGGAATGCCCAGGCCTGGAAAAAGAGCTTGAAGACAGTATTCATGCGATTGCCGAAGGAATCCTGAATATAGAGAAACTCCGGAATAAGGGTCAGCATCAGGCCGAAGCTCAACAACATCGCGACGACTCGAACGGACAACCGATTGTCCTTGAATACAAGAAACAACCCACCAGCCAGTGGCAAACCCATCAGTAGCAGGGCTGGAGCCCAGAAAAGTGAAATCGCAGCTAAAATCAGCGCCGCGATGAGGAGTATCTCCTGTTGGGAACGTAGTATAGCCAGAAGCGTTCGGTCGGTATACATCGCCCAACAGGTGAAGGCAGCCGCGATGACAATCCATAATCCGTGGACAGTCAACAACTCAGAAATTGACGATGGTCGCCAGCTAACAACGGCAATCGTGTTTGCCAGAGCTCCTGCTACCGGTATCCGAGCCAGCCACGCTGGACCACTGGTCTCGATTCCAACCGGTGAGGTGTAGTTGATAGCAAATGGAAATGCAGAAAGCATTGTTCCAGCGGCGACGTAGAGTAACCGAACACCACAACGTTGCCATCGATTCCAGGTGGTGAACGCAATCGCTGCCGCGATAACAGCAAACCCAACTGGCAGATCCCAGCTATTCATTGAATAAAGGATGCCTACCAGCACCCCGGTTACCACAAGCCGCCATCGATTGACAGTCTCAGGCATGGCAATCATGCCAATGGCTAACCCAGTTATGGCGATGAGTAGTGGGTAGGAGAGCAGGTGAGGGTGCAGGTCGCCGAGAACGAACGAGAACGCCGGGAACTCATTGATCGTTTGAACCGGTTCAGGATTCCCGTTGACGCCAGTGTCATAGATGATGCGGCTGGCGTTCCAGCCAACGCCATCCCACCAACCAGCGCCTATCGTCTGTTGCGGATCACGTACCAGCTGACTGGCTGTTTCCATATTCCCGGCTACCAGGACAAAGAGCGCCGACAACAGAGCGAGCGCGACCGATGGCGCAAACCGGCGAGACAACATGCGACCAATACCGACTGCCGTTGCGCCAGCCGCTACACCAACGGAAGCAAAGATCGTAGCCAGGCTGAGATTGAATGCGATCGAGGTTGGGATACTGGTGAGCTTGACGATGGTCGCGAATTGCTGAAACCCGAAATAGTAGTAGTTGATTGTTGATCCCGCGAACCACGGGTCCGGCGCTGGGACTGCGTCATTACGTACGATGGAATTCAGGAGGGCAATTTCCATCGGCTTTTCGGTGTTGGCGATATCCGGATTGTGTATCCGGAACCAGACGTACCCACCGAAGAGCGCTAGCCAGAATAGCTCGAAGAAGAGAAAATATTTTAACTCCGATGACGGAAATCGAGTGAACCGTATCTGGGCAATCCAACAGCCCAATCCAGTGATAACGATGATCAATACAATCGGAAAGCGGCTGAATGGCATCCCGAATACTGCTGCTGGCCACCAGACAACAAACGCAGCGATGACTAGCCCAAGTGGCCGAACAAGTCCCTGCCTGCCAGCGCCAAGCCCCTTGCCAACCCACCAGACTGCAGGCGCAAACGCAAATGAAACTGCCGAAAGTGTCAGGTACCATCGCAGAAGTGCTTCAAAATCACTCACTGTGCTGAACTCGGTCACCTGAACCGGAAGTTGTTGGGAACGACGGAATCCGGTAGATGCGTGTGTTGCCAGACTCGAAGACGAGGTCCAGGTCTCCGGTGTCGGCTAGATCATCAAACACCGCCAACCCTTCAGCGCTGGCGTAGGCGCGAGGATCTTCAGGTGTGTTCCAGAGCCGCTCTACGTCGCCGACGACGACATATTCAGCGCGATAGGCACGAAGCAAGTCGAGCTTGCGTTGACCATCGGTCGAGTTATAGATCTCCTTTACATCAGCCATTCGTTGATCTATGCCTTCGGGATATCGTTGTTGCCGCTGGTGCCGGTCCCAGCCAATTACCGCTGGGAGGCCGGTTGCGCTCGAAATTCGCGCACCGTTCCCCCGATAGGGACCGATAGCAGCCTCGACGATCACGGCCGGGTAGTCAACATTCGCATTCAGCCACTCAATCGCCGCGAGATCGCCGGTGAAATCAATGCGATCGCCAGTTCCGTTGAGAATGTATCCACCGTTCATCCACGCATATCCGTCGAGTGTCAGTTGTTGTGGTGTAGTTGACATATTCTGTCGCAAGCGTACTGGAGTGCCGACGATAGGGTAGGCCAGACCTGCGAGAACAAAACCCGTTGCGACAACGGCGAACAGCGTTGATGTAAGCGATGATGTTGAAAACTTTGCTCGCGCCCTGGTCGCCGGACTTACTTTGGGCTCGGGATTTGCAATCACTCCAAGCTGCCGGGATCGATCAAACCAGTGCGGATCCACGATGCTGGATTGCCAGAGCCGAACCAGGAGCATCGCCGCGCCAATGCCGAATAGCACCCAGGCCTGGAGGGAGAATTTGAACACCGTGTTCATCCGCTGCCAGTTGCCGTTTTGCAGATCATCAACAACATAAACCAGCTCGGTGGCTGCGATGGTAACCGTGGCAACGGCAACAAACGCCCAGGGAAGAAACTGAGAAGGCAATCGCCAGTGACGCAGGCTGAACATGACGGCAGCAGCGGTCACACCCAGGGCTACCGACGCCGACGGACGGGCTGCAGCTAAACCTGCGGACGCAATCGTGATCGCCAGGATGATGAACAGGAGTATCGGGTGAAACCTCAACGGTCGAGTGACCACAGCGGAAGCGCTAATGATAAGCGTGACAAACAGAAGGGCGAGGATAAAGTTCGCTGCTGAAAAGGTGTCATTCCTGGTTCCGAAAGCAAAGGCCGTTGCACCACCGGTTGCAAGAACGATAGTTGAAAACACCCAGCCGTCGGCAATGTCCCAGCCCTGGCGCAAGTGTCTGACGAATTCTGCTGCCACGACACAGAATGTGACAGCGACGAAGACACCCCAGACAGTAATAAACTGGCTGAGCGCTGACCCTGCATCTGCCCGGGCGATACCCTCAGCGACAGAGTAGAAGCCAAGGTAGAACGGCGCGAATAACGCAAATGACAGTCCGACAACCAGGACACCGAATACACCGAATAGTAGTCCGGTCCGCAGGCTGTAAAGCAAGCCAGCGTAGACTACCGAAGCCAGGACAATAAGCACATTGAGCGGCATGTCCCAGGAATTTGTGACAGATAACGTGCCAAGGCAGAGTGATACTAGCGTCAGGGGAAGTATCAACTCCCGCAGGCGGACCGAGCCACGGATTGCCGCCAGTTTCTGATTGACGACAAAACTCACCGCAAGCGTCAGCAACAGGGCGATAATCGGCAAGTTCATCATGTGAGGGTGGACATCTGCCCAGATCGCTGTAAACCATGGGAATTCGTTAATCGTGAAATCTATAACCCGAGTGCTGCCCCAGAAATCAAACTGAACATCTAGCTGACCGCGCATCTGCCAGAGCTGACGAACGGCATCCAGGTTGCCGATCACCGCAACCATGAACACGACAACAGCGCCTGCTCCAAGATATCTGGCGAGCTTTCCTGTGTTGACCCGGCTTCGGAACAGGAGTCCGGTAATCGCTAGCAATTGAATGCTAAAGAGAGCCGGAATAGTTGCGGCAGCGAGTTGAAATCCGTTTGAGATTCCAACCCCGCTGAATTTGGTGAGCGTCGCCACCAGATGCCAGCCGTAATAGTAGTAGTTGATCACCCCGCCTGAATACCATGGATCATACGGCGGGAACGAATTTGATGAGGAAACTGCACGCAGATAGGCAAGTTCAAACGGCTTCTCACCGCCGAGGAATGGTTGCCAGAAATCCGGATAATAGAGCCGGAAACCGAGAAACAATCCGAAGATCGCAAGAAATATGCCAGAACTGAGGAGATACATGCTCAGGCCCGGTAGCTGCGGTTGCCGACTTTCTCGTCTCAGATAAACATAGCTAAGCCAGCTCAATCCGCCGACGATCATGAACATTGCGAGACCAGTCAGCGACCTTGCCGGCCAGAGATCGAGACTGGCTCCAATCCAGATCAGCCAGCCAATTACTAACAGTCCGAGCAGTTTCGCACTCAGCGCGCCGCGATCAGGGCTACGTTGAAGCACAATTGCCGCGATCGGCAATACCGCCAGTCCGATTAACTCAAGCACCACCAGCCAGGAAGCTATAGCTACAAGATCATGCGAGGTTGCCAGCGTATTAAATTGGGCGTCTGAATTCGTATCGAATTCCTGGACGGGGGTGCTTAACAGCAGCGTCTGACGAGCTGGATAACGGGTCGGTTCCCAGGGTTGATTGACACTCCACTGAAATCGATCAGCAAATTCGTCCCTTGAGAGTTGTTCAGTGCGTTGAAATATCTGAACCCGGGGTTGATCGTAAACCCAGAAGCTCTCGTCCGCCGGGAGATTCGGATATTCGATGCCGAACAGTTCAGGTTTGAGCTCTTCCTCGTACACAAGTTCAAAGCCGAGCTGTCCATCTCGCAGTCGCTGGTAGTACTCGTTCTGAACCGCGTATCGCCATGGAAGGTTGTCGACCGACCCGGAAATGCGATCACTGGATAAAATGACATAATCGACATCATTCAATGTATCGTACAGGTAGTCCACTTTCTCAGCCGGTGGCATATCGCCGTAAATATCCATGAACTCGGTCTGATAGATGCCTGCGCTGCGGCCTGTCATTCGCAGGGGTAGCGGGTCGTCCCACGATTCTGCCGTGATCGTTGAGCCGGGAGGAATATTCTCGTAAATCCACTGGGAAGCAGCGATCCGGGGATTTGTCTCGGAATAAATAGACACAAACCCGAACGCCCAGAGTGCAGTAATGCCAACGGCTATCGCTGTAGCGACTTGCCCAACGATTCTCCATCTTGTGCTAGCAATAAGATCGGCAAGCAACAGTCCGCCAAGCACTGCCAGCGCCGGAAGCAACGGAAGTGAGTAACGAAGGAACCTTGCCTCAGTGTACAGAAGAATCGGAACATAGCTGACGATCCAGAGCAACAGAATCAGAAGCGCTGGATCCCGTCTGAGCCACGTTTTTCGAAACGCCCAGAGAACGCCGCCTGCGCCTGCGATGAAGAACGCCGGACCGATACTGTACCGGACGAGATTCTTAATCTCATAGATTCCCGGAGTCAGGCCGATAAATTGCCTTGTGAAGGGAACGTCAAAGATGCCCCGGACAATGCGGGACTGGGTTTTGATGTCTTTGATAAACGGCTCGTGCCTGATGATTGCATATGGCTCGAAGATGGTGAACATAGCAAGCGAGACAGCCGCGCCGGCGATCGCATAGAGGAAGACCTGCCTTCGATCAGTGGATTTCCAGAACACGAAGGCAAAAGCCGCAGCCAGCGGCACCAGCAACGATGGCACGCTCGCTTTTGTCGCGAAAGCCATCCCTACTGGTATCCCGACCACCATCGCCCGCGCCAGTGAAGGCTGATCGACAAATCGAATGGCAAAGTAGAGCGTCGTAGCCACAAAAAACGACAGCCAGACATCAACCGTGAAAAAGTGACTAAGCTGGATTGGCAAAACTGCGAATGTGTAGAGCGCCGCAGCTATCAGACCTGCGATGTCACCGGATAGTCTCCGTCCAAGCAAGAAGACGACCAGCACCGTCAGGACATCAAGCATCGCCGTCAGTGTCCTGCCAACCCTGTACAGCTGACTGTATTCTCCCAGCTGCTGATCAAATACTAGATCGATCAGCCAGCTCGCTGTGCCCTGGACATAGATTGGCAGTGTCCCGTACGCAAAAGATTCAGGTGTGCCTTCTGATGAATCTCTTCTTGGGTTGATCGGACTGTGAGCAGGATCAAACAGCTGATCGAGTTCGCCAATTGCAGGGAACTGAACCCGGTCTGACGACACCAATGCGATAAAACGTTCGTCGGGATGTAGATATTGTCCCTGATCCCAATTCTGGCCATACAGTCGAAGAAACGACGCCATGGCAACGATGCAGAGGAGGATGAGGTAGATGCGGTGACGGACAATGAACGATTTCACCTTCATCAGCAAATAATACCGGTGACTAGGTCTTTACTCCAATTGCGAAAGAAAATTGTGATCTCATATACTCCTTAACAGAATGCCTCGAAAAATGATCCATGGCTTAACAAAGCAGACAGAGATTCCAATAGAGATGAGAATCCACGCATAGTGCGCACTTTGAAAGTAATTGTTGGCGGCGAAAGTAACGTCGGGAAAACCGCTCTCATCGGGCGGTATGCGAAAGCCAGGCTCAGCAATACCCGGAACATCACTCATGGAATCAATGTGACCACCCAGGAATGTAGCCTTGAGGACGCCAAGGTAGACCTTGCGATTTGGGATATAGAAGGGTCACCTGGCAATCGTCCGAACTTTTTCCTTGGAACCCAGGCGGCTATGCTCGTCTATGACGCGACTGAAGAGCGTTCCCTTCAAACGCTTGTCGATTGGTATCTGCGATGCAAACGCTATTGTCAGGATGCCCCAATAGTAATTGTCGGCAACAAAATTGATCTCGGGCTGCGTTTCCCATCTGAATGGCCACGAGCATTTGCCCTTCTCACCGGGGCACAGCACGGTTTCCTGTCGGCTGAGACAAGTGAAAACGTCCAGTTGGGGTTTCAAATCCTGGCTCGGGAGGCATTGATCCACAGTGGCGAACTGGACAATATATCTTGACACTCAACACAGTATTTCTTGGATCGCCAAACTTTGCAGTTCCCAGCCTCGAAGCGCTAGCTCAAAACGACCACTTTGATGTCTGCCTCGTTGTCACCCAGCCAGACAGACCTGCTGGAAGAGGTAGAAAGATCACTTCACCTCCGGTAAAGGTCGCAGCCACCGAGCTTGGCTTGCAAGTAACTCAACCGGAATCAGTGCGAAACGCTGGAGTCCAGGCAACGTTGAATGAGTTGTCTCCGGATCTGCTCGTCGTCGTGGCATATGGTGAACTGCTACCCGACAGTATTCTCTCGGTGGCAACGCACGGCGCGATAAACGTCCATCCGTC
>CAZNYB010000125.1:0-9522 GCA_964577155.1 uncultured Thermomicrobiales bacterium | reverse complement strand
GACTTCCACAGTTTGCTCGGCAGGCATGCATAACCTCCACAATGTTCCGAAGCGAGAGCCGGGACAGTTCAGAACTAACTCTGCCATTCATCAGGTTCTAGTCTATGACGAAAATGTTACGATTTTTGTGACGGTCACCACAATTCCAGATGCGTCAAGCACGCCTGCAGCCTACAGCAGATCACAAAGATCTCCGATTCCATCCAGAATCAGATCCGGCTGCCCGGCATCAAGATCCTGCTCGAGAAAACCTCCAGTGCGGACGAGAACGCCAACACTGCCGAATGCCATTGCCGGCAAGACATCCTGCAGGTTGCTGTCTCCGATCATCATGACCTGATCAGGCGGCAGGCCAAGTTTTTCATAGCCGGCATCAAAGAACGGTTTCTCCGGCTTGCCAATAATCGTCGCTGTGACTCCGGTAGCCCACTCAAGCCCGTGAACGTAGGGGCCGGAATCCACCGCGAAACCGTCCGCCGTCATCCAGTCGATGCTCTTGTGCATCGCCACCAAACAAGCGCCATTTTTTAACAGCAGGTAGGCGTGATTGTAGGCTTCGAACGAAAGCCAGCTTCCTGCCCCGCCAACAACCACGACTTCCGCATCTGGACCATCGGTCCGCGGAATGTCGCTGAATTCCGCGTCGAGATCACCGCTGGTAAGGAGAAAGCAGCGCTTGCCAGGCTGCTCACGCCGCAGGTAATCGGCGGTCGCGGAAGCCGCGGTCAGGATCATGCTGTCTGGAATATCAAAACCAAGCGAGCGCAATAACTTGCCCAGTGATTCCCGGGTTCGCATCGTTGTGTTGGTCAGCAAAGCATATGGAATGTTGCGCTGCCGGAGATGATCCAGCGCGTTGGCTGCGCCAACCACCGGCGCACCTTCGATATGGAGGACACCATCGACATCAATCAGCGCCCCTCGAATTCGTTGCAGATCCACCATGTCTTTGTCACGCCTCCAGCTCATCGGGAATAGATTGCGGCATAGTGTCGTTGTCACAGTACAGGTCAGCCTACCCTGATCGAATGGTATTTTCCTGTGCGAAACGCACAATGAAGAGACTCAAGCGGAGATGCTTTGAATCAAACGTTCAACCAAATGAGATCTGTGCCTGAGCATTCCCCGCGTGGTGGTGCGCTCGACAGCCACTGGCCACGGATTCCTGTTGCCCACCTCGCCTTTGAAACCGACACTCACTTCTCCCATATCAGTTGTCGATCCTGCTAAAGAAGGCCGCTGAACCTGCATCCGCCCCCTGCTTTCAGCCTACGTAGCTACTTCACAACGAAACGCAACCCGCTGCCTTACGGCACGATACGTTGATTGGATCGATTGTAGAATGAACATTGCCGAAGTTTCCGTTCAAAACAACGACATGCTCACAGCACCGATGTATTCCGATCTCACACAGATGATCGGCAACACGCCAATGATCAGGTTCCGCTCGATCGAGCCGCGGCCAGGGGTTGAGATCTACGGCAAGGCTGAGTGGGTTAACCCGGGCGGTTCAGTCAAAGACCGTCCGGCACTGGCGATGATCGAACATGGCGAGAGAACCGGCAAACTCACCAAAGACAAGATCCTGATCGACGCCACCTCCGGCAACACCGGCATTGCCTACGCGATGATTTGCGCGAGCAGAGGCTACCGGGTTCGTCTGTTTATGCAAGCGACCGCGAGCCAGGAGAGAAAACACATTCTTCGTGCGCTTGGAGCGGAGTTGATCTTGACCGATCCGGCTGAAGGGTATGACGGCACGATTTATGCCGTTCGCGAGGAATATGCCAGAGATCCGGATCGTTTTTTCTACCCTGACCAGTATGAGAACCCGGAGAACTGGCGCGCTCACTTTCGGACTACCGGGGTTGAAATCTACCATCAGACCAGTGGCAAGGTCAGCCACTTTATTGCCGGGCTTGGGACGACCGGAACATTTGTCGGCACCGCCCGGAGATTAAAAGCCTATGATCCGGCAATCCAGGCGATCTCATTTCAGCCAGATTCCGCCTTGCATGGCCTCGAAGGCCTCAAACATATGGAATCAGCGATTGTGCCTGGCATCTACGATACCGACCTGGCAGACCACAACACCGAGGTATCAAGTGAAGCGGCTTTCGCCATGGTCCGCCAGGTAGCCCGGGATGAGGGTATCCTGATCGGGATATCATCTGGCGCAGCGCTGGTCGCGGCCGGGCGGGTGGCAACTGACCTGAATGAGGGGATCATCGTCGTCATTCTTGCGGACAGCGGCAACCGCTACCTGAGCGATGAACTGCTCTGGGAAACGAACTGACAGGCGGGACGAGACGAATTACGATGACCACGAAGCTGGCAATCAGCACGGCGCTGCGGCGATCCATCGAACTCCATGCGGAAGCGACCTATCCGGATGAGTGCTGCGGCGTCATCCTTGGCAATCAGGAGCCGGGCCAGCGAGTTGTCACGAAATTGATCGAGATCGAGAATGAGTGGGACGCCGATGAACGCCGCCGCAGGTTCCTGATTACGCCAGATCAGTATATGCAGGCTGAGCGGGCGGCACGAGACCTCGGACTCGACATCCTCGGCTTCTATCACTCCCATCCGAATGCGCCTGCCCGCCCTTCGGAGTTCGACCAGGAGCACGCCATTCCCTGGTATGTCTACCCGATTGTGAGCGTGAAAGACGGTAAGGCTACCGAGATGAATGGCTGGCAACTTCGAGATGACCGGTCGGGGTACGAGCCAGTCGAAATACAAGTGATATGAGGAGAGGAGCCCGGGTCGCCTAGATTTCAACCGAAAGGGAAACAGCCGTGAAAGCAGAGGCATCAAAATGCCTGCGTTTCGCACTGTTTTACCTTTATCTACTAGAATTCATTGATCAGACCGCTACATACGGCGTGGCGGTAGTAGCCCCTCGATGGGTAGAGGAAGTGATGGACCGATGACGACGAAAATAGTAAACGCGACGATTGTCATACCAACCGTGCTCCGGCAGTACGCTGGAGATAACGCCACCTATGGGGTGTCGGCCGGCACCGTCGGGCAGGCACTTAGCCAGCTGGCTGGCGAATATCCCAACCTCGGCAAGCACCTCTACAACGACGAAGGAAAATTGCGCCCGTTCGTCAACATCTACTACGAAGAAGAGGACATCCGCTATCTCGACGGGGAGAACACGGCGCTGAGTGAGAACACCGAAATCACCATCGTGCCGTCAATCGCTGGCGGCGCGACGACAGCCGAACCTGGAACTGAGTATGCCCTGAGCGGCGAGGAGATTCTGCGGTACAGCCGCCACCTCATCATGCCGGAGGTTGCGCTGCACGGCCAGGAGAAGCTGAAAGCGGCAAAAGTGCTGTTGATCGGCGCGGGCGGTCTTGGCTCCCCGCTGGGACTCTACCTGACGGCCGCCGGCGTTGGAACGATCGGGATGGTAGACGCCGATGTCGTCGATATGACGAACCTGCAGCGCCAGATTCTCTACGGCACCAGCGATGTCGGCGTCGACAAACTCGATGCCGCCCGGCAACGGCTGCTGGATTTGAATCCTGAGATCGAGATCATTCAGCACCGGGTGCGGCTGACCTCGGAGAACGCACTGGACATCCTCAAAGACTACGACGTCATCGTCGACGGGACCGACAACTTCCCGACCCGCTACCTGGTCAACGATGCCTGCGTCATCCTCGGCAAACCAAACGTCTACGGATCGATCTTCCGGTTCGAAGGCCAGGTTTCAGTCTTCGATTCCGAATCGGGACCATGCTACCGCTGCCTTTACCCGGAACCGCCACCACCCGGTCTGGTCCCGAGCTGTGCCGAAGGCGGCGTCCTTGGCATCCTGCCCGGCACCGTCGGCGCGCTCCAGGCCACCGAGACGATCAAACTGATCCTCGGCATCGGCGAGCCACTGATCGGCCGCCTGTTGCGCTTTGATGCGCTGGGCATGGAATTTCGCGAGTTCAAATTGCGCAAAGATCCCAGCTGCCCGGTCTGCAGTGACCAGCCAACCGTCACCGAGTTGATCGACTATGAACAGTTCTGCGGGTTCACCCCGGATCACAAAGAAGCCGACGAACTCCTGTCACCGGAGTGGGAGATCAGCGCCAGCGAACTGGATGCCAAACGCGCTGCTGGCTGGAAGCCAGTCGTCGTCGACGTTCGCGAACCGCACGAGCGCGAGATCTGCGAGATACCGGATTCAATCCTGATCCCGGTTGGCGATGTCCCGGCCCGGATGCACGAGCTGAACAGCGCCGACGACATCGTCCTCTACTGCCGGACCGGTGTCCGTAGCGCCCGGGCGCTCGAACAGCTCCGCGCAGCTGGCTTTACCCGTCTCCAGAACCTGGTCGGTGGCGTCCATGCCTGGTCTGACGAGGTCGACCCGAGTATCCCGAAGTACTAGCCGCTTCAGGATCTCAAGCTCAAGCGGGCCGCCAGTATGTGGCGGCCCGCTTTTATTACAATAGTGATGTAGTCTCAAAGTAGAACATTGTTCGAAACACTGAGTATGGTAATGCCTGTAGATAAGAATAAACTTTCACTTGAAGAAATGCTCATCGCCTGTAGAAAAGTTACTGCATACACTGCTGTCTTTCAATTTAGCGACTTTATCGCCAATCAGCTTGTATACGATGCCACTTCGCTAAACCTCAAACTGATTGGAGTCCGAGCTTTCCAAATCCATCATGCTACACGACATAACATACCGAATATTGACTGGGAGCAGGCTACCGGGATTCAAGATCTCGTTGCCTACAACCCTGATGGGTATGACGATGAAGCCATCTGGAAGACGGTTCAATACCTTGTTCCAGACCTTGAACAACAGCTAGCTTCGTATTTCGACGCAGCGGAGAACGATGGCAGTGGGATCTCAATCTAACCGAATCTTGATTCTCCAACGAATCAAATCGCTATTTCCATGAAAATCACGAAGATCGAAACGTTCAAATACTGGGTGGAGTGGTGCAACTGGCTGTTCGTCAAGGTCTCGACCGACGAGGGACTCTACGGCTGGGGTGAAGGCTCGATTGCCGGTCCAATCCAGGCGACCGAGACAGCCATTCACGAACTCGGCCAGGTGCTCATCGGTGAAGACCCGGCCGGTGTTGAACGCCACTGGCAGCGTATGTACCGTGCCTGGCGCTGGCGCGGCGGAGCCATTGGACAGACCGCCCTCTCGGCGCTGGATATCGCGCTCTGGGATCTGGAAGGTAAGCGGCTTGGCGTGCCGGTCTACCGTCTGCTGGGAGGTCCGTTCCGGGACCGGCACCGGGTCTATGCCAGCCACTGGCTGACCGGTGTCACGACGGCTGAAGGCGCATACGAAGGTGCACGGGAGGCGGTGAAGCGCGGGTTCACCGGCTTCAAATGGATCCCGTTCCGGTCTGCCGAGATGCGCCAGAACGAAGCTGGCGCAATCCGCAAGGCGACCGAACTGATGGCGGCAGCCCGCGAAGGCGCTGGTCCAGATGTCGAGATCTTTATCGAATGCGCCGAGTTTCTGTCACCGCGTACGGCGGTACTGGCCGCCCAGGCGTTGTTGCCCTACCGACCGGCCTGGTTTGAAGAGCCGATCCCCTTTGAAAACGTCAAGGCAATGGCACGCTTGCGGGAAAAGCTGCCGATTCCGATCGCGACCGGTGAGCGGTTGCTCTCTCGCTTTGAATTCCGTGAGTTGATCGAATCGGGCGGCGTCGACATTATCCAGCCGGACCTGATGCACGCTGGCGGAATCACCGAAGTGCGCAAGATCGCCGCCACGGCCGACACCTATTATCTCCCGGTCGCGCCGCACAACCCGACCGGACCGATCTGCAACCTGGCCGCGCTCCACCTCTCGGCATCAATCCCCAACTTCCACATCCTGGAACAGATGGAAGACGAACGGTCCTTCCGCGACGAGATATCAACCAACCCGATCCGCTACACCGACGGTTACTACGAACTGCCGACTGAGCCAGGTCTCGGCACCGATCTCCGCCTCGACCTGCTTGAAGAACGCGGTTTCAAACCGCACCCAACGGTGAAATCCAGCGAATCGTTGTGGTGGTAGCTCTTTCACAAACGACTCAGGTTCAGTGTATGGTGTATCTACGTGGCAGAGAGAAAGCGAAAACGAACGAACTTCTTCATATTATGATTGGGAGACAACATGTCTGGGAATGACGCCCAGCCGGTGAATTCGACCCGGAGCATTCCCTGGGCGACACTCCTCAAAGCCGGTGGACTCGCCGCGCTGCTTGCCATCATTGCAAACCTCCTCGTCCGCACCCTGACGCTAGCGATCTTCGACATTTCGGAGGATTTTGAGCCACTGAGAGCCATCGGACCGATGGTATTTGCCTCAATCGTCGGCGCGGTCGGCGGCACGATTGTCTTTGCGATCGTCATCAGATTAACGAGTCATCCGGTGCGCTGGTTCACGATCATCGCCGTGATATTCCTGGTGTTCTCGTTTCTCACCGTTGTCGGAGCCTCATCGGAGACGGGATCCAGCGCCTCCGCGCTCAGCGCCCTGGTTCTTATGCACATCCTGACCGCTGTGATCATCATCGTGACCTTGACAACCATGTATCAACGCAGTTTCGAGCAGTAGGCTAGCACGGGCTGATTTCTTATTTAATTCCGAGTTAAATCAGCCCAGAACACTGAAGCTCCTTTGCTGATCGATCCTTTGGAGTAATTCAATATGACACTTCATAAAATTCAATGCATACGATTAGTGGACAATGCCGAGATCGAGTTGACGTATGACGACAACAAGGTCGTCGTTTACAACTTCTCTCCGATCATTCAGCAAGGCGGGGTGTTCGGACCGCTTGCAGATACGGATTTCTTCAAACAAGTGAGTGTCAGTAACGACGGGCGCTACATTACCTGGCCGGGCGACATCGACTTCTGCGCCGATGCGCTACGGCAGAGCGCTGCGACGACCGTTACAGGATAAGGAATTGCCAGGAGCTTAGCGGTCCATCTCGAGAGCCGGATAGTAATTCTCCGGTCCTATCTCAAGGACGTCGCTGAGCCAGTCGCCATCGTAGGTGTCGTTCGGTCCCTGAGCGAGATCAACGAGCACCCAGGCCTGTCGTTTGTAGGTCCAGTTGTCGGGAGCAAGGCGGTGAGCCTGGCGGAAGTGGGGAATGGCCAGGTCGGGCTGGCCGGTACGGTGGAGATGCTGGCCAAGCTCGAAGTGGGTAGTGGCGAGCGCGTCTTCGGGCGGTCGCGGGCAGCTGCGGTTCAGGACTTCGGCGGGTGAAAGCGCGAACCGGCTGGCGAAACCGTGGGCGACCCAGTCACGAAGCGCGGCGATGTAGGTGTCGGCGTCGATCTGAAGTTTACGAACAGCTTCGGTAGAAGCGATCTGGCGCGGGGTTGCTCCCGGCGGGATCTCACGGTCGAGAAATCCGGGCCGGCGCGGGTAGGCCGTTTCCGGCGGACGGACGATTATGCCTTGCTCATCGATCCAGACACCACTCGGGACGTTCACGATGCCAAAGAGTTCGTCGACAAGGTGACTACTGTCGATCAATGATGGGTGGGCCGGTTGCGCCGCTTCGATGGCTGGTCGAGCAGCATCGGGATCGATGTCCAGGGCGACGGTAACGATCTCCAGCCCCATCGAGTAGAGTTCATCGCGCAGTTCCTGCCAGACCGGCAGGTCGAGCCGGCAACCTCACCAGGAAGCCCAGGCAACCAGCAGCACTTTCATGCCGAGCAATGAACGCAATCGGAACAGGTTCCCGTCCAGATCTGGCAACACCAGGTCGGGCGCTTTGGCGGACGTCAGCGCCTTACCTCCGGCTGCTGGCCCGAGACACCAGAGGCCGGTCGGTTCGTCCGCTATCAGCGGCATGTTGAGCCGTTCGGCAAGCAGACGGACATCGATCTCCGACCCTTCGAGATCAGGCAACGGCACACAGATATCGCCTTTACAGGCTCCTTCGGGTTTGATCTCCCAGCCGGTGCGACGCTCAAAGTCGGCGATTGGGACGGTGAGTGACTCAAGGATCAACGGTTGCACCTCAATCAAAAACCTCGGCAACTGGAAGACGGTACTCCGGCAGGACATCTCCGCCATCCAGCTCATCTTCAACCGTCAACATACGATAGGAATGGTCTTGAGTATAGACCGTAATACGCTCCCGCCGGGGCTCGACCAACCAGACCAAACGGACTCCAGCATCAAGATATGCCTTGACTTTGTCCGTGAGACTGGTCAGTCGGTCTGAAGGAGAAACGACTTCGACCACGAGATCGGGAGCGATTGGAAGGAAACTCTCCCGTTCTTCTTTTGGAGGCAATCGATTAGACAAAACAAATGCGGCATCCGGAGCAAGAAGAGTATCGGGATTTTGATCGAGAATAAAGCCGGTTTCAGAACTGTAAACCTTACCGAGACTGCGCTCCGAGACATGCTTCCAGAGACTTCCAACCAGCACTGCAGACACTTCACCATGCCGCGATTCAGCAGGCGCCAGACAAACCAATTCCCCTCGGATAAGGTCGTACCGGTTCAGATCGTCTATTTGAGAAAGATCATCTATTGTGTACAACCTGGTCGCCGACATAGTTGCGCCGATACCTTCTAGTACGTGACAATCAAGGCTAGAATCTGATGATACCAGTGCAGCATGCAGGCAGAAAGCGAGTACATCGTGAAGACCGTCAGAGCAGCAGTAGTGCAGGCAGCGCCGGTTGCCTTTGATCTCGAAGCGACAATGGAGAAGGCTGAACGGCTGATAGGTGAAGCGGCCAGTGACGGCGCGGGGCTGATCCTTTTTCCGGAAGCGTTTCTCTCAGCCTACCCACGCGGACTCGACTTTGGAGCTACGATCGGAAACCGGACTCCGGAAGGCAGGGATGATTTTCGCCGCTACTGGGAGTCGTCGGTTGATGTTCCCGGTCCGATTGTCGACCGGCTGGCCGAGCTATCACGTTCGCACCGCACCCATCTGGTGATAGGCGCTATCGAACGCGATGGTGGGACGCTCTACTGCACGATTCTCTTCTTCAGCCCGACCGACGGCTATCTCGGAAAACACCGCAAGCTGATGCCGACCGGCGCGGAGCGGCTGGTCTGGGGCTACGGCGACGGCTCGACAATGCCGGTCTTTGATACGGATGTCGGCAAGATTGGCGCGGTGATCTGCTGGGAGAACTACATGCCGCTGATGCGGATGGCGATGTACGGCAAGGGCATCCAGATCTACTGCGCGCCGACCGCCGACCAGCGCGACACCTGGCTGGCGACCGCCCGGCATATCGCCTGTGAAGGGCGCTGCTTCGTCCTCTCCTGCAACCAGTTCGCCCGCCGGAGCGACTACCCGGCTGAATACGACGACCAGCTTGGATCGGATCAGGATAAGGTGTTGAGCCGTGGCGGATCGGTGATCATCTCGCCGCTCGGAGAGTTACTGGCAGGACCGGACTATGAAGGCGAAGCCATCCTGACCGCGGAACTCGATCTCGGTGAGATCGCTCGCGGCAAGTACGATTTCGACGCCGCCGGTCACTACGCCCGTCCGG
>CAZNYB010000124.1:0-9689 GCA_964577155.1 uncultured Thermomicrobiales bacterium | reverse complement strand
TACCCGACAGTATTCTCTCGGTGGCAACGCACGGCGCGATAAACGTCCATCCGTCGCTGTTGCCAAGATACCGGGGGTCGACGCCTGTTCAGGCCGCTATTCTCAATGGCGATCTTGAAACCGGCATTTCAATGATCCACTTGACAAAACGCATGGATGCCGGTCCGATTCTTGCGTCCTATCCTGTCACAATTGAACCCGACGCAACTGCTGGATCATTACACGATCGCCTGGCTGCTGTGGCTGCAGACCACATTAGTGACGTTTCAAAGCAATGGGTAGCCGGCACAATAGTTCCGGTTGAGCAGGACGAAATTCTGGCGACCTACACGAGAGAGTGGAATCGCGACAACGCGCGAATCAGATGGAATTCCAGCGCCCAAGACCTCGAGCGTCTGATTCGGGCAAGTCAACCATGGCCAGTTGCCTGGACATTGCTAGAAGGGCAACCATTCCGGATTCACAGCGCTCGGGTAAGGTCTGACGAGCTTTCAGTGCCACCTGGGACTGTGCAACGATCGAACCGAGACATAGCGGTTGCGACAGGCGCAGGCTCGCTGTTCTTCGACGAGGTGCAACCTGCCGGCAAGCGCAAAATGCAAGCACTCGACTGGTGGAACGGATTACAAGTCGAAACGATCGCCTTTGACCCTGACTGATCGCCCGCTCTATCTGCCGATCGACATTGCGATCTTATACATCTCAAATCAGACTGCGGCTCAACTAACAGACAACCTCACTCGGTGCTGGAAACTCAACGCAGGTATAATGAGCGGTTGATTGACCGCTACGCTTCCGGAATTGGGTGCTGATTGTCTATCGCCCAGAGCAAGCAACGAAATGCATGGCTACTCGCCATTCGACCGAAAACGCTGCCTGCGGCTGTTGCGCCGGTTCTGGTCGGGTCGTCGGTTGCTGTTCAAGCAGACAAGGCGATTTTCTCGGTCATGGCAACGTGTTTTGTCGTTGCTATCTTGCTGCAAATAGCCGCGAATCTCGCGAACGATTACTTCGACTTCCAGCGCGGAGCGGACACCAGTCATAGACTGGGTCCGACTCGAGTCACCCAGAGCGGTCTCATCCCAGCATCGCAGGTCAAAGCTGGCACCATGCTTGTACTCGGTCTCGTGGCGATCTGCGGGTTATATCTGGTCTGGCGAGGTGGCTTGCCAATCCTCATCCTGGGAGCACTGGCGATTGTATCCGCGTTGATATACACCGGTGGTCCGTTTCCAATTGGCTACCATGGTCTTGGTGAGCTGTTCGTTTTCATCTTCTTCGGCCTGGTTGCCGTCACCGGGACTTTTTACGTTCAAGCGTTAGAAGTGACAGATCTTTCCCTTGCAGCTGCAATTCCAATGGGTTGCACGGTCACCGCTATCCTCGTCGTCAATAATCTTCGAGATCTTGACACCGATCGTGCCGCAGGCAAACGCACGATTGCGGTCATGATTGGCAAGTCAGCAACGATCTGGGAGTACATCGCGCTGGTCGTGATTCCATTCGTCGTCCTTCCGGTCATGTGGCTGACCGGACTGCTATCCGTCTGGTGGTTCATTCCATTTCTGTCACTACCGATCGCCCTCTATCTGATGCAGGGAGTTCGGTCTGTCACCGGCGCAGCATTGAACGGCTACCTGGCTCGGACGGCCCAGTGGCATTTGCTCTACGGGGTGCTACTGAGCCTGAGCATACTCCTGTCGTGAACCTGCCAAAAGGATCATTGAAAACACCTGACGACATCCAGCGGATGTTTGACCGCATCGTCAAACGCTACGACCTGATGAACATGATCATGACCGGCGGACACGATCGTGTCTGGAGACAACAGGCAGCGACAATCGCTGCCTCTGGCGCGGCGGAATGCGTCCTGGATGTCGCGACTGGAACCGGTGATCTAGCGCATGCAATCGCGAACGAAGGTGTTGACTGTGTCATAGGACTTGATTTTTCTTCAGAAATGATCCGTGAAGCGGAGCGTAAATTTTCGCAGCGACGCCATCTCCGTTTTATAACCGGTGATGCGCTGAAGTTGCCATTCCCTGACGATACATTTGACGCCTGCACCATCGGTTTTGGTTTACGTAATATGCAGGACTATCAAGCTGCATTGGTCGAGATGACGCGAGTTATCAGACCGGGCGGAGCCTTCGTCTGTCTCGAGGCGACACCCTTCAGGTATGAGCGTCTGCGGGGAATATTCAACTTTTACTTCGGACGTGTTGTGCCGATCATCGGCGGAATCCTGAGCGGTGACTACGACGCCTACAAGTATCTGCCAACCTCGGTGACAGCCTTCCCGGATGCATTGGAACTGGCCGGAATGATGTCAGACGCTGGTCTCGTCGACATCCGTTGGAAATATTACGGCGCAGGCTCGGTTGCTTTGCATGTCGGCGTCAAACAGTTATAGGCAGCCTCGATACCTGCCTCTGCTGAGTGTTCAGAAGGTTTTGTGGAATGCGCATAATCACACTTATCCGCAATGAGGGAAGACGGGTTGGTCGTAGACTTAGGCTCAAGCCAATGAGGAATGTTAACGGAATAAAGGGCGCGTCGAGCTGGAGATCGTTTGGAAGCAGCCAACGCTCGTAAATCGGGAGGGATAGATTGGCGGATCAGAGATGTACCATAGCGCCGGTTTTGCGCTTGAGTGAACTGCGACACAAGCACGGCTGACACCAGCATGATGAAAGGCGGAGTTGATGTCCGTTTCAGATGTCCGAATCGAGCACGCGGTCGAATATGCAGACCACGATGGAGTAACGCTGGTCGGTGACTTCTACACCCCGACCGCCCCCGGCACGTACCCAGCAATTGTTCTCATCCATGGGGGTGGCTGGAAGTTGGGGTCACGAGCGATGTATCGCCATTGGGGGCCGTTTCTCGCGCGACACGGTTATGTCGCGTTCACGATCGACTACCGGCTCGCGACCCCCGACCAACCGATGTATCCACAAAACCTCCATGACGTCCAGGCAGCAGTTCGATTCCTACGCGACAACGCCGCTTCAAGGAGTGTTGATCCGGACCGAATCGGTGCCATCGGTGATTCGGCTGGCGGTCATCTGGCGGCGTTGCTCGCGTTGTCAGGCGACTCACCAAAGGTTGCTAGTCCCTATTTCGACGATCCGCACGACGGGGTGAGCACACATGTATGTGTCGCGGTAACCGTCTACGGTGTGTTCGACTTGCTGGCTCAGTGGGAACACGACCAACTCGCGCGACCCCGTGACCAAATTACCGAGATCTACCTCGGCGGCAGTCCGATGGAGATCCGCGACGTCTACTATGAGGCTTCGCCAATCAACTGGACGACGATTCAAAACACTCGAACGGTTTTCTTGGTTGTCTGGGGAACCGACGATGATATCGTTGATGCCGAGTCACAATCACTGCGGTTTTTGACCGCGCTCAAGCGAGCCGGAACCTTCACTCGAGCCTTGCCCATTACCGGAGCCCTACACTTCTGGATGACTGAGCCACTCGACGAGCCACATAGCTGCGCGGGCTTCCTCGCTCCGAAACTGTTGCGGTTCCTGTCAGATCAGTTATAGCGACGTTCCCCCTGGGCGGCACGCCGCATCGACAACTTGTCATTACGAGAAGCGCTCACGCATCGGATCGCAGGTACGAACGTCGGCGTCAAACGATGTGGTCATTAGTCTTAGGCTGCCAGCCGGAGGGGGACACTGGATTCCTTGGCGGATAAGCTGCCTTCTCCGCAAATAGTATTGCCAGCCACCGATTCACTTGTACTTCGTTGGTATTTAGCGAACGCGAAAACAGCTAGCGGTTCAATTGCTGCTGAAGCCATCTATCGCTAACTTGCCTCGATAATTTGCCGTAGTCCTGCTTGCCGTTAGTCTCAGCGTAACGGGATGACTACGTTCTCCGTTTTGTGTCCCTTCTCGACGTACCGATGAGCCTCCACGATGTTCTCCAAAGGGTAGTTTCGGTCAACAACCGTCCGAAGCGTTCCGGACTCGAGGAGACAGGCGAGATCTGCGAGGCGCTTGCTGTGCTCACGACCGGTGCCCCCGCCGCCAGTCGAGGTGACGACGTTCAGGTATATCCCCGTCTTCTTCAATGCCTTTTCACCGTGCGAGGGCTGGAGTTTGTCCACCGCATCGAAGATCACATCGTAGGTCTTGCCAGAAGCTGTAAAGTCTTTTCGTGTGTAGTCGATTACCTTCTCTGCTCCAAGGGACTCCACGAGTTCAAGATTCGTACTACTGCATACACCCGTAACATGTGCTCCCAAGTTCCTGGCAAGCTGCACCGCATAGGAGCCCACACTCCCGGAAGCGCCATAGATCAATACTTGTTGCCCGCTTTGAATGTTCGCCTTTTCGAGAATGATTTGCGCGGTAAGACCGCCTCCTGCGACGGGGGCAGCATCTTGATAAGACAGGTTCGCGGGGATGACTTCCAGAGCGGTGTCTTCCGGCATGCAGTTGTACTCGGCATATCCACCGAAGCCGGACCATATAGTTGCACCAAAAACCCGGTCACCAACCTCGTACTGCGTGACATCCTTGCCCACGGCTTCGATTTCCCCGGCCAGTTCCATTACGAGGATCGCATTCCTAGGTTTCAAGAGACCCAGGTATAATCTTGCGAACAACCACTCCCGCTTTGAAACTGCGAAGCTGCGGATTTTCACGTCCCCGCTTGATACCGTTGCCGCACGAACTCGGATCAAGACCCCCTTGGCCTTGGGTGTAGGGATCTCCACGTCCCCGAGCTGTAGAACCTCGGGCTTCCCGTAACTGGTGCACAAAACCGCTCTCATGATCCCCTTCAACGCTAGCGAATATACCGTTTCTCTGAAGGAAGCTGCCGAAAGGCGACTATATCGAGAATTCGATTGGTGGCTCAGCCTCTGTTTCACCAGACACTGTAGCTGCAAGCTTCGCTGTGTGAGGCGATTGCATAAGAGAGCCAACGCTCAATTGCAGAATATCCGGTCTCACAGGTTTTAAAACTAGCACAGTTCTCAAGCACCGTGGATGCGGTATGCCCAATGGCAGCGTGATTTTTTCGGTGTGGCGGCACATCGTGCTACCAGCCGAGCATTCTTTGTGACCTCAACCGCGCTGGTGTCTGTTTCGCCTGCGGCTGTTGAGTAGATGACCTGGAACGGCGCATCCGGTCCGCCACGCAACGGCTGAAGGCCGACCTCAACCGTGCAGCTGTCCTTCCCGACAATGAGACTGCCTCTGACCACTTCGGTCTCGTCGGTTCGGTTGAATATGAGAACCTTTGGCATCGAGGTTCCACTCTGTCGCGGACATGGAGCATTTTGCTGTGTTACTCCAGTCGGCACTTCAACGACCGGTGCTTCCTCATGGCCGCAGTCATTGTCACACAATTCAGATCGAAGCTCCTTCAACTCTTTCCGAAGTTCATCTAGTGCTTTCTGGAGTTCGTCAATTTGATCGGTCGCCATTGCTACCACTCTTCCTGTTATCGAAAGCGACTGATTGTTAAAAATTGTGTTTCTACAATAGCACACATCAACAGATTGCGCTGAGGAACTTTCCTCAATTTTCGTCTTCTGAATTACATTTTTATGTCAATATTTCTGATATTGACTGCGACTGTTGGTATTTTCAGATAAGTGGAGTCTGTCAGGTTTCGTTGCATAGCATACAGACTTCCTTTCATTCCGAGGGAATAGAAGTTCATACGAACTTTTAAACCAGCCGCTGGAGGCTGTTGCCGAAGGATGCGCCAGCCACGAATTTCCGGTATCCTGTTGGCAGTATGATCCTGAAATCAATCAACGGAAACCGATAGTTTAGAACATCCAGGGAAATCAGAGTTGATTCAGCAGCCTCCGGTTAAACCGGTTCACTAGCAGACCAGCAACAATTTAGTTTCGTAGTCAAAAACTATCCAGGCTAAGTGGTGTATTAATGCTGCACCCTCGTCTGAGAGAGGCTGATTTATCATGAACGATGGTTTGATTGACGGTTTCCGATACAACACCTGGGCTACGCGCGAAATAATCGCCGTATGTGAGAGTCTGACAGAGGACCAACTCGACGCGACCGCAGTTGGCGCATACGGGAGCATCATCGACACGCTACGTCACATCATCTGGGGTGAAGTCCGTGGCTGTGTTCGCCTTGCAGGTGAGCTGCCCGCCTGGGATCACACGGTCGATGACACACCCGATCTTGAGGAGTTGTCCCGACGAGTCGATTGGCTGGAAGTAAGCTGGGATCGTTTTCTAACGGTTCCATTCGACGCAGAACGGACCTTCCTCATTCCCTGGCACGACGGGTTCGCCCGTGATGTGCCAGCCGGAGTCATGCTGATTGCCGTACTCCATCACGCGATCGAACACCGTTCCCAGATCTGCACAATACTGACGGCAATTGATGTTGATCCTCCCGATTATGGCGCTGACATGAGCCCGCTGGACTATGCCGAGGTCACGAACCGCGCCCCTCGTCACCAGGATTGATTCGTCACAGCTACTGCCAATAGGTGGCTGCAAATGGTCGCTACACTCACCTTGAGTGTGGCGACCTTAATCTTTCAGCACCTCTATAAATCCTTTGCGGTGGCGTTTCCGTGCCAGGTTCAGCCTGATCCGATGGGTTAAACATGAGGTTCGAATCAACCTCGTAAGGTTTGTGGCTACAATGCATGAAGCATCGTTCCAAATTCAACATGGTTGTGATGCTCGTGATTCGTTCGCAATAGTGGATGCCTGAGGAGTAGTACATGATTAGCAGGCTCAGTCGCCGTCAGTTTCTCCAGTTTCTTGGAGCGGTCGGTGGATCAACAGCCGTGTTCGGAGCCTTCAACGCCCTGGGAATGGCCTCTGGCTCGTCTGGACCAAAAGCTCCTCCAGTTCTCGAAGGGGATGTGCGAGGCGTGAAGGTTCTGATCCTCGGAGCCGGACCGGCCGGTCTGACGGCTGCCTACGAGCTCTGCCAGGTTGGCTACAACGTGCAGGTGCTTGAAGCGCGGGGACGGGTCGGAGGACACGTGTTTACTGTCCGGAATGGGACGGTTTCAGAAGAGATCGGAACGAAACCGCAACGCGCCGAATATTCACCAGGTCAGTACTTCAATGCTGGCGCCTGGCGAATTCCCTACTATCATCGAGCCACGTTGTACTACCCGAGAATCTTTGGCATTCCGATGATCCCGCATATCAACGTCAACCATCAGGCGTACTCATACCTGACGAATGTGCCTGGCCAGTCTGGCGCACGGAAACTCCCGATACGAGAGATTTTCGGCGATATGGCTGGTTACACGTCTGAGATCCTGGCGAAAGCAATCGACCAGCAAGAGCTGGATCTTGATTTCTCTGAAAATGATCAAGAGGCAATTGTCCAGTATCTGATTCAGGAAGGTGTGTTGTCCAGCAACGATTTGAGCTACGGCCCCAACGATTCCCGGGGTTGGGAAGTACCTCCCGGTCCGGGGGAGCAACCGGGAATTCCTTCCACTCCGCTACCGTTCGAAGACATCATCCAGTTTGGGGCCGCAACTGCCCAGCAAATGGGAATCTTTAACCGGCTTGCGCCGCTCATGGAAATGCAATCGACGATGCAAACGGCAGCAAATGGAATGCAAGAAATTTACGAAAAAGGATTCCTACCCCGCCTTCGCAATAAGGTGAAGTTTAATGCCGAGGTCTTGAAGATCGCCCAGTTTCCCGACGGGATGTGGGTGGATTATAGAGACAAGGAGACTGGCAGAGAAGAACGGTATTATGCCGACTATTGCATCTCAACCATTCCGCTTTCTGTGCTCAAAGACATCCCGGCCGATTTTTCCCCTCTGTTTAAAGAAGCGATACTTGCGGGTTCAAACTACGCATCGGTCGGAAAAATCGGGTTGCAGTTTAAGCGTCGCTTCTGGGAAGAGGATGAGTGGATCTATGGCGGCATCACCTTTACAGATATGCAGGACATCGGATCGCTCTCCTACCCGATGTATGGATTCCTGACGGAAAAAGGGGTGATTCAGGGATATTACAACTTCGGAACTCAGGCGACTCAGGTTGGAGATCTTGAACCAAAAGCGCGTACAGATCTGGCGCTTGAAGGAGGCGCGAAGATTCATGGCTCAACCTACATTGACGAGTTTGAAACCGGATTCTCAGTGTCCTGGGATAGAGTACGGTACAGCAACGGCGCCTGGTCTGGCTGGAGCAGTGAAGCTCGTGAGAAGTTCTATCCGGTTATTCTCGAACCGGACGGACGCGTCTACATTGCCGGAGAAATGGCTAGCTATGACCCTGGCTGGCAACAAGGCGCGATAAGCGCAGCCTGGATGCAGATTCAAAAACTTCATGAGCGGGTCATTGCAACTCATACGCCGTCGTCAGAGTGACATCTGTTCTGATAGCAATCAGGAACGAGTGCCTCCAGCCGATCTGCCTTGGATTAGGAAAACGTCACCGGGTACTGCGTCAGACATCAGCTTCAATTTCGATGAGGTTGTTGTCAGGGTCACATAGAACTGCGGCACGTCTGCCGTCCGAGTCATATGGAGCGGTGTGAATGGTTCCGCCAGCGTTTTGAGCCAGCCTGACAGCCTCGTCGACGTCAGCGATGTCAAACTTCAGCTGGTGTCGGGCGCGTGTTGCGTCGACTCCGGCGATGTCATTCGGACAAATCACGGCGCTAACCCCGCCAAGTTGCCCGCTATAGAGCGTCGAGCCGTAGGCTTCGAATGGCTCAAAAGACGCACCGAGCACGTTATTGTAAAAGTCTGCTATCGCTGCCGTCTTTTCGCTGGCAAGCGTCATGTGAGTCAACGTGCATTGCTGGCTCATGATCACGATTCCTTCTCTGACTGATCGGATTTGGTTCTTCCTGTTGCCACCGGCGTCGCTATACTTGGCGGCTGATAGCATAGCTATGGATCTTACCTGATGTAGCTTGGAAGGACCGACAATCAATGGTGACATCAGTCGAATCAAAGATTCGAGGCGGCGAAGTCGCTCTCAGGGCACTCGCAGCCAACGGCGTCGACACCATTTTTGGCATCCCTGGTGTTCATACTCTCGATATCTATGACGCGCTCATTGATCGGCCTGAGATACAACACATTCTCGCCCGTCACGAACAAGGCGCAGGATACATGGCGGACGGGTATGCTCGAGCAACCGGAAAACCTGGTGTCGCGCTGATTGTCACCGGGCCAGGCCTGACGAATATCAGTACCGCTGTCGGGCAAGCCTATGCGGATTCCGCGCCGGTCCTCGTGCTGGCAACAAATCAGGAGCGCAAACATCTCGATCTAATGGTTGGTAACCTCCACGAGATGACCGATCAGATGGGTTTTATGCGCCCAATCACCAAATGGAATGCCAGGGTGATGGAGACGGAAGATCTTGCTCCTATGATCGCACAGGCTATCCAGATACTCGGTGAGGGCCGGCCACGACCAGTGCATCTCGAAATTCCACTGGATCTCTTGTCCGAACAGGTCCAAACTCCAGAGTTTCCAGTGGCGTTGCCCGAACATGAATTGCCAGACGCATCCCTGATCGATTCCGCAGCCGAACTCATTCGAAGTTCGTCAAGACCGGTCATCTTTGCAGGCGGCGGCGCGGCCAATGCCTCAGTTTCCCCGCTTCTCACCAATCTGGCAGAACGTATCGGCGCTCCTGTTTTCACTTCGGTCACCGGCAAAGGAGCGATCGCTGAAGA
>CAZNYB010000123.1:0-9712 GCA_964577155.1 uncultured Thermomicrobiales bacterium | reverse complement strand
TACCCGGTTCATCCGATTATTTTCATGGCGGTATCATTGCCTATGCAAACGAGGTCAAAATAAAAAATCTCGGGGTAAAGCCGGAGACGTTGCGCCAGCATGGGGCGGTGAGCGAAGAGACGGCCGCTCAGATGGCGCGAGGAGCTCGAGCGGAGTTCGGTGTTGACGTCGGGATATCAAGCACCGGCATCGCCGGACCCGGTGGAGCGACGCCTACCAAGCCAGTAGGGTTGATTTACATCGCCGTCGAAACCCCGCTCGGGAGCCAGGTCCGTGAGTTACGTCTCCAAGGAAACCGGCTTTCTAATATCGAGCAGACTGCCGGGGAAGCGCTTCAGCTGGCCGTGTCTCTGGTATCCGAACAACTACCAGGCAGGTAATGAAAGCGAGTTCCACTGAATTGGCGACTGCAACAACTCCCGAAACCAGCATTTCCGCATCGTTCTACCGCAAGACTACGCTGAAGAACGGGCTACGAGTCGTCACCAGCCGGATGGAACACGTGCACTCGGCGAGCTTGCTGTTTCTGTATGGTGTCGGATCGCGGTACGAAGTCGCCAGCCAGGCAGGCATTTCCCATTTTATCGAGCACATGCTCTTCAAAGGGACCAGCAACCGGCCAGATCCAGCCATCATCACCAGTGAAATCGAAGGCGTTGGCGGGGTCATCAACGCGGCGACCGGCCGGGATAGCACGAACTACTGGGTGAAAGTGCCAGCGTTCCACTTCGAACGCGCCTTCGACGTGATCGCTGATATATTGCTCAATTCGACGATGGAGGTCGACGAGTTAGAGAAAGAGCGCTTCGTTATCGTCGAGGAAATCCGTAGCGTTCATGACACCCCGGACGATCTGGTCCATGATCTTATCGATGAGCTTGTCTGGGAAAACCAGCCAATAGGCCGCTCAATTCTTGGCTACGAGGAGACGATAAACAGCACCACTCGCGACCACCTGGTGAAGTTCATCCAGCAGCACTACTGCCCGGAGCGGCTGGTCATCGCCGCCTCTGGAAAAATCGAACACAACCAGGTAGTTGAGCTGGCAGAGCGGTACTTCGGCCACCTGGAACCGGGCGACGGAGATTGCGTGGACCCGGCCAGAATCGAACAACTCGGACCACGGGTGAACATCGTCACCCGGCCCACGGAACAGGCTCATCTCTGCATCGGCCATCCGGCTATCCCGTTCACGGATAACCGGCGCTACAGTCAGGCCATGATTGACGGTGTGCTGTCGAGCGGCATGAGTTCACGGCTGTTTCAGGAGATTCGCGAGCGACGCGGACTGGTCTATTCGGTCTACGGCTATTTCAGGCAGTACAGTGATGTCGGCCAGGGTGTCGTCTACGCTGGCACTGATCTGACGAGAGTTGATGAAACGATTACCGCCATCCTCGGAGAAATGCGTCAGTTGCGTGATGAAATCATCCCCGAAGACGAGTTGCGCCGCAACAAAGAACTCAGCAAAGGCCGCATCATCATGGGACTTGAGGATTCCCGGTCGGTGGCATCGTGGATCGGCGGCCAGGAGTTGACGTTCGGCGAGATCAAGACCCCGCGGCAGGTCATGGACGAGATCGACGCTGTCCAGGCGGAAGATATGCTTGAACTGGCTCGTGAGATCTATCGCGACGATATGCTTAATCTCGTCATTATTGGACCGTATGACAACCCGGAACATTTTCACGGGCTGCTACATCTCTAGAAGAAGGTGCCTGTATGTCGGCTCCGGCAGGTGAAGCAACGCTGGCGCTAGTCGTTGAGGACGATCCGGCAATTTCGGCGATGCTCCAGCGCGGGCTCAGCTTCGAGGGATATAGCGTGATCACGGCACGCACCGGCAGTGAAGCGCTCAATAAATTCGCCGACGAACAACCCGATTTCATTGTGCTTGATATCATGCTGCCGGGGATGAACGGCATCGAGGTTTGTCGCCGGATACGTTCTGACGGGCATGATCTCCCGATTCTGATGCTGACGGCGCGGGATAGCGTCAACGACCGGGTTGATGGTCTGGACGCTGGCGCGGACGATTATCTGGTCAAGCCGTTTGCCTTCGAAGAACTGTCGGCCCGAATTCGCGCCTTGCTTCGCCGTCAGGACTGGTCCCCGGAAACGCCTATTGGCGAGAAACTTCGCTATGAGGATCTAACCCTGGACACCAGCACCCGATTCGCCTTCCGGGGAACCCGACAGATAGAACTCACGACCAGAGAATTTGATCTCCTGTACCTGTTTCTCCAACACCCGGTTCAGGTGCTGCCAAAAGACATGATCATGGAACGCATCTGGGGGCTCGATTTCCCGGGTGAATCGAACGTCCTCGAAGTCTATATCTCAAACCTGCGACGGTTGCTGGAATCCGGGGGCGAACCAAGGCTGCTACAAACCGTGCGCGGCGCAGGGTACGCCCTGCGCATGAACAACTGACCTGTCACACAGAAACGCTTGAGTGATGTCTATTCGCGCCAGATTCGCAATCTTAACCGCAGGTCTGATGATCTGCCTGTTGCTCGTTCTCTCAATTGGCATCCACTGGTGGATGGAACGCAGTCTGCGTTCAGAATTGGATCAAGGTCTGAGCCGGGTCTACACTACCTACCGGAACAAACCCGATCTGATCCCGGTTGGACCAGGCCTGGCGCTTATACAAGCGCCGGATCCGGATCCGTTCACGTCAGCCGGCATCTACATCCAGGCATTTCAACGAGACGAATCTGGTGAATTTCAACTCGTCGCCAAATCAACAAATTTGGACGCCCACTCGTTGCCACTGCCACTTGACGTTGTCGAGCAGAACGTCGATCACCAGGATGCCTACTTTGAGGATGAGATCGACGGCACCCGGATGCGGATCTACTCTGCGCCGGTGTTTTTGCAAGGCGATCGTTTGTTCGCCATCGTGCAGGTAGCCGAATCGCTGGAACCACTGCACGAGACGCTGCGGAAACTTCAAACAATTCTCGTAGCCGGATCGGCCGTTTCGATCATCCTGGTGACTGGAGCGGTCTGGTTCATCGCTGGTACCGCGGTGCAGCCACTAAAACGAATGACCAGAACTGCCGAAACGATCGGCGGCGCTCAGGATCTGTCCCAACGCATTGATATCCCCAGAAATGACGATGAAATCCGGCGGCTCGCGATTACGTTCAACGCCATGCTCGACCGACTCGAACTGACATTTGATGCACAGCAGCAGTTCGTTGCCGATGCGTCGCACGAGCTCAGGACACCGCTTACCGCCTTGCGGGGAAATGCGGACATTTTGTTGAAAATGGCTGAGATGGGCGAGATCGACCAGGTGGAATTCGTCGGTGGGTTGAGCGACATTAGCAGCGAGTCCGGGCGTCTCAGCAGGCTGGTTCAGGACCTTCTGACCCTGGCCAGAGCAGATGTCGGCTGGCAACCAGAGATGGATTCGGTCAACTTGACCGAGATAACCGCTGAAGTCGCGAGGAACATGGCAACAATTGCCGAACATCATCAATTTGTTGTCCAGATCCCTGATGTACGAACTAGCGCATTGTATGTGCATGGTTCGGCAGATCAGATTACCCAGCTGATTCTGATCTTGCTCGACAACGCGTTCACACATACCCCGCCTGAAACCAGGGTGACACTTTCCCTGAAGCAGGATCGAGCCGACGCGGTCATCACCGTCTCGGATGACGGTCCGGGACTTTCAGAGGAGCATATTGACCGTATCTTCGACCGTTTTTATCGCGCGGATGTCTCCCGCAACCGTGCATCAGGTGGCACCGGCCTGGGACTCTCTATTGCCCGCTGGATTACGGACATCCACGATGGCTCTCTTGAAGCAACGAGTGACGATAACGCAGGCGCGACGTTTACTGTTAGAATCCCGATGGAGGAACATCCCGAATCAGAGCACAGTGAACTATTGGCGAAAGTGAAGAAGATGCCGGTCGTTCATCCGACGCCCGGACATGGTTGATAGCTCAGCGGTTGCCGAATTGGGGGAGAATAGTCATAATGAAGACACGACCGGGCTCGTTCAGACCCAGGCATGAGGAGAGAGTATGAGTGCGCCGCATAAACTCGATGTAGGCAAACATGTCAAAAGTAGTGATGGCAAAGATGTTGGCAGGGTGGACAAGCTGGTCATGAACCCTGACACATTAATGCTCCACTCGTTCGTCATCAAAGGTGGCCACCTCTTTGGCCACGACGTGATTGCCCCGCTGTTTACCGTCGATAGCGTCGAAGAGGACGGTCTCGTTCATTTGAATATTGACGCGGAATCTGCCCGGCAGTTGCAACCGTTTGTGCGAGAACAGTATTACGTTACCCCACCGGAAGATTTCCACGTCGTCGGTGGCGGCGGTTTTATGGTGAAAGAAGGTAACCCGTACATGCTCGGGCCGCCTGAAGGCGGAGACAGACCGGTTCCAGCTGCAGTGCCAAACCATTTGATTCATAATTCCAGCATATCGGCTGACATGGTAATGCTGACAGCGGGTACGGATGTGTACGGCAGTGGCGGCGACAAAATCGGGACGGTGGATGAGATCATCTATACCGATGATGGGCACGCCACCGCATTCATCGTCAAAGCCGGCCACCTGTTCCACCATGATGTACGCATACCGATCGCCTGGGTGCGATTGCTCACCAGCCGCGAGATCCATCTGAGGGTGACTGAAGAAGAGTGTGAGAAATCCAAGGCCGAGGCAACTGCGAGTTAGCGACTAGTTGATGAATCGGACTTCGATTCTTTAATGAGGTGGATACCGGAAAGAAGCAAGCTGCGTAACAGTTGGCCTGTAATCTTCCGGTGAGATTGCCTGACACAACACTACCGTTTGTGTTCAGGTTAACCTACCCTACCGAGATGAGGAGATTTCAGTGCCGTTTATCAGGAGACGCCCGTTGCTCCGGACAGCTGTAGTCGGCGGAGGCGCCTACTATGCCGGCAGTAAACGAGCGCAGAGCAAAGCCCAGGAAGAGCAGGCTGAAGCGCAACAGAATCAGCAGATCCAGGAATTGCAACAACAGCAAGCACAGCAACAGGCGCCCGTAGCACAAGCTCCACCGCCAGCTCCAGTTGCTCCCGCAGCGCCTGCTGCTCCAGCAGCCTCGACCGAAGATCTATTCACCCAGCTGAAACAACTCGGCGAACTACACGACTCCGGCATTTTGACTGACGAAGAGTTCGCCGCCGAAAAAGCGAAGATTCTCAATCAATAGCAAGGGTGAAACGATGGAAGACCAGTTAGAGTGGAACGTCGTCGTCGAGTTTACTGATGGCGCGGTTTTGCATGTTCCTTGCGAAAGTGAAGAAGAAGCAACCAGGGCGATCAGGGATATTTTTGAGGGCATGGGCGTCCCAGGATCAAAAGTGATGATTTCAGACCACGCCGCGATAAACGCGGAACACGTCAGATCGGCATTTATGCACGAAGAAGAGCCCGACGACGCTTGATCTCTTGAGATCCGATCAAAGGTCGCTCAAAGCGAGTCCAGATAGCGTTCGATCGCATCGCAGGCTTCCATAATCAATCGTGCTGCCACTTGATCGGTTGCCAGCGCAAGCGGAATAAACTCAGCCCGGCTTACGTCAAGGTAATGCCGGGCTTTTTCTGGTCGTCCCGCCTTTGGAACGCCGCGAAGATTGTCGATCCGGTCGGCAAGCTTGACGAGGCGTGATTCAATCGGCAGGTGCGGGAGCCGATCGAGGTATGCGCGATCCCGTTCTGTCTTCATTTCATCGGGTACAGACTGTTTTGTCACATCTTCAACGATCTGGACTGCTGGCTCCCCGATTAGTGAGGCGAGCACAGCTCGACTGATCCAGGGACAGTCCTCAAGCACATCGTGAGTGAGGGCTGCAAGCAGCATGTCGATATCCCGGTTTCCAAGCTCCTGCCAGAGTATCTGAGTAACCCGGACCGGGTGTTCGATGAATGGCGACCCCTCATCGCGAACCTGATTCTGGTGAGCCGCGGCAGCGAACTGGAACGTCTCCTGTAACCGGCCAGCATCGATGGGTGAAAGCATCGCCATAATGACAGCCAGTGAGCCTGGCACAACTGTCTGACGGTAAGGATCAGTTGTCATGACAGCTCAGTCATCCCGATATTCGTTCATCCTGACGTCATTCAGCAACCTGCAACCCTTCCGTGGACCTGCTTTCCCGCAATCACAGGGGTTATAGTTGGCAACGATATACCAGCCGGCTAGAAGAGTCGATGCTGCGTGAACCAGGGAGATCAGCCGGTGATCATTCAAGCACTTCGAGTCTGCCTGATCATATCCGGGCTAGTCATGCTCACCGGCTGCGTGTCGGTCGAATTTGGCTCAGAGCTGAGCGATGATGGTTCCGGACGGCACTGGATCGGTGTCACCTTTCCGACCAGCGAACTGGAGCGCCCTGAGTTTCCGGGCATCAATAGCACGCTCGATAACATCGTAGCCGAAGCAGAGGCTGCCGGGCTGGAAGTTACTACCGTTGAAGAAGGTGACCTGGTCACCGTATCAGTCAGCACCGAACAAACCGATTCAGAAGACGTCGGCGCGGCGTTGAACAGCCTGCTCAACGCTACCGGAATCAATGCCTCGCCGGGAATCGTTGCACCGTTTCAAGGGACATTCCGGCAGAAGAGCGAAGCTGTCGGCGGAACCGTCTATGTTCTGGATTTGATGGTCGACGGTGAGCAGTTGTTTGAATCACTTGCCGTACTCGGCACAGGCGACTTCGAAGCGCTCCCGCCAGAACAGATCCGGCAGCAACTCGAGTTGGAATATTTTGCGAGCCTGCCAGGAGAGGTCACTGAGACAAACGGTGAGCTTATCGACTTAAACACGGTGCGGTGGCAGATCCCACTCGCCGGTACAGTTGACCTGACCGCAACTTCCAAGGAGAGTGAGTCGGGATCCGGGTTACTGTTTACGATCTCGGGGCTGATATTCGCCGCCTTGACCGCGCTGGCGACGGTAGCCATCGTTCGGATACTGCTACGCAGGCGACAACTTGCCCGGCACATTCATGACGCCGTACCCGACCTGCCGCAAGCTACTAAAGATAACATTGCCGGATTGTGGATCGCCCGAAAGATACGGCCGATTGTACTGCGAATCTGGCAGAGTTCTGGCAGCTCAAGCCCGCCTCCGATCAGCGATTCACTGCTCGAACCTGGAAAAGAGGTTGATGAACTTGGCGCTCACACCGAAGGAAACAGACCGGTTGCTGGTGTTTACAGCAGCGGAACTGGCGCGGAAACGGCAAGCCCGCGGCCTGAAACTCAACCACCCGGAAGCCGTAGCAATCATCACTGATGAGATTTTTGAAGAAGCCCGGGCCGGCCAGCCATTTGAAGCGGTGATATCGCACGCGAGTTCCATCCTCTCAGCTGATGATGTCATGGAAGGTGTGCCGCAGATGATCCCGGTGCTGCAGGTAGACGCGATGTTTCCCGACGGCACGAAGTTAGTAACCGTCTACAACCCGATTGGAACCGGACCGTGATTCCAGGAGAAATCATTCCTGCTGATGAGCCAGTCGAATTCAACGCTGGGCTACCGGTTAAAATGATCAGCGTCACGAATACTGGACCCGTGCCAGTCCACCTCACTTCTCACTTCCACATCTTTGAAGCCAATCCACGATTGAGGTTTAACCGGCTCAAGGCATTCGGGATGCGGCTGGATACCCATAGCCAGGGGATGATCAGATTCGAACCGGGGGAGACGAGAGAAATCGCTCTCGTTCCAATTGGAGGCGATCGAATCGTCTACGGGTTCAACGGAGCAATCAACGGCCCGCTCGATGCCGTCGATCCACGACAGGCGGTGGCAACTCTCGTCGAACGCGGGTTCGAACATGAGGAGATTGACTGATGCCGGAACGAATCGAACGCGGAAACTACAACCGGTTATTCGGACCGACGACCGGAGATCATGTCAGACTGGCCGACACAAATCTTTTTGCCAGAATCGAGCGTGACGACTCCCTGCATGGTTTCGAGCCAGCTGAAGGGTTTGGCCGCCCACTTCGGGACGGCATGATGTTCGGCAGGTCTCCCGGTACCAGCCAGCTCGATCTGGTAATCACCAACGCCACGGTCATCGATCCGGTCCTGGGCATCTTCAAAAGCAATATCGGAATCAAGGATGGTCGCATAGCCGGGATTGGCAGGGCTGGCAACCCGGATGTAGTCGACAATATCGATATCCTCATTGGACCGGCAACAGGCATCGTCCCGGCCACCGGTATGATCGTTACCGCGGGCGGGGTTGACAGCCACGTTCACCTCTCCTCCAGTAGCCTGAGCGACGCGGCTATCTACAGCGGCATCACGACGCTGGTCGGGCAAGGCAGTGGCGGTGTCTTTGATCTTGGCGTCAACCCGCTGCAAAACATGATCCACGTCTTCGAAGCCTTCGAATCGTTGCCGCTCAACCTGGCGGTTCTGGCCCGTGGCTCCAGCGACCAGGCGCAACTCGAAGCTCATTTTTTGTCCGGCGCTTCTGGCCTGAAGATTCACGAGGACGTCGGCGCATTCCCGGCCGTGATCGACGCCTGCTTGACCGTAGCCGACACCTATGGTGGTCAGGTGGCCATTCACACTGATGGGATAAACGAAGCCGGCGCGTTGCAGGAGACGATCTCGGCGATTGGCGGGCGTTCGATTCACGCCTTCCACGTCGAAGGATCGGGAGGCGGGCATGCGCCGAATCTGCTGGAGATATGCGGCGAAGCCAATATCATCGGCTCGTCGACGAACCCGACCCTGCCTTACACGATCAATTCCGTCGCAGAGCAGCTTGACATGATCATCGCCGTCCACAAATTGAACCGGAATCTACCGGAAGACATGCAAGCAGCTCGGGACCGGGTCCGGCCCGCAACGATTGCCGCCGAGGATGTGCTCCACGATATCGGCGCGATCGCGATCGTGTCGTCCGATTCTCAGGGTATGGGGAGAATTGGCCAGGTCGTGAGCCGGACCTGGCAGCTGGCACACCACATGAAACAGGTGCGCGGCGGTGGATATGATCCGATAGGCAACGAAGGCGATGACAACCCCAGGATCAAACAGTACATCGCCAAATACACAATCAACCCGGCAATCGCCCATGGTCTCGATCACGAAGTTGGCAGCCTGGAGCCTGGAAAACTCGCGGACATCATTCTCTGGCATCCAGCGTTCTTCGGCATCAAGCCCACAGCCATCATCAAGGGCGGGTTTGTCGCGGCAGCCCAGGTTGGAGACGGAATCGGCTCGACCCGCACGAGTCAGCCACTCATCTACCGGCCGATGTGGGGAAGCCTCGGTCTCGCGCCGGCAAGATTGAGCGTCAACTTTGTTTCAGAGCAGGCGGCAGGTGGCATCCCGACTGCAAAGCACTTGCAACGACGGCCAGTTGCTGTTCGCAATGTGCGGGCGACCTACAAGGCTGCGATGCACTACAACTCGGCGAATCCAGTTGTCACCGTTGATCCGTCAGGTCGAGAAGTCTTCATCGACGGCCAGCTGGTCGTCAATCCTCCGGCAGACGAACTCCCGTTGAGTCAGCGATATTCACTTGCATAGCAAGGTACGTAATTCTTTCGCCGGTAGGAGAGAAAGCGGGTTGAGAGAGTTCCGGGAAGGAACTTAAAGAGAACTTGTAAATTTGACGTCCGTTGGGGCGAACCTTGTGTTCGCCCTGTAAACGCTAAAATACATAAATCGGGCGAACACAAGGT
>CAZNYB010000122.1:0-9800 GCA_964577155.1 uncultured Thermomicrobiales bacterium | reverse complement strand
CTGTTCCGGATGAACAAGAACATCCAGCCAACGGTGGAGGCAGCGGTCGCAGCTGACTGACAAAAGCCTGCTACCATTGGTGTTCTGACTTCAGGCAGAACCCATGGAAAGATGGCGTGCTATGTCGAGCAGTGGCTGGCCGGGCTGGCAACATTACGAGTTATACGTCGGACGCTACAGTCGGCAGATCGCGGTCGATTTCCTGGACTGGCTGTTCGTCCCGGCTGGCAGCCGCTGGCTGGATGTCGGCTGCGGTCCCGGCGCGTTGACCGAAATCATCCTTGAGCAGTCCAGCTCGGAGTCGGTGACCGGTGTCGATCTGAACCAGGATTTCATCGGCCACGCTCGCCATACACTGGCTCGGCAGAACACCAGTTTCCAGCTTGCTGATGCCCGCGAGCTGCCTTTCGGCGACGACGCCTTTGACGCCGTTGTTTCCGGGTTGGTGCTGAACTTCATTGTCGAACCGGAGAGGGCGCTGGCGGAGATGGCCAGGGTGGTGAGACCGGGCGGGGTCACCGGCTGCTACGTCTGGGATTTCGAAGATGGTCTGCTGGCGTTGCGAGCTTACTGGGACTCGGCGAACGAGGTTGATCCTGCCGCATGGGAGTATCAGCAGGATTATCGGGCCAGTATTCCGCTGACCCGGCCCGGGTGGCTGAGAGAGGCGTTCATGCAGGCCGGGTTTGAGCAGATCCAGTTGAAAGAGGTTACTCTCACGCAGTCGTTTCCGGACTTCGATACCTTGTGGGACCAGCTGCTGCATGCCGGGGATTCAATCCAACGTTTCGCCAGTTCGCTCGATGACGAGCGGCTAGCAATTTTCAAGCAATGCACAGCAGCCAGGTTGCCGGTCTCGTCTGATGGATCGATTGATCTCACTCTCCGCGCCTGGGCGGTCAAAGCAAAGCAGCCGGAGTAGCCTGGCTGCTTGCACCGATGCGCGCTCTCCTGTCAGGGGGCAGTTGTTGCTTGATCGATCAGATCGGCGACGATGTCCGGCACCAGGATATAGGCATCAGGTATCTCATTGAGTATTTGAAATTCCCAGTCGGGGTCTGCCCTTGCCCGTTCGGCGAACGGTCGCATGAGGTCGGCAACTCCGTCCAGCCCTTCCTGATCTTTGGTGCACCAGATATAGGTGCGGCGTAGCTGTTCAGGAAACGGACCAAGTTCAATCGGCTCGGTAAACGGGCGTAGCGGTGTGGGGACGTACCGCCCGCGCGCGAAAGCTGCAATCTGCGGGTCGTCTTCAAATGGCGGCACAGGGATTCGCCAGCCTTCGCCGTCTGTCTGTGCTGCCTCTTCAAAACGCTTGCGAAACGCAGGGGGTGTCAGACCCAGGACTGACTGCCCGTTCTCTGGCGCAAGCGCGTTGAGATAGACGAGGTGATTGATGCGTTCCGGTATCCGGTCCGCGACACCGGTTGCAACCATGCCTCCATAGCTCTGGCAGACCAGGGTGACATCAGTCAGATCTTCGTAATGGAACAGGTTGAGAATATCCTGAATGTTGGTCTCCAGGCCGATATCCGGGGTGGCGAGGTGGACCCGTTCCCCGAAACCAGTGAGTGTCGGCGTGTACACCTCATGCCCGCGACCTCGCAGCTGCGTCGCAACCTCGTGCCACTCCCACCCGCCGCCGAACGCGCCATGGACGATCACAATCGTCGCCATCTATCAATCTCCCTCTGTTACTCAGCGTTCCCCGGCCTGCGTATCGGGAATGAAGGGGTGAAAATCTCTTCAACCGGCGGGTGCAGGTGGGATCGCTCGGGGTAGGAGGCGATCAGCTTCTCGTACTGCTGCTGAGCGCGGGCATGATAGGCGGCAGTGTCGATGCCGGGAACCCGGTGGTCATTGACGACCTTGCGGCCATCGACGATCACCGTTTTGAAATCACGGCCGCTGCCGTTCAGGACCATGGTTTGGACCGGGTCGACAAACTGCCCCAGGTGGAAGCCGTCCAGATCGAAGATGGTGATGTCGGCCAGCGCGCCGGGCGTCAGCCTTCCGAGGTCAGGTCGTCCGATAGCGTCTGCCCCGCTGATCGTCGCGACGTGGTAGTAGTCGGCGGCGGTGACGTTCATGTTGCCGTCGGCAGCCCGCGCCGTCATCACGCCGACATGCATGTTGAGGATCATGTCCGGTGGGTAGGTGTCGGTGCCCAGCCCGATGCGCACTCCGCGCTCACGGTAGCTGCCAAACGAATCCAGGATGCCGCCGTGCCGGGCGCTCACCACCGGGCAGTGGGCGATTGTCGCGCCGGATTCCGTCAGCCAGTCAAGCTCCCGTTCGATCGCCTCCGGCGTCGGGGCGATGCCACCCAGAAACTGACCGTGCGGCAGCAGGGCGCGTGGGCTGAGAAAGCCGAGATCGTGCAGTAGCTCCAGCGACGATTTCCCCCAGCGTTTGTCGACCTCTTCCACCTCCAGCTCACCCTGGCAACAGTGCAACCGCACCGGGCAGTCCAGCTCTTCGGCGGCCCTGGCTGTCTCGATCAATAGCTCCTCAGTGCAGCCTTCGATCCGGTCCGGCTGGAGGAAGCCGCGGATAAGGCCATCGTGCGCGCCGTCGAAGTCCCGAACAAATCGGATGGCGTTCTCCAGACCCTGCATCCCACGCTCGATATCCCAGTGAAAACCGATGCTCTCGTCCGGGTAGACGACCGGCAGTCCGGTCCGGTAGGAGGGACCGAGGTACATCCGGATACCAAGCCGGGCGGCAGCTTCGGCGGCGTTGGCATTCTCCTGGTAGGTTTCGGCCCACTCGCGGTAGAGGATCGAGCGGATTGGCAGGGCTGTCGTGATGCCATTGAGTAGCAGCTGGACCATCGCGTACTCGTGCTGGAAATCCTCTTCTTCCGGGGTGTAGACATCACGTGGACTAGCCTCAACGTAGGTGCTGGCCCAGACCCGCGCCTTCTTCCAGCCCGGGTGATTGTCGAAACCCAGCACCGTCGAATCCAGGTCAAAAAGCGCATCCAGATCGACGAAGCCCGGCCCAACGACTGCGTTCCCAGCATCGATCACCTCATCAACCGGCTCCGCATAGCCATGGCCGGTGAAGATGATCCGGTTGCCCTCGTAAACGACCTCTCCATCCTCCAGAATGTGGTGCGTCTCCCCGTCACTGGCGATCACCCACTTCCCACGGATCAGTGTGCGTGTCATAGAACATTCCATATATTGAGAGAATAAGTGAAATAAGGCAATTGTTACTCTCCTCGGCTGCTAGTGTCTTGTTGTGAGGTGTTTGCTTGATCAGAAATTCGAGCTAACCAACTGCAATTTCCACGATAGCATCGGATCCACGAAATGAGACGAGTGTCGAACGAGCGGGTATTCCATCATCAATTAGAGGTGCCAACAAACGTGCAGAATCTCTAGCGATGTAGCCAATATCGTTGCCCGATTCATCATGAACACGAATCGCATTCGGATCATATGTGTTATCGTTTTCGCGCTCTAATATTACGGGTTCGTTCAGTCGCATGCTTTGCAGATGCTCCCACCGATCTCCATATTGCACGCCTCGAATTGGTGACCTAAACACACCCCGCCCTACTGCAAAGTTCCTGAGATCATTGGAATTCGTCGATAGGTTCGCAATACGAGCAGAAACATCGGCAACATTCTCAGTTCCCACAATTTCGGAAAGCCTAGATAGGTCGACTGCTTGTAACCAGTGAACGAAACTGCTGAATGTTTGGCCATTTTCGGTCTCGAATGCGTAGCCCAGCGACAAAGCTGTAGTTCTGCGTCGAATGCCAAGACTGGCAGCATAACATGCACCCAAATTGCTGACTCCAAATTTCACCATCGAAGGTAATGCGTTCAGCTCCGTTGACGCTTGCCATTCATCACCAAGTAGAAGGTTGAGAAACTCGATTGCACTCGAAACCACCCATGGTAGTTCTCTCGCTACGATGATCTCCAGCGTTTTGGAAGTTTCCATCACATTTGCCGATTTCATCGAAATACCATGATTAGCATGAATTTCTTCAAGAGACATCCCGGCTAACCAATCGAATGCCACATCAGCAATGACTGGAGGGTCGACACCTCGTTCTTCACATGTTTCCGATATCTCCGGTACAAGTATCGCTACTTCGAGTAGTCGCTTTATCAATTCGATACTTAGGCTACCTTCATTCACTAAGATCCGATCACCTGAGACCAACTGCTCAACTAATTTGTAAAGGAGGTCACAGCCATCAAGACTTAGTCCGGTCCGATGGTAAGCCTCTTGAACTTCAGATGATGGGATGCGTTCTCGGATTAGCTGCAGACGACTTCCTAAAAATCGACCAACAGGGCTCAACGGTATCGAATGATTCTCGAGGTGAATTGCGCATAAAGTAGATTGCAGCAACGATTCTATTGACTCTTCATCGTCGGTATCGATTACATCTTCGACAATTAGCGCCAGCAATTGCGTATCAATCGAAGACAATTGCTTTAGCAGTTGACCGTCCACTTCGGATTCATTGAATATGCCCAATTCAATATCCTCAGTAATGCTAGCCAATTCTAATGATGGAACGCGAAGCCGAATTAGTTCAATTATGAGCTTGAACAATGCCCCGTAAATTAATTCCAGTTGTGAAGGCGAGATATAACGATTGCGCAAGTCAACTGCGATGCGTTCGTTCTTTGCTACGAGTATTACGTGGCCTTCAGTTTCGGTGAATGCTCTACCAGCACGACCTGCAAGATTTCGAAACTCACGTGCTGACATTCTTACGTTTCTACCGCGATTGGTATGAGAGACGATCACTGTTCGCGTTGGAAGATTGACCCCCTGACTAAGAGTACTGGTAGCTGTTAGGATTCTTATCAGATTCTCCTTATACGCTCCCTCGATCAATCTCCTGACTTCATCAGGGAGATCTGCATGATGATAAGCGAACCCCTGACGAATGAATCCTGGGAGAATATGAGTTGAAGACGTAAATTGGGCGACCTCAGAAGCAATTACTTCAAGGCGTTTCTTGGAATGAGTGTCCGTGAGTAATATTTCACGGCCGGCTCTCTTATGACGCTTTATAGCAGCATCAATCCGCTTTACTACGCTCTCGGCATCGACCTTTCTTGCGGCACCGACAAGTACAGGGCCGATCTGCACATAATGCAGAGCTAGTTCAGCGGCGATGTCTGACGGCGAATCTGGATATAGGTTCTTTTTTAGACGCGTTCGTTCAAGTACGTATGGCAGAAAGAACTCTTGATGCTCTTGATATCGAACAGTACCTGTCTGTCCAACACTGTTTCTTCCTTCCCATGTGAAGATCCCCATGGCAAGCCTGGATGGTGACCAATCTGAGGTGGCAACGTTGCGACCAGCTTCTTCAGGATTCAACCATCTTCCAAGATCATTTGGATTTGGGATAACTGCGGATAACATCAATATACGGGTTTTATCGGAGTTTCGAAGTATCCGAGTGATAAGTAGTTCATATCTAATACCACGATGGGGACTATCTATTAAATGAGCCTCGTCAAAAATGACCAGATTGAGACG
Organism: uncultured Thermomicrobiales bacterium; assembly: GCA_964577155.1. GTDB lineage: Bacteria > Chloroflexota > Chloroflexia > Thermomicrobiales > CFX8 > CAZNYB01. The sequence continues at coordinate 4,277 of CAZNYB010000122.1, read as the reverse complement.
ATCAAGTAATGATGGCTCACGACGAAGCAACAAATCGAGTTTCTCTGCGGTAACAACCAATACGTCGGATCGATCCACGATTAGTCGCTCGTAATCGATATAATCGAAACCACCAAATAGTGAAGTGACTCTCAGACCAAGAAGGCCTAAAGAAGCTGTCAAACGAGTTTCAACTTCCGCGGCAAGGGCACGAGTTGGAACAACGTATACAGCAAGTGTTTCGCCTATGTTCCGACATAGGGATGCGAGAATCGCGAATTCCGATAGACGAGTTTTGCCTGCACTAGTCGGCATAGTTACAACAAGGGACATCACATCTGGATTAAGAAAACCGGCTTCAAGAGCACGTCGCTGTGATGGCCATATTTCAACCACACCCGATTTCCCACTCGCAAGATTCTGTATGTGACGACGCCACAGGTAATTCCAATCGCGAACCTGTCCTCTTAGGGTTCGCCACAATGATGTTGAAAATGCGTCACCAAGAACTATTCGTAGATTTGAAACGAGCAGCCATGTATCTACTATTCCTTGATCTCTCAGTATAGATTCAGCTCGATTCAGTTCCGATAGCGCGTAATCTGCTGATTGACGGTTGCCTGTGTACCAAAAATCCACAGTTGAGTTTGCAGCTCGCGCGATGATCCCATAGGTAGCAAGAACCGCTGCGTCTTCTATAGGGAGTTGCTCATTCTGTAGAGAATGAAGTACTTGCTCACCTAGAGCCGGAATATCCTCAATTCCTTGATGCCCAAGCTCTTGCGTCTTTAGGATGTCGCGTTGAAGGAGTGATGCCACCAACTGCACAATACGCGCGGGTACAGAGTCTTGACCCGCAACTAAAGCATCCATTTCTCTTGCGATAACAGCTGCATTCGCTTGGTATCCTGCAATGCTCCACATCGTCGCAGCTTCACCTAATAATTCAGCCCTTCTCGCAGTGTCGGAAACCTCTCGATGTGCCAAATCCTCAAATGCCGCAGCAACTGTTGGCAAAAATCTGGGGTCTTGTCGCCTTTTACGAGATGTGCGTTCAAGTTCAGAGAGCCGAACAAGGTAGGCCAATGACGCAATCTGAAAGTCATCAAAGGTAAATGCAGGAAGTCGGCCGCCCTCAGGACGGACTGCATCTAGCGTTGCCGCAGCACGGAGTTGGAGGAAATTGTTCTGATGTACATCTGAGGCCATCGCACTCACGGCTGCGTTTGAAAGACGGCCACCCCAATCAGTCATCAGAAGCCAATGGCACTTCTAGTTCGCCGTAGGCGAGATCGATGATTGTTCCTAGGCTGGGGATTCGTACCACAGATGCCAGCGTGTTATCTGTTACCAAGGGGCGTAAATCATCCAGTATATTTTCGTTCCAAGTTGATTCATCCTGAACAAGAGACAGGCTTCGCTCGATGTGCTTATCTGTCTTTGGGTCCAGCAACACTACTACTTGCGACGCGAGCGCTGGATTTGTATCTTGCAGCCTTGCATAAATGAATGAAATGACTTCACCAAGTCGATCAGGAAGTATCTTGTTCAATGACTCATGAGCCTCTTTTCCAATGCTCCTGGCTCTCCCAGTGCGCGTCTTGACCTCTGAAACAACAATGGTTATCGGTGTACTGGTAAAACGAAATCCAACGACATCCGCACCCTGGACCGGCTGATTAGGTTGCTGTTTCCATCTTAACTTAAGGATTGGAACACAGTATCTTTTCACTTGACGATGTATTGCTCCAGTAATTATCTCACCAAAATCGCCGTTGCGAACGCTTATGTTCGATGGGTACTTATATTTCCGCACATAGTCGGCGACATCACTTGCACCAAATTGCTCGAGGATTCCAGCGATTTCAGCGTGACTTACATAGTTACGTTCAACTTCACGGCGAATGGAATCAATTAAGATCTCATCACCAAGCGGATCTCTTACGGTGTCGATGTCTTCAACAACGAGATGTGAACTATCCCTTGGACGTAAATTTTGACTGAACATTCGTTTGGTAAAGCTCACTGTTGATAATCTCCGTGGGCATTATAGGATCTTTGGCATTTATTGAGATTACCATAATAGCCACTATGTTCAAACCTGAACATAGTGGCTATATACATTTGGGTCGTCCGATTTCTTACGAACAGCCGAGGCTGTTACCGCAGTTGAGGCACTTGTAGCAGGCGCCGTTGCGGACGGTGATGTGGCCGCAGACATCGCACATCGGTGCGTCGCCCATCATCGATGCCAGCTGGGCGCTGACGCCGCCGTCACCTCGTGGAGCTACTTCTACGGTGGCTTCCCGAGGTGCTTCAGCTGTGACTGCCACGCTCTCCTGGACGACACCAGCGACGACGATCTCCAGATCCTCGTAGTCGGCGTGCCCGTTGCTTCCGTTCCCGCCATTGCCGTTGCCGGTCACGACCGGTTCCGGTGCAGGCGGCGCGGGGGTTGGTTCGATGGCGTCCGGAACCTGGACCAGATCGGCCCGGTTCAGGTATTCGTAGCCGAGCACCCGGAAGACGTAGTCGATGATCGAGGTCGACATCTTGATGTTCGGGTGGCCATCGACCATACCTTGCGGTTCGAAGCGGGTAAAGGTGAAGGTGTCGACGAACTCCTGCAGCGGCACGCCGTACTGGAGTCCCTTCGAGACCGAGATGGCGAAGCAGTTGATCAGTGACCGCATCGTCGCGCCCTCTTTGTGGAGGTCCACGAAGATCTCGCCGAGCTGACCGTCCTCATACTCGCCAGTGCGCAGGTAGATCTTGTGGCCGGCCACCCGCGCTTCCTGGGTGAATCCACGTCGCTTGGCGGGCAGCGGGCGGCGAACTGGCTGGTAGCCGTCTGACACTACCGGCGACGGTGTCACTGGCGCTGGAGTAGCGACCGTTTCGACGATCAGCTGTTCTTCAACCGTTTCGTCGGCATCGTCGTCCTTCTTGCTGTCGGAGCCGGAAGAGAGCGGCTGGGAGAGTTTGGAGCCGTCACGGTAGAGCGCCAGCGCTTTCAGCGCCAGTTCCCAGCCCTGCATGTAGGCGGTGTCGATGTCTTCGATAGTCGCTTCGTTCGGCATGTTGATCGTCTTCGAGATCGCGCCGGAGAGGAACGGCTGGGTTGCGGCCATCATATTGATGTGGCCCATGTAGTGGATGAAGCGCTCTCCGTGCTTGCCACAGCGGTTGGCGCAATCGAATACGGCGAGGTGTTCTTCCTTTAAGTAGGGCGCGCTCTCAATCGACTGCATGCCGCAAATGACATCGTTGGCTTCGTTGATCTGCTGGCGGGTGAAGCCGATGGCTCGCAGCAGGTCGAACCCTGGCGCACTCCACTCGTTTTCGGTCAGTCCCAGTCTCCGCAAAGCGTCCTCGCCCAGTGTCCAGACGTTGAAGGCGAAGGGCAGCTCGAATACAGTTGGCAGGAGCCGGTTGATCGTGTCGACATCTTCGTCGGTCAGCCCTTTGTCGGTTAGCGTTTCGCGGTTGATGTGCGGGGCGTTGTCCAGCGAGAGGGCGCCAAGCACGTAGGTCAGGATCTCGCTGATTTCGTCGCCGCTGTAGCCAAGGGTGCGAAGCGCCGGGGCGATCGACTGGTTGGCGATCTTGAAATAGCCACCGCCGGCCAGCTTCTTGAATTTCACCAGTGCGAAGTCCGGCTCGACGCCGGTTGTATCGCAGTCCATCAGCAGGCCGATGGTGCCGGTCGGCGCGAGCAGGGTTGCCTGGGCGTTGCGGTAGCCGTGGGCTTCTCCCAGCTCGACGGCGCGGTCCCAGGTCTCCCGGGCAGCGTCGGCCAGGTAGCCGGGGCAATCGTCCGAGTTGATGCCCGGCGGGATCACCGTCAGCCCATCGTATTCGCTGGCGTCGGCGTTGTAGGCGGCCAGCCGGTGATTCTTCATCACCCGCAGCATCGCGTCCCGATTCGGAGCGAAGCCGGGGAAGGGTCCGAACTCACGGGCCATCTCGGCCGAGGTCGCGTAGCTCTCGCCGGTCATGATCGCGGTCACGGCGGCGGCGATGGCCCGGCCTTCGTCGGAATCGTAGGGCAGGCCCATGTTCATCAGCAGCGAACCCAGGTTGGCGTAGCCAAGGCCGAGGGTGCGGAAGATGTAGGAGCGTTTGGCGATCTCGGCGCTCGGGAACTGCGCCATCAGGACGGCGATCTCGAGGACGACAGTCCAGAGGCGGCTGGCGTGCTCGAAGGACTCGACATCGAAGATACCGGTCTCGACGTCGTAGAACTTCATCAGGTTCAGCGATGCCAGGTTGCAGGCTGTGTCATCGAGGAACATATA
>CAZNYB010000121.1:0-9894 GCA_964577155.1 uncultured Thermomicrobiales bacterium | reverse complement strand
CCAGGTTCTGGACCGAGATCGAGGTGGTAGCCGCGCCGAGTCCAGCTGACTCGTCGCCGTTGCCCACCCAGGGGAAGTAGATACTGTACTCATCAAGACCCGGGTCAACCGCGCCTTCATCGGCCGTCTGGCCAGGCGGGTCAGGATCCGGGTTGGGTCCGCCTTCGGTCCCGTCCTGGGCCGAGGCGACGCTGCCGAGAGCCGAAGCCAGCAGTACTGCCAGCAATCCCGCTACTCCCAGCAACCGTAAGAATCGAGATGGTCGCTTCAAGAATACCCCCTTCTTGTTGCCGGAATGAATCAAGAGAATCATGACCAACCCAGTTGCGGTGCAAATTGATTGTCACCAATATTGGACACACCCCGGTATGCACACGTACGTACAGCAGTTCTGCTGATGCTGACAGTATAACGAATAATCAGTCATTTGGTTGTGTCATCAAGGCGATTGATCTGCAGTCAGGTCAGCTATCTCCTTCGATTGGACAGGCAAATTATTCTGAGTGGCGGTAGTTTCACAGCCGCCGTTTTCGCTGCTAGACTGGCTATAGCTTGACCGATATGCGCTAAACATGGGGGACACATGACGATCTCGGCTAAGGTTAAAGGGAGCTATTTCGACCTGGGCACGCATAGCCGGCCCATCACCGTCAGCTCTGCCGAAGCACAGCTATGGTTTGATCGGGGCTTGCTCTGGTGCTATGGCTTCAACCACATCGAAGCTATTGTCTGTTTTCAACGCGCGCTGGAGCATGATCCAGAATGTGCCATGGCCTGGTGGGGCATCGCCTACGCCCGAGGACCGTATTACAACAGACCCTGGGTGGCATTCGGGGAAGATGAGCGGCGAGAAACCGTTGCCGCCTGTTTCGAGGCTTCACAGCAGGCCTTAGGCTTTAGTGAGGGTGTAACACCGGCCGAACTGGCGCTGATTCAGGCGCTAACCCGCCGCTACCAGTTTGAGCAGGCTGAATCCGTCGAAGTGCTCGATGTCTGGATGGCCGACTATGCGCTGGCGATGGCCGAGGTTCATAAACAGTTCCCGGACGACCTGGATATCATCACCCTCTATGCCGAGGCGATGCTGACCCGAGCGCCGCGACAACAGTGGGATCTGGCGACTGGCAAGCCCAACCTGGAAGCTGACGCGCTGGCGATCATTAATGTGCTCGAACGTGGCTTCCGGTTGATGGACGAGAGCAATCTGGAGCCACACCCGGGTGTCCATCATTTATACATCCATGCCGTAGAGATCTCTCCTGACCCTGAACGGGCGATTGGCTCCGCCGACACCCTGCGCAATCTCGTGCCTGACGCCGGACACCTGCAGCATATGCCCGCCCACATCGATGTGCTCTGCGGCGAGTACCAGAATGTCGTCGTGGCGAGCGATCGGGCGATTGCAGCTGACTTGAAATACCTCGAGCGAGTTCCGGAGTTCAACTTCTACACGCTCTCCTGCTGTCACGACTACCATCTGAAGATGTTTGCCGCGATGCTGATGGGGCGATACCAGACAGCAGTGGAGGCTGCCGAGGGCATCGCGCCGCTTACACGGGAAGAGGATATGCGGAGCAACTCACCGTATGTCCGCTCGGTTCTCGAAGCCTACTCTTCGATGAATGTCCATATCGCGGTGCGCTTTGGCCGCTGGCAGGAGATCATCGACGAACCGATGCCGGACGATCCGGATCTCTACCAGGTCGCCACTTGTATGCTCCACTATGCGAAAGCTATCGCCTGTGCGGCGCTCGGGAACATCGAGGCAGCCGAAGAAGAGCGGCGGCAGTTTCAGCGCAGCTACGACCGGCTCGATGAAGAGCGACGCTTCTGCAACAACAACGCCCGGGATGTGCTGGCCGTCGCCGCGGCGATGCTCAACGGGGAGCTGGAGTATCGCAAAGAACACTACGACATCGCCTTTGACCATCTCCGGAGGGCTGTCGAACTTGATGACGGGTTGAACTACTTCGAGCCCTGGGCATGGATGCACCCGCCGCGTCATGCGCTCGGCGCGCTGCTGCTGGAGCAGGGGCATGCCGAAGAAGCCGAACGGATCTACCGGGCCGACCTGGGCCTGGACGATACCCTTAGCCGGGCGGCTCAACACCCGAACAATGTCTGGAGTTTGCACGGCTACGTTGAATGCCTCAATCTCCGTGGTGCAGTGGCCGAGGCTGCCGGGATGCAGGTCAGACTCGACCGGGCACTGGCGCTCACCGACATCGAAATCACCGCCTCCTGCGCCTGCCGCCTGCATACCGCTGGCTGCTGCGATGACCCGGCTTGATCACAACCAGCCGGACGAGTTCGCACGCAGGTCAACGCTGTGATGGCTGAACTGCCTGATTTCAGGTATTTTGATCTTGGCAATCATGTCCGGCCTGTCGTGACGACTTCCGAGCACGCGCAGCGCTGGTTCAATCGGGGACTAAACTGGTGCTATGGCTTCAACCACGACGAGGCCATCTCCTGTTTTAATCACGCCCTGGATCATGACCCGGCTTGCGCGATGGCCTGGTGGGGTGTCGCCTACGCCCATGGCCCTTTCTACAACAAACCCTGGGAGTTCTACGGCAATGAGGAACTGCCGGCAGCGATCCACACCTGCTACCGGGCTACACGGCAGGCACTGCGATGCAGTGAGCGGTCGTCGCCGGTGGAACAGGCGCTCATCCAGGCGCTCGCCAGGAGATACCAGTCAGACCAGGCTCTTTCGCTCGACACCCTCACCCTGTGGGACGACGACTATGCGCTGGCGATGGGACAGGTCTACGAACAGTTTCCCGAAGACCTGGATGTGGTCGCCCTCTACGCGGAAGCGATGATGACACGGACACCATGGCGGTTATGGGATATCAGCACTGGACTACCGGCAGCCGGCGCTGACACTGAACGGGCGATTGCCGTGCTTGAGCGAGGAATGCAATACATTGAAGAGCAGGAGCTTGATTCCCACCCGGGCATTCTCCATATGTATATCCATGCGATGGAGATGTCTCCGCATCCCGAGCGTGCATTGCCGGTTGCCGACAGGTTGCGCAACCTCATGCCAGATTCCGGGCACCTGCAGCATATGCCGGCTCATATCGATGTGCTCTGCGGGCAATATCATGAGGCGGTTGCCGCCAGTGACCGGGCTATCGCCGCCGATCGGAAGTATCTGGAGCAGCTGGATGGATTCAACTTCTACATACTGGCCTGCTGCCATGATTTCCACCTGAAGATGTATGCCGCCATGTTCCTCGGGCAGCACCAGGCGGCAACTGCAGCCGCTGGCGGCATTCACGATCTGGTGACGGACGAAGCATTGCGCAGCGAATCCCGGCACGTTGTCTCAACACTAGAAGGCTATTACTCGATGGGCGTCCACGTCCCGGTGCGCTTTGGTCGCTGGCAGGAAATCATCGACCAACCAATGCCAGCCGATCCAGCGCTCTATCCGGTCACCACCTGCATGCAGCACTACGCAAAAGGCATCGCCCTGGCTGCCACCGGGCATATCTCCGACGCTGAGGAAGAACGGCGGCTCTTTGAATACAACCTGGAGCGAATTTCTGAGGAACGGCGCTTTTTCAACAACAGCGCCCGGGATGTGCTGGCCGTCGCCGCGGCAATGCTCAATGGCGAGCTGGAATACCGCAAGGCGAACTATGATCTGGCGTTTGACCACCTCCGCCGCGCCGTCGAACTCGATGACCGGCTGCACTACAGTGAACCGTGGCCCTGGATGCACCCGCCGCGTCACGCGCTTGGCGCGCTGCTGCTGGAACAGCACCAGGTTGACGAAGCCGAAGTGGTCTACCGGGCAGATCTCGGTCTGGACGACACGCTAAATCGCCCGGCGCAGCACCCGGACAATGTCTGGAGCCTGCATGGCTACGTCGAGTGCCTCAACCGTCTCGGACGGCGGGAAGAAGCCAGGTCGATGCAGGTCCGACTCGACCAGGCGCTGGCCTGGACCGACACCGAGATCATCGCTTCCTGCGCCTGCCGGTTGCACCCGGCCAACCTTGAGGAGACGAATTGACGATGACCGCGCTGATCGCCTGCTCGCGGATGTATAACATCTCCCCGCAAGTGACCGCCGCCTGGGATCAGGTCTTCGCGACAGTTGGTGTTCGGGCCGGGGTTGCGTTTGATGTGATCTACCACGCATTCCCGTCGCCGATCGAAGAACTCTGGGCCTTGCCGGGTCTTGGCTGTGTCCTGATGTGCGGCTACCCGTATATCCGGGCAACTCCCCGTCCACAATTGCTCGCCGCGCCGGTTCCCTCATCCGGGCAGTATAAAAACCAGCCGGTCTACTTCAGCCACCTGCTGGTCGCCGAAGACAGCCCGTTCCAGACGATCGAAGACACCTTCGATCATCGCATTAGCTGGACGATTGAGAATTCTCAGTCCGGTTACAACGCGGTGCGTTCATATTTGTTGCCGTACCGAACGGCGGAACGGCCACGGCTCTACCGGGAGTCAATCGGCCCGTTAGGGACGTTCTCGGTTGGCGTGGAGGGGCTGCGCAGGAACGAGATCGACGTCGTGCCGATCGACTCCTTCTCCTACGATCTGATGCTGCGCGACACCCCGGAAGCGCTGGCCGGCACACGGGTGCTGGCAACGACTCCGGCTACGCCATTTCCGCCGCTGATCGCTGGCCACGACATTGATCCCGAGATCGTTGACCGCATCCGCGAAGCGTTGCTTGATATCGATACTGTGCCCGGACTGCGGTCGCATCTCGATACGATGCTCATCCGGAAATTCGTCGCCGTTAGCCCAGAGCATTACGAACCGCTTCTGCAGCAGGAAGCAGCCGCCATAGCCGCCGGATATCCCAGGCCGGAGTGAGATCGCATTCGAGCTTAGTACGATCCGCCAAAGGACGTATTCGTAGGGGCGAATCTTGTGTTCGCCCGATTTATGTGCAATGGCGTCATCAGGACGAGCACGAACAGTGCTCTACCCGAGCAGCAGATCCGCCAGTTCGTTGAAATCGGAGACGACCACGTCTGGAAGGAATGGCGTGTCCTCATAGGGCAACCCGTAGCGATCGACATACGCGCCACGCAACCCGCAGCTTCGCGCTCCCATGACATCGAAGGAGTTGGACGAGACCATCAACAGCTCCCCAACCTCCAGGTCGAGGATCGCCGCTGCCCGCCGGTAGACGCCGGGATGCGGCTTGAACGCTCCCACCGTCTCAACCGAGATCACATCGTCAAACTCGAACCGGATACGATGTTCGATCAGATGGTCCAGATACCAGGGGTTGCCGTTCGAAAGCGCCACCAGCTGAAACCGGGTACTTAGCCGTTCGAGTCCGTTGACACAGTCAGGAAACGGTGAGAGCTCCAGCCAGGACTCCATGAACGTTTCCACTTCAGCCGGAGTGGGCTCCAACCCGTTGAGTCTGCTGACGTAGATGACTGCCCGTTGCACTGTCTCCAGGTAGCCGCTATGACCGAGCATTAGCAGAGAATCCTGATACTGTTCGATCCGTTGACGGTAGCGCAACTGTCCCCAGAATTCACCGGGGTCGGCATCGCTACCCAGCTCTTCCAGATACTGAGCGATGTATGGTGTCAGGCTGCCGCCCAGATCCAGCACGGTGCCGAAGAGATCAAAGGTCAGTGCTCTACAGGTCGTGAGGTCTATGGTCATCGTGTCGTTCCTCCCGCCGGGGATCATAACCTGAAATCGGAAGCCGGTGTGGTTGTGAACTGATTCATGTCATTCATGCTTTTTGTATTCGGTTTCTGAATGGAGATCTGTCCCTGTAGCCTGTGCTAGGATGCTGAATCTATCTCTGATGAACGTGCGGATGTAAGGACCAAGGACGAATGACTGAGATGACTGATCAGCAGATGCTCCAGGAGTTGCGAAAGATAGACACGCCGTCGATCACCAACGTCGTCGGCACCTACCCATCGAACCCGCTCTGCCTGGGGCTCTACAATCCCTGGACCGAGAACTGGTACACCGATGCATCGATCCGCTGTATGTACCCGGAGCTTGGTCCGACAGCCGGTTACGCCGTGACCTGTGTCTATGGCATCCCGGACCCGAACTACAACCGGCTGACATTTCTGGACGTGATCGACGCGCTGGATGCCTCGCCGAAACCGACCATCCTCGTCTTCCAGCAGAAGTGGCCGCCGGAAATGGCCGCGAAAGTTGGACTGTCTGGCGAGGTGATGACGACGGCAATGCAGGCGGTGGGCTGTGTCGGAGCGATCTCAAACGGTCCCTCACGCGACATCGACGCCATCCGCCCGATGCAATTCCAGTACCTGCTTGGCGGGGTCAGCGCTGGTCATGGCGACATGGCCGTCCACGCTGTTAATGTCCCAGTATCTGTCGGCGGAATGGACGTTTCGCCCGGCGAACTGATCCATATGGATGAGAACGGCGCCTGCAAATTCCCGGCTGGCAAGCTCGAAGCTGTGCTGACGAACGTCCGGGCGATGCTCGCTGAAGAAGAAGAGCGGCTGTCCGGTTTACGCAAAGCGACCAGCGCCGCCGAAGTCAAAGCCGCCTTCGCCGGCCACTCCTACAGCGATGACGAGTAGAGCCGCCGGGCAGTTGATGCTGTAACACTGAACGTAAACGCAACGGAATCAGAATCAATACTGAGGCAGCTTGCGCCTATGTCATTCCGAGCGGAGCGCAGCGAAGTCGAGAGCCTACCCTGAGCTCCGCTCGGAATGGCAAGAGTGCCACCGCTTGCCCGTTCCTGACAAAAAGGAGGGGATCATACCCAAATCTTCACTCCATTTGACATCGGAGCGTTGGACTTGGAAGTCGATTCCTTCCAGACGAAACGACGAACTTTCCATGAATGAGTTGGAACAGGTGTATATGATGGCATTGCGCCAGCACGTATTTCACGGTGAGGAGAATGGTGATGAGCGAACCCGAGTTGCCTGACGGCTACTGGTCCCGGCATCCGGTTCTTGAGGATGCTCCCGGTGTGGCAGCCCTGATCGACGCCTACGAAGAGGATGTCTACGGTCAGTCTGAGATGACGTCTGCCTGGCTCGTCGACGACTGGAACGAAATCGACCTGACTGATGAGGCCGTCATTGTCATCGCGCCGGATGATCAGATTGTCGCCTCGGCCGATATATTCAACGGTTCCTATAGCTCCGTCTCCGTCTACTGCTATGTCCACCCCGAACACCGCAAGCGGGGACTTGGCACGTTCCTGATCCAGTGGGGAGAGCAATGGACTCGTGACCACATCAACGCCGCGCCTGCTGGAGCACAGGTTGCCGCACAGTTCTACCCGGCGCTGGTGGACGAACAGGCTCACCAACTGCTGGTCAAATGTGGCTACCAGCCGACGCGGCGTTACTTCATCATGGAGATGGCGTTAGACCAGCCGCCGGAACCTGCCAGGTGGCCAGCCGGGATCACCGTTCGTCCCTTCGTCCCTGGCCAGGACGAGCAGGAGACCTTTGAAACCTTCGCCGAGTCCTTTCAGGATCACTGGGGACCGCCGGAATCGCACGAGGCGTTCCTGCAAAGGATCAGCGCAGATTCGTTCAACCCTGACCTCTGGCTGCTGGCGTTCGAAGGTGAAGAACTGGCCGGAGTCTGTCTCTGCCGGTTGGTTGAAGGTTCGGGCTGGGTAGATTCGCTCGGTGTCCGTGCCCCATGGAGACGCCGGGGGCTGGGACTTGCCTTGCTGCGGCACGCCTTCGCCGAGCTACACCGGCACGGCGCTACGGATGTAGGTTTGAGCGTTGATGTCGAAAGCTCGACCGGAGCGCCGCGCCTCTACGAGCGAGCCGGGATGAGCGTCAAACACAGCTATATCATGCACCAGAAGATCTTGCGGCCTGGTTTCGATCTCAACATCAGCTAGCACAGATTCAGTTGAATGTGTGCCAGCTGATGCTTGCTATGGAACCAACTTCAAACTAACCGGCTGCCACGCGGGTGACGTATCCGTGCGGGCTGGCAGTTCCCGAGGCGAGGAAGTACACGATGTCGGATCCGACGAATGTCTGTGAGTTCTTCGGCAGAGTGCCGGCGGCCTGAACTTCATCCAGTTTGTCACCCGTCTCAATGTCGAGGACGACAACCCAGAGCGTGCAATTCTCGCCATTGTCGTCGCAGCGGCGGTCAGTCCAACCGGTAGATCACCGTTTCGCCGACTCGCGGAAAGTCGATGTAGTTGAGCGCGTCGAAGCGGAATGCAACCGGCACACTGCTGGCAGGCATCTCGAAAACGACCCGTACGACGCCGCTCATGCCGCGTCCTATCTGCGTCGATCCCGCCTTCCCGTCGACCGAAACGAGTAGTGGGGTATAGCGCTTGCCGTTCTCATCCTGAAGTGAAAATGACGACGGTTTGATCGGGACCGGATTGACGGATCCCGATCGCTGGCTGATTGTCAGGTCGAGGCTAACCAACCGGTTGCCAGCCTCTGCGGTGATATACGGTTCGAGTGAGTCGACGGGATCAGTCGCTGTCGTGAGCCAGACATCAGCGACAATGATCTGGGTGTGGACGCCAGGGGAACGAAGCTCCCCGGCCAGCAGTTGATCGTAAGGCACTGTAGCTTCGACCTGCTGGCCTCCAAATGCAACCAGCGCCGAGAATACCGAGATGAGGCCAACACTGATGAGGACACCGGCTGTCGAGGCGGCGAGATAGGAGTTTCTGCTCGCGGCAGCGGCGTCCTCTGAGCGCCGGAATGGCGGGTAGCTGTCGGTCAGCGAGAGGACATAGGCTTGCACCCGGGCTGCCCAGCGGACGACACCGGTGATGTGCCGGTGCAGGAACACTGGCATTTGGCCGGTGAGCAACACCGCGATCCAGGCGACTGGCACGGCAGCCAGCAGGGTTAGTCCGAGCGGAATCAGTATGAGGAAGTGCGGGATCGCCGTCACCAGTTTCCAGATGATGATCTTCCATCGAGAACGGTGATTGACATCGTCGATCGCATACTCAACCGGATAGCTTCCCTCGAATGGCGGGTACCGATCGGAGAGCAGCAGGAGGTACGCAGCGGTCCGGATGTGCCAGCGGTTGACGGCGACGTGAAAGTTAAAGAGCCAGTCTGGTATCTGGCCACGGACCAGAATTGCTGACCAGATCGCCAGGGCAATGCCGCTCTGAATCATGACGCTGAAGATGAGCGCCGGGATGCTCAACGGTATCCGGAGCAGAACGGTCCAGCGCCGTTGCCGTGCGGGAGCCTGGACCCGCATCTGGACCGTGTAGATTGATTGATCAGTCGTCGACATCAGATCGTCCACTATTTTTGAAACGTTCTACAAACAGGAACGTATGGGTGCTGGTTGTGTGACGTGGGAGTGCTTGCTACAGGACAGGATCGATCAGATCTGCAGGTTATGGAGCGAGGCCGCTAAGCGGGCCGATGGCCGGGCTGGATCCCTGGAGCACCCAGTAGACTGGCTGGTCGTCGCAGCCGGCGCTGATCTCTTGCCGGACCTCCTGGAATTCATTGAGTATGTGTTCGTCGACAAAGTAGACGTTCCTGCACATATCCGCCGCTGGCTTAACTGTCCAAAGATCGGCAGCTTCCAATCCATAGATGACTGCTACCTTCGACGTCTCTGGCAGGGAGAACTCGTCCGGGTCTTCGGATCGGCCATCCTGAAACTGGATGGAGTCCATGAAGGTCAACTGGTAGTCCGCGATATCCAGTTCATTGAAACTGTCGAAATCCTCCAACAGCAGCACGCCTGCCCCTCCTCGTTGCCGGATGTCGTCGAGACCCGCTGCCAGGGCGTTTACCACCTGGGCTTCCCGGGTCGGCGATGGGGCTGTTCGGTAGTCCCGCCAGGTGCTGACGGCGACCGAGCCGATCAGCAGCACGGTGAGCAAGATGGCCGCCATCCTGAAGTCGAACCGGCTGCCGA
>CAZNYB010000120.1:0-9990 GCA_964577155.1 uncultured Thermomicrobiales bacterium | reverse complement strand
GCAATGAACGGGAAAACCATCCGGCTGGTCGCGCGCAATTACGATGTGCTGACGCCGCTGCTCTCCGGCGATGTCGTCGCCGACGGAATCGACCTACAACTCGACCGCCAGTCGTCGATCAGCGCTTTTCGTGAGGATGCGTCACTGCAGGCGGGCGAGATGTCCTTCTCCGGCTACCTGCGCCAGCTTGCCGGTGGCGAGACGGACATCGTCGGGCTGCCGATCTTCATCATGCGAGGTTTCCGCCAGCGCTGCTTCTTCGTCCGGAGAGACAGCGGTCTGGCGTCGTTCAATGATCTGGCGGGGAAGCGTATCGGCACGAACGGCTGGCCGGATAGCGGCAATACCTGGAGCCGGGCCTTGCTGCGTGCCGAAGGGGTTCGCATCGACGAGATCGACTGGTTGGTTGGCCCGATTGACGAGGTCACCGATCAGATGTTCGGTCACCAGTTCGCAAGCGCCAACCTTCCGGCTTACGCCCGCCCTGCGCCCGAAGGCGCGAACCTCGCCGCGCTGCTTACGGCTGGCGAATTGGATGCGATGATGGTTCCCTGGCCACCGCAGATCTTCTCTGACCCCGATAGCCCGATTGTCCGCCTCTTTCCTGACTACCGGCCGGTCGAGGAAGCCTACGCCAGGCAGGTTGGCTACTGCCCGGGACACCACATCATCGGTGTGCGGGCCAGCGTCCTGAAAGACGATCCCTGGATCGCACAGTCGCTCTTCGACGCCTTCGAGCAAGCCCGAAAGCTCATCGAAGAACGGCGCTGGGTGTTGACCGACACTACTCCCTGGTTGCTCGCTGATCTCGATCGCACGATGGAAATCCTCGGTCCCGACTGGCAGGCCAGCGGCGTCATGCCAAACCAGACGATGATCGCCGACTTCTGTAGCGAGATCTATGCTCAGGGCATCATTCCGCAGCCGGTCGAACCAGACCAGGTTTTCGCCGAATTCCTCAACCTGACAGCTGCTACAGCTACGGACTAAATTCGTATTTCGAGTTTCCTTCGTTCGGGCAGGCGGTGACGTGTGGTTTGCCCTGATAGCACTGCCCGATTCGATATGTATCTCGTTTAGCGGGGCAACGCTCGACTGGTGATCAATTGAACTGAGGTGACGGTGACTGAACCAGCAGCGTCTGATTTTGAAGCATTCGGCGAGGCGGTGACGTACCCGAGCGATGGCCGGGAACTGGCTGGCTATCTGCTATTGCCGGATGGAGAAGGGCCGTTTCCAGCGCTCATGTTCAACCACGGCAGCGGCGGTCTGGTTCCCGAGGTGATCAGCGGACTCCGGGAGCTGGTTGGCCTGGGCTATGCCGTGTTCGCGCCGACCCGTCGCGGGCTGAATGGCAATCCCGGTCCGCTCTGGAGCGATCAGGTTACCGGCATACCCGACGAAGGCGAGACGATGTACGCCGCCGTTGGACGGCAACTGGTTGAAGTGCTCGAAGCCGAGTCTGACGATGTACTGGCGGCCGGGGACTGGTTGAGGCAGCGGCTGGAGATCGACGCCAATCGTATCGGGCTGGTAGGGCAATCGTTCGGTTCGATCATGACCTTGTTGACGGTCGGTCGAACCAATGCGTTCAAGGCCGGGGTCTGCTTCGCCTGCGCGGCGCTGACCTGGCCGGATGTTCCGGCCGTTCAACGGATGCTCCTCGGCGCGGTTGGCCGGTGTGAGACGCCGATCTTCCTGATCCAGGCTGAGAACGATAGCAATTTGCAGCCGACCTACGCGCTTGGCGGGGAACTGGCGCGCCTCGGCAAACCGCACGAGACCAGGATTTACCCGCCGACCGGCGATGGTCCCGGAGAAGGTCACGCCTTCTTTCGCCGTGAGCCGGACCGCTGGAGACGGGATGTCGAACTCTTTCTGAGACGGTGGGTGTAGCTGAACATCGGCTATCCGGCCAATTCCGGTGAATTGTAGCGACACTGCGATTAGAATATCTGCTCTATACTCGCTTGCTCAGTTCTCACTATCATGTGTGCATTGGAAGAATTGTCACCAATGCGGGTGGCGGCTACAACAGTTTATGGAAGTACTGACACAGACGGCTCGATTGTAGGGGAGAACCTTGTGTTCTCCCGGCACACATTACGATTCTTTCCACCGGGAGAACACAAGGTTCTCCCCTACGGAAGACGTCAGTATCTTTGAGAATTGCTCTATTTACCGGCGGTAACAACTCCCCGCCAGCGTGTCGCTATCAGTACAATGCGAACTGGTCTAACCTTCAGGTGAGGAGTAAGAAATGGAGATTGCTCCGGGGGTTTATAGCATGGGACAGTGGAAGGGCGGGCATGTGCATGCCTTTCTCCTGGATACCGGCGATAGCCTGACACTGGTCGATACGCTCTATGACACCGATGCTCACCGGGTGCTGGATCAGATCAGGAAGATCGGACGCACGGTCGAGGATCTGAATCGGATCGTCCTCACCCATGCCCACCGCTCGCACATCGGCGGGCTGGCGAAGCTCCAGCAGTTGAGTGGCGCGGCCGTCTACTCCCATGAGTGGGAGGCCGATATCATCAGCGGCGACCGTGAAGCACAGCGAGTGACGATCTTCCCGAAAAGCCCGCTGAAGGCTTACCCGCTGCAGATCGGCTGCGCGCTGGGTGTCGGCAAACACCCACCCTGTGAGGTCGACCACTTTGTGCGGGATGGCGACTTCATCGGACCGTTGCAGGTGCTGGAAGTGCCGGGCCACACCCCGGGCAGCCTGGCGCTGCACTGGCCGGAGAGGAAGCTCCTGGCGGTTGGCGACGTGGTCGTCACCTGGCCGATGCTGGGGGCTGGCTGGGAGTCGTTTACCCTGAATGCCCGGCACAACCACCAGTCGGTTGGCAAGCTCTCCGAGTTCAGCGACACCGAGGTGATCGCCGTCGGACATGGTGCGCCGATCCCCAGGAACGGCGCGAGAATAGTTCGCCGGCTCCTGGAAAACCTGGAACGCTCCCGCAGATCCGCGTGAGTTACCAGACCCGTTTCCAGGGTGCGAAAGCGTTTTTTACGCCTCGGAATGCCGGCGTCAGCTCCGGGTAGTGCCGCAGCAGCACGCTGATCATGGTGTTGTCGGCGATCCAGCGCATGCCGGTCGGCGTGTAGACCTCCGGCGTGAAATCGTCGGTGAAGAAACGGTCGCTCTTCAGCCGCCGGGATGCCATGATGGCGAAGATGCGCAGCGCGGTATCGCTGAAGCCGGTGCCTTTCGGCGGCTCTTCGGCGAACATGCCGACCATCAGATCTACTTTGCTGATGTCGCCGTTGTAGACCTCACGCAATTCCCTGGCCCAGGTCCGGTTCGGCGTGATCTCCTCAAACGTCTTCGCGACCGGCAGGTGCAGCTGTCTGCGGAACTCGTTGTAGCGCGGCACGCCCCGCTCGCGATCCCGAAAGATATCCACCGCGGCCAGATCCAGCCTCCGGCCATCAGGCAACTCGAGATCCTGGAAGTGTTTCGGGAAGTTGTGCAACTGGATCGCGCCTGGGTGGCAGATGCCGAAGGAGTAGAAGACATCCTGCACGGTTAGATCGTCGTCGATGACCTTCTCGGCATGGGCGAACGATACCTCCGGAATGGTCAGGGTCTTCACCACTTCGCCCGTTTTCAGTGAGTGGAACCAGATATCGTCCGGTACCAGCGGGTGCATCCGGTAGACGGCGACGAACTCCTCGGTCAGCGCGTAGGGCGCGGTGTGGTGCTCGTGCGATGATCCGGGAATGCCGCTGATCGAATCGCCGGAGCTTACCCGGCCAAAGAGGCGGTAGGTTCGTTCGCCGGCCAGTCCCCACCAGTTGACGTTCATCCCGAGCCGCAGCGTTTTATGATCCAGGATGGCCGGGGTCCATTCGACGGTGTGAATCTTGGCCATCAGAGCCGAGTTGATCAGTCTGGCAGTATGGAACAGCTGTTCATCGGACCAGGACGGCTTCTCAAGCCGGAGTTGATCGCAGATCGCATTGTGCTCCAGTGTGAAGAGCGTATGCAGCAGCCCGAGACCAACCCACCAGTTGTCGTTGAAGCCGGTAATAGCGACGCCGGTTGCCGGGTCTGTCGGCAAGCGGCGGTTTTTGACGATCAGTTTTCCATCGTGCAACGCCCGGAGGCTGTCGGTCACCGATTGCTTGCTGCCGTAGATAACCGAGGCGTCCCACCACTGAGAGGTCGGGTTAATATAGGTAGGCGGGCCGTCGTTCGCGCCTGGGATCCGGGTGGGATCGACGCTGTGGGTCGGTGGAATCCGCATCGGATTCTCATGCCAGGGGTCGTCTTCGGCGAGCGGAATTTTGAAGTCGTGGCCGTGCTGTGGTTCGCCGTGGTTGAACCAGTCGTGCACCTGGAACTGGATCCAGGCGGCCGCAAGCAAGTTGAGCGATTTTGCCGGGTGAAACGTCTCCCGGGTCATCAGTTCCCGGCTGATCTCGCGCGGGCTTGGGTCCAGCAACGCTGGCTCCGGGTCCGGGTAGGTGGTCTCCAGCGGGAAGTTGCGACCGAATCGGGTGCCGGCCATACCCATAGACGGATCACTCAGATCGTTGTAGCTGCCGTCGGTCGTCCGGTACTGCAAGACTTTC
Organism: uncultured Thermomicrobiales bacterium; assembly: GCA_964577155.1. GTDB lineage: Bacteria > Chloroflexota > Chloroflexia > Thermomicrobiales > CFX8 > CAZNYB01. Next base: position 5,403 of record CAZNYB010000120.1, on the reverse strand, counting down.
GGGTCCGGCGGCGGCGGAACCGGTTTGTTTTGCGATGGGATCGCGTTTGAATCGTAGAGGTTTTTTGCTCGCAAACCCTCACGGTAGGCTGCCAGCCAGAAGACGCCGATCCAGGCTGGAAAGCGGTCCCAGCGCACTTTGCGATTCATGTAGAGAAATGTGTCGGTAATCAGCCGGTGATGCATCAAAGATTGATGTTTTTTCGGTTTTCTCTTTCTGGTGGTAAGACGCATCCTGGGTTCTTTGACCATGTTTCCTCACCTTCTGTACAGTACGACGTTCGGCTCTGAGATGACCTGCGTTACGAGAGACACGGCGACAACGTCTGCCTGTGTTGGCTTGCTTTCATCCGGTAGCCATGCTTCCTGCGGTATCGTGCTCAACGCCAACCTCAACTTCCAGATGACGAAGCGATCACCAGCCGCATTGCTTCAACTGAGGAGTCAACTCTGGCTGGCGCATGATCTGCCATTCAGAGGATGTATCCAGACCGGTCAGTTGAAGTATGCGCCTGAAATCCGTCAATATTCATAATAGCATGTGTCGCGTTATTTCAAACTGGTTCCCGGAATGCCCTGGCCGGCCATGAGATCCCTGCTTCTGGTGATCAGGGGATCATCCGTTCAGGGAGTATCGTCCATCGTGATGATCACTTTGCCCTGAACCTGACCGGATCCGAAATATCTGAGCGCATCGGGAACCTGGTCCAGACGGTACCTCCGGTCGATAACCGGCGTGAGGACGCCGGTCTCAAGCAGTTCGCCGATGTAAGCCAGATTCTTGTTTGGCTCATGAACGAGGATACCCATCTTCTGGTCGCTGGTTCTCGATATCAGCGCGCCAAGGAGCATGACCTGAACTATCCTTGCCGTCGAGCCGCCGACCATGACATACGAGCCAGTAGGTGTGAGTGCTTTTCTGGCGTCGAAGACGGAATGATAGCCTGCGGTATCAAAAATCAGGTCATACTGCTGCCTGTTCCGGGTGTAATCCTCTTCAATATAGTCGATGACCAGATCCGCGCCGATTGAACGGATCAAGTCCAGCTTTCCAGCGCTGTCCACCCCGGTCACTTCAGCGCCGGCAGATTTGGCGAGCTGCACCGCGAACGTGCCAACGCCGCCGCCCGCGCCATTGATCAGCACGTGCTGTCCTGGCTGTACAGAGGCATCGTCCTGGATACCTTGCAGGGCCAGGACCGACGCCTGCGGCACCGCCGCCGCTTCTTCAAACGTTATCGCGGCGGGTTTCATCCGGACCGCCCGGTGATCGGCGCAGACATACTCAGCGAATCCACCCCAACCGCAGCCAGACAGGTCGCCAAACACCTCATCGTCTGGTTGGAACCCGGTGACATCGCTGCCGGTAGCCTCTACCCGGCCAGCAATGTCCGCTCCGAGGATTCTATATTGTGGCGTCCGGAAGCCGCCGGTTAGCCGGTTCAGCAACGATCCTTTCAGGAGATCCCAGTCCCAGGAGTTCACCGATGCGGCGTGTACCCGCACCAGAACTTCGCCATTCCCCGGCGACGGCTTTGGCACCTCTTCCAGACGAAGGATTTCCGGGGATCCGTAATGATCGTAGACGATAGCTTTCACGTCGTTTCGGCTTGCTCTCCGTCGCCGTCCTGCTTCAGCGTGATGATCACGTTGCCTTTCTTGTGTCCTAGCTGAGCGTACCGGTGAGCTTCGGCAACCTGCTCAAGCGGGTAGCTCCTGTCGATGACTGTCCGGTACTCTCCAGCCTCGATCAGCTCATTGACGAACCGCAGGTCTTTCTGACTGTTTGAAGCGACGCCACACTTCACTTTTTTGTCGCCTCGCGCCTTGGTCCAGAGCATCTGGCCGATCTCACGGGGTCCGAAGACTGCGGCGGCAAAGATCCCATGTGATGTCAGCGACCGCTCACACGCTGAAAATGATGTTTTGCCGACGGTGTCAAAGATGATGTCGTAGGTCTCGCCATTGTTCGTGAAATCTTCGCTGGTGTAGTCGATAACAGCATCGGCTCCGAGTGATCTGACCATCTCCAGGTTGGCGGTGCTGCAGACGCCGGTCACCTCAGCCCCGTAGTGTTTTGCTATCTGGACCGCAGCTGTCCCGACCCCGCCGGAAGCGCCGTTGATCAGCACTTTCTGCCCGCTCTGGATGTGCCCCTGATCCCGCAGGAAGTAGAGCGCGGAGACAGAGCCGAACGGCACGCCGGCCGCTTCTTCGAAGGTGATGCCGGCTGGCTTTTTGACCACCGCACGGTCCTCGGCTATCGTCAGGTACTCGGCATAGGCGCCGGAACCGCCCGCTCCGAACACCTCATCACCCCCGGCAAATGCTGTCACTGCCGACCCGGTGGCTTCAACGATACCGGAGAACTCGATCCCCGCAACTGTTTTTCTCGGTCCTCTGACACCCATCGTCAACCGGGCTGGGAGCCACATGGCGGGCGGAACGTCAAACCCTCTCATGCGGTAGTCGCCCGCTGTGACGGATGTCGCCCGGACGTTGACCAGCAGTTCGTTCTCAGCGGGAACAGGTTTCGGGATCTCTTTCAGTTGGAGCACATCTGGCGGACCGTATTCCGTGTACACAATCGCTTTCATGACTGACCTTCATCCGGGTTCGTTTCATTGCGTCAAATGTGAATACCATACCAGCAACTGGTTGAATAGATTATCGGCGATACATCTCCGAAGCTCGTGTGATCTGGGTCTCCAGTTGAATCAGCTTGCGCAATTGTTTGAATAACACAGAGTTGATGGACTTGTCGGGTTAGATGACCTGCAATCTCATCCGTATCTAAATGGAGGGAGTTGTCTGCTTTATGGAAGAAACCATCTGCATCGGGTGGGATGTCGGTGGCTGGCTTGGATCAAAGCAAGCAGTTGCTGTCATGCGGGCATCCGTTGAACACCTGAAATGGTTGGGGGCGCCACAGACGTTCACGATAAAGCAACTGTCACAGGCTGGCGGTTCAGTTCTTGACCTCGCCCGCATCGCCTGGCCAGACGCCCCTGGAAACATGACCGATCAGTATAACGTCGTCCTTGCCATTGATGCGCCGTTGGGTCTCCCGATTGGCTACCAGCGGCTACTGAATGGGCAGATCGCAGACTCGATCCAGCTTCGGCGTGAGATTGATAGCCGGTATGCGTATCGTGAGTCCGATCGACACGTGTACCAAACGTTCGGAAAGAAACCGCTCTCAGCCCCTTTCGACAAACTGGGAAACAACGCAACCGTAGCAATGCACCATGCCAATCGCTGGGCAGTCGATGAGGGTTATAGCGTCGCTCCGTTTCATGCCGGTGGCGGGCAACATGTCATCATCGAGGTTTACCCGGCGCTCGTAAAAGACAAAGCGACTGGTAGTTGCCTGCCTCAAGTCGCCCGGTTTTTGCCGCCTGCGCTACCGCCGAGATCTGATGAGCTGGATGCCGCCATTTGTGCGTTCCACGCCGTTGCCTTTGCACTGAACGGCAAGCGTCACGATCTGCCGGGACTGGTCAATCCGCCCGCGCATCTGGACGCGGCGACGGTTTCGCAGGAGGGCTGGATCTACTATCTACCGTCTTCCTGGCTCGCAAGCCCGGAAAGCAGTCATGCTCCGAGTGCTGGAACACCTTGACGCCACCCGTTATATGGCTATCGGATCCGTTCGGCTTCGCTCAGGACAAGCTCTTCGACTCCGAAGACTTCGCTCAGAATGACGTCCGCAACTATGTCAATCCTAGATATCCGATCCTTAGTGATAGCGGGCCGGAACCGGCGACCCTGTGTCCAGCAATGTTTTCGCTCATTGCGGTAGCGATATCACTGATGCTCAGTGCTGGTGATCGCCGTGGCTGTGGGTGGCGGCGTAGTGGGCTGCCAGTAGATCTTCGCCCCAGTCGTTGGCCGCATCACGCCAGACGGAGTGGATGTGGTTGGCGTTGTTCTGGGTGTTGTCGTACTCGATCAGGAAGCTGCTGCCCTTGACGGCATAGTAGTGCCCCTGGCCTCGATCCTCAGGGCCAGCCCAAGCGAAACCGGCGCTGTCGAACCCGGTCCGCTCGATCCGCTCCCAGGCGTTGGCGCTCACCTCATCTGTCGTGCGGGTCACATAGTGCCGGATGAGCGCCACCAGGTGGCCGCGCTGTTCCCCGGTCAGGTCCGCGTACAGGATGCCTGAAGGCGGCAAGTTAAGATCCACCTGCCGGAAATTCTCGGTCAGGATATCGGCAGGCGCGGTCTCGGTGACCACGGCAACTGATTTCTGTTCCGGTTCCAGGCTGCCGAGCAACCGCCGGGCCAGATCTTCTTCGTCCGCCAGCGTGCGTTGCCCGATCGACGGTCCGTGGCGGACCTCGGCCGGGTTCGCGCCGAAGAAGAGCGGCGTCGGAGCGATGTAGTCACCGTCGATCATCGTGAAACTGATGCCGATGTGGTGCCCGCCGACTCGCCAGGCCCAGGGATCCGCGCTGCCAGGCGTCCCGAAGATGCTGAACCAGTAGCGTTCGGAATCACGGATCGGCGTATCGCGCAACCCTTCCATCTGTTCCGCCTCGCGCAGGATCGGCTCCAGGTCGATGATCTGCCGGGCGGTGGTCAACCCACGTGCGCTCAATCCGGTGGCAAGGAGAGCGAACGCGCGCTCACGCTGTTTGCTATCCATCTCCTTGAGCGGCAGGCCATTGCGGTCGATTGGCGTGTAGTGCCACTGGTAGCGTTCGTCGCCGGTGAACGGGAAAGTGGCTTTCGCGCGCTGCTCGTCCGAGAGGGCGTCCAGAAACCGTAGCGCGGCGTCGGTCATTGCTTGCACTGTTCCCGGGGCGCGGCGCGCCTGAATTGGTTCAACACTCATCTGATCTTCTCCTGTGATGCATGCTTCTTGTGATTCGACTGGTGGATACCTTGTCAGCATAACATCATCTCCAGGCTGGAGATGTTATTTCCTTATTTATATGACGATCGGATCCCGGATCAACAGGTCCGTGCTTCTCTTCGTCGATAGATACAATAGCGGCGCTCGTTGCGCCATCTGAGTTGCGTCGAAGGGTGACGGCACGTAAGCAAGGAGCAACATGAGAGGCCTGAGACACGCCTGAACGTGTACAGCAACGGAAGGAATCGAGACGATGAGCACCCAGCCCAAAGAAGCGACCGAACCTACCAGAGCAGCCAACGATGCTCTGTTGAGTAGCCTGCCCTTCGCCGACCGGCGTGATTTCGAGGAGGCGGACCGCGGCTTCATCGCACCTTTGCCTGATGACGGGGTGATTAAAGCCGATGACGGCAGCATCGTCTGGGATATGAGCCGGTTCGCATTCATTCAGCAAGATGCTCCAGCTCCGGAGACGGTCAACCCCAGCCTGTGGCGGCAATCGCAGCTCGTCATCAAAGGCGGGCTCTACAAGGTCATCGACCGGCT
>CAZNYB010000119.1:1979-10229 GCA_964577155.1 uncultured Thermomicrobiales bacterium | reverse complement strand
GGGCGAACACAAGGTTCGCCCCTACGACTTTCGGTTCAACCATGAGGTCGCTCTAGGTCGGCTGGGGTGCGACGCCCTCGACCAGCCTGATCTCCAGATCCCGGAATTCCCAGTGTGTCGGAGTTTCCCCGTCATTAAAGACCAGCACTCCGGCTGCGCCCTGCTGGTGTGTTCCGTGGGTGACGTTGCCCGCCAGGTTGCCGTTGATCAGATACCAGAGCCGGTCACCTCTCGCAATGATTTTGAGTTCGTTCCACTCGGAAGCCGGGTTGGTCCCGGCTCTGGCTTCTGGCGGCAGGAGCAGGTCAAAGTAATACCCTGACGGACCGATGCCTTCGTACCCGGCGAAGGTCATCCCATCACCTCGAACACAGAAGGTGTATGCCCAGGCATAGTCTCCGGATGGGTCCGCCCGAGCGATCAGGCAACCTTCGCCAGCCGGCGTGTTCGACACCATCCGGGTATCGACGGTATAGCTGGCGTCGCCAAATTCGTCGGGCGGGTAAACCGGGAAAAAGCCATCCTGGTTGAAGATCTCGATGTGATAGGTGCCGTCGTACGAGAGCCGGCCAGTTGTTGCGCCCTCGTTGTCGACAAGGTCGCCGGTCGGAGCGGTCGAGAAGTTCGCCGTCGCCAGCACTTCACCCTCGGCAGGCGGTTCGTTGTCCTGGTCTGGCGGCTGGCCGTTGCCAGCCTGCCAGACGACGATGTTGCGGAATTCGGTGTCAGTTGCGCCTTCTCCATCGACGTTAGCGCTGAAGGCCTGGATCCCGACCTGACCGGCTGCCAGCCGGTCGTCTTCGACCTCGCCGACCACCTGACCATTGATCGAGAAGATCATCTGCGGGCCGATGGCTTCGGCCTCAAGCGTCAGCCAGGTATTCTGCGGTATCGACTGAGGGAAGAGCCAGAGGCCCAGAATATCAAAGTTCAGCGCAGCATCCAGATCGACGTCGAAGTAGACGACGCCCGCGCCGACAGCCTCATCATCGTTGTAGATGACGCAGAATTTGTAGTCCTGGAGCGCGGCTATCGGCGCTTCAGGTATTGGAATAGCCCGGAAGACCAGGCAACCGAGACTCGGATTGGTGAGATCTGGCAATACCCCGCTCAGATCAGCTCCGCCAGCTTCGGCGCCGTTGCCGGTTGAGGTGAGGGGGATGTCGGTCGCGTTGCGGCGGATTTCGACCCGCATCCTCGCATCGGCCGCCAGCACGTTGTTGAAGGCGGACATGAATGAGGTCGGCGCGTTGAAGATATGGTAGCTGGCTGGAACGCCGACGCCATAGTCGCCCAGCAGTGGGTTCAACAGCACCGGCCAGTCGGCCATCGTTGACTGATAAATAACGTCCGGCGCTGGCGGGACCGGGTTCTCATTCGGAACTAGTTCATAGCGCCAGAAGAAGTAATGCTGGCCGACGTTGCCGGCCTCCACCCGCCACTCCGGTGAATTCTCCGGTGTGAAGGTCAGACAGCGTCGCTCGAAGCACTGCACCAGCACCACCTTCAGCACGCCGCCGACTTTTACCTCGGTCCAGTACGGTTCAGTGATCGGCCGGCCAGTGGCGAAGTAGGGATTCTCGAAGAGCTGATCGGTGACATAACTCTGCCCATCCCAGACCGTGCCGGATGAGTTCATGAACTGCCAGAACGGGCCTGCGATGCTGTGGTTTGTCACATCGTCGATGATGGCGACGGGGACTCCGAGCGCAGCCAGCTCCGGAATGTCCTGCACTCCTGCCGCCCGGTCAATGCCCTGCGTGATCGTCGAGCCAGGCTGCAGCGGTGGATCATCCAGCCGCTGGGCGAAGGTCATATACGTCGGGCCGCGGATGTCGTCCGGGTCGCCAGCGACGTTGATGACGGCTGGTTTGTACTGCTCGAACTCATTGTCGCCGAGTTGCATGTTGCCGGAGATCAGCTCGGTCGAGAGCAGACCGTTAGTGACGTACCAGATGCTGTTCGGATCTCCATCCGGGTTGGTGATCTCCATCCGGCTCTTGTCGTAGTACTGGACATCACGCATCCCGTCGGGAGATTCTTCGTACTCTTCCTGCATGACCGGTGAGTTCGGTCCTTCTCCCCACATCCAGGTGCGGACAGCCAGGCCTTCTTTGACCGGTAGATCGGTCCGTGCCCAGGTGTTGGTGAATGCCGACTGACTGTCGACGCCTTCCAGAGGCGGTTGTTCGCCTTCTGGTTTGCCAAGATAGTCGATGTCACAGCTCATCGAGGCGCAGACCGCCAGCAGATGGTCGATCATCTGCTGGTCGACCCGGACGCCATAGTTCAACGTCCGGCCATCACTAAAGGTATAGAAGCCATTGTGGACGCCGATGATGGTCTGATCTGACTGCCGCCAGATTGGAGAACCACTCTGGCCGTTGTAGGTGTCAACCTCATGCAGGAGTTGATCGTCATTGACCGTGTCGAAGCCGGTTTTAATGCCGGTCCAGGGAGTAAGATCATCTTTATCAGCCGGATAACCGGCCAGCTCGAAGGTGAGGTTCGGATCGCTCAGGATGCTCGTCTCCAACGCGCCGATCTTCAACCAGCCAACAGCTTCACTCAGCGTATCGTCAGCCAGGACCACCAGTCCATAGTCGGCTGCGTCCTCGCCATCGGCGATCCACTCGTCGGTCACCCAGACGCCGGTCGCCCGTTCGGAGCCAAACGGCGCGGTTTTCGAGTTCGCCAGGCCCGGGACAACGGTGACGAAGTCCGGAAAACCGTTCTCGGTGTCGTAGAGGCAGTGGGCTGCTGTCAGCACGGTATTTGGCCCGATCATGGCTCCAGTACAGCGGAAGTAGGTGTTCGAACCTTCTGTCTCCATTTGCAGGTAGACGACGGATCGGTAGGGTGAGATCGTCGTGTCGACAACTGGATTGCGTTCGTCCTCTCCGATGACTTTGCTGGGCTGAATGCCGATGGCGGTCGAACCTTTGAGCAATTCATCAGCCAGCCCGGTGTCAGCGCGGCTGTTCAATTCATGAATCTGACCAGGATGGTTCTGGAACTGGCTGAGCGCCGCATGAGCCAGCGCCAGCAATTCGCCATCGCGTGAGACCGGCTGCTGGCCGGTCTGGGCCAGTGTTCCCAGGCTCCCGCCGCCGAGCAGGAGCGCCATGGTGAGCGCGATGATGATGGATCGAACGAACCGGCGATTACTCATTGTGTTTTACCTTTGTCTCTGTTTCGATCTTCAATCTCGCTCTTGAACACCCGATTCAGATAACCGGCCGCGGGTCACTCTGTGACACTGACAGCAGACTGGGAGCGGTCATTACTCGCACTACTATGCGATGCTGACCGCTCCCACACATTTCTCGATACAGTTTACGGCAATGAGAGCGGAAGCCGGACGACAAGGTTCCGGAATTCGGTATCGGTGATACCGGACGGATTGCCATTGAAGCCCTGAACGCCGATTTCACCGGCAACCAGCCGGTTGTCGGTTACGGACGCTACCGGCGCGCCATTGACGAACAGATCAATCTCATCTCCGATTGCCGTGACACCCAGATTTAGCCAGGTATTCGCTGGCACTGGTGTCGGGAACGGCCAGATGCCGAGGCTCTCGAACCCAAAGATCAGGTCCAGGCCAAGCTCGTAGTAGATCAGCTGAACGCCGATTGCCAGATCGTTCTCATAGATCACGCAATACTTGTAGTTCTGTAGCGCGGTGATCGGCGCTTGTGGCACCGGCGCTGATCTGAAGAGCAGGCAGCCGAGACTTGGGTCCGGCGTCAGCAGACCGCTCAGGTCGACATTTGACGAGTTGCGACGGACGTCGATATTGATGATCGAATCGGCGGCCAGAACACCGTTGTGCGCCGACATGAATGATTCCGGCATGTTGAACATGTGGTAGCTCTCGGGCGCGCCAACGCTGACATCATCACGCAGCGGGTTCAGCAGAATCGGCCAGTCGGCCATCGTTGACTGGTAGATGACGTCCGGTGTCGGCGGGACCGGGTTCTCGTTCGGCACCAGCTGGTAGCGCCAGAAGAAGTAGTGCTGACCGGTGTTGCCAGCTTCAACCTGCCAGCCCGGCGAGTTCTGCGGAGTGAAGGTCAGGCAGCGCCGTTCGAAGCACTGCACCATGACTGCTTTGGTGACGCCCCCGACTTTGACTTCGGTCCAGTACGGCTCGGTGATTGGCCGGCCGGTGGCGAAGTAGGGGTTCTGGAAGAGCAGGTCCTGGACATAGTCCTGGCCATTCCAGACGACGCCCGGTGAGTTCATGAAGAGCCAGAACGGACCGGCGATGCTGTGGTTCGTTACTTCGTCGATATGGGCGACCGGCACACCGGCGGCGGCTGCGTCCGGGCTGTCGCCGACTCGCGAGGCGCGGTCGATCGTCTGCGAGATGACCGACCCGAGCGCCAGCGGCGGTTGGTCCAGCACTGGCCCGAAGGACATATAGGTGACGCCGCGCAAGTCGTCCTGATCGCCGGCGACGTTGAGGACGGCTGGTTTGTGCTCTTCGAAATCGTCATCGCCAAGCTGGAGGTTGCCGGTGATCATCTCGGTGGAGAGGAGACCGTTGGTGACATACCAGATCGAGTTCGGGTCGCCTTCCGGGTCGCTGATCTCCATCCGGCTCTTGTCGTAGTAGAGCACTTTGCGCGCTCCGCCGGGAGAGTCGTTGTACTGTTCCGGCAGGACCGGCGTGTTCGGGCTTTCGCCCCACATCCAGGTTCTGCTGACAATGCCTTCTTTGACCGGCATATCCGTCCTGGCCCAGGTGCGCTGGAACGCGGTCTCATCCCCGCCGGGTTGCGGCGCGCCTTCCAGGCCCGTCTGGGCCAGCGCCGCGAGGCTGGTGCCGCCCAGCAATAGTGCGAACGTTATGAGAAAGAAAAACGGCCGTATGAAACGGCGACTGGATATCATGCTCAATCCTTCCACCCTGATAGCGAAGCCGGGGAGCGATCTGAATACGCCCATCCCGGAACAGTCGCTGCTGAGAGCCTGCACATCAATTCAAGAACAATGGCTAAGGATACGAAAAGTATCCCGATCAGTCACGATTTAATTGCCACCGTAACTGAGGCATTCAGGAAACCACCGGCGCAGCCGAGTCAAACTTGCACTTGCAAGGCAGGCCGGCTGATTCTGGTAGTCCGTATCGCCTTAACCAGATCCTGCTTCCATGTATATACGGGTATCCCCTCAAATGAGATGTATCCCAGGTTATAGGCCCCTGGTTAACGATGATACCGGCGGCGGTGTCCGGCGCTCGTTCAGCACGTTGACTGTTGGGAGATGATCCGTCGCAGAGCGGCAATGGTGTCGAAATCTTTCGGTCTCAGTTCCCTGCCGGTCGCTGCCTCATAGCCCTCAATGTCGCTCAGCATCTGGGCCGGGGAGACTACCTGCACGCAGACTCCGAGCAAGCAATGGTGCTCTGTTAGCAACGACTCCGGTAGCCAGGTCCACTCCGGCATGCCGTGCGCGTGAATGACGTTGTCTTTCCCATGTTCCAGGAAGACGAAGGTGATGTCCTGCCTGACCTTCACGAAGTCGGTCTGGACGGTGAGATCACGAGTCATCTCAAACCCGGCTGCCTTCAGCGCCTGCTGGATTTGCCTGCGGTGGCGCTGCCAGGTCACCAGATCGAGATCGGCGTGCGGTCGGGTCACCTGCCCGGTCAGAACGTCGATCGCCCAGCCGCCACGCAACCAGTAGCTAACTTGCAACCGGGAAAGGATCCGATCGATCTCCCTGAGCACATCGAATTGCAACCTGGTTTGATCGTTCACCTGTTCGCAACTTTCGACTGACGGCTGTCCACTCGGCTCAGTTGCGTCATACTATGGAGTAGAACCTCCGCGTCCGAGCGATTGCGATAGCAAGCCACTGATACAGGAGCGGAACAACGAGTATAAGCCTGCCACCGGAGTTGAATCAGGCCATTGAGTCAGAAGCCAGGCGGTACAGCATACAGGAACTGAGAAAAGCGACCGAAGCGCTCTCGGAACGGTACCGCAGCCTGAGTATGCCTGACCGAACCTACATCTCCAGCGACCTCGATGTCGCCGCCTATGCCGCCTACCGGATGCCAGCCACCTACGCCGCGCTCAGTCAGGTGTTCACGCGGCTTTCCAACCGGATGCCGGACTGGTCGCCACAGACGTTTCTCGACGTGGGCGCTGGCACCGGCGCGGGAATCTGGGCGGCATCCCGCCGGTGGCCCTCGATACAGCAGAGCACGATGCTCGATCAGGACCAGCGCATGCTCGACCTTGGCCAGCGGCTCGCCTCGCAGAGCGACGATCTTGGTTCGATCTCGACGTGCTGGGAACAGACCGCGCTCACGCCGGATACTGCCTATCCCCACTCCGATCTGACCGTCGCAAGTTATGTGCTGATCGAGCTGCCCGGTAGTCAGCTGGACGCCTGCGTTAGCCGTCTCTGGGAAGCAACCCGGCAGGTGCTGGTTGTCGTAGAGCCCGGCACTCCGCGCGGGTTCGAAGGGCTGCGGCGTGTGCGCGAGCACTTGATCGCGCTGGGAGCAGCAATTGCCGCGCCTTGCCCGCATAACGCACCCTGCCCGATGACCGGTGACGACTGGTGCCACTTCTCCGTCCGTCTCCAACGCAGCCAGATGCACCGCGAGGTCAAACCGGGCACGCTCGGCTATGAGGATGAGAAGTACTCGTATGTCGTGGCCTCGAAACTGCCGGTCCAGCCAGCTGCCGCCCGCATCATCCGGCGCCCGCAGATCAGAAAAGGGATGGTGAACCTGGAGCTATGCGCTCCCGGAGGGCTGACGTCACGGACCGTCACCCGTCGCAAAGACCGCGCTATCTACCGAGCGGCGCGATCATCTTCATGGGGAGATGCCTTCCCGCCTGATTCCTGATTGATGGGCTAGTGAAATTGCGGACCCAACTGGTCCGCCGTCGGCTCCGCTCAGCAGAACCACGATTCGGTAAGGCGCGGCGGCGGCTTGGACATCGCTGGCCGGGGAACTTCGGGAGGCGTCGGGAGTCCGGCCACCGCATAAGCCGCCGACCGGATGGCGTTGAAGGTGCTGAAGGCGTTCCGCTCGTTCGATTCAGACTCGGCGGCGATTGCGGCCACCTCACGTTGCAGCCGGTCGACCCGCTCATCGGCATGGGTCCACTGGTAGGTAAAGGAGGCTTCGTCGAGCGGCCCGAGCCAGCTGGCGGTATCCGGCTGGTCGAGCAGCGCAGACCCGGGCGGTACGAGTAGCCGGATCGACAGGTGCACCGGGTCGATATGCTCGATCATCTGCTGCTGTTCGATGAATGTCAGCAGTTCGAGATAGTCCTCCAGCGTGGTCCAGGGAGTGAAAGGCAACAGCGACGGCCGGATGGCGATCCCGGCTGCATTGCAGATTGTGATCGCTTCGGCGATGTCCGCTTTGGTATGGCCTTTGTCGATCTTCTCCAACACCAGATTGCTGACTGATTCGACTGCTGAGACGATGAAGATGCAACCCAGCTCCCGCAATTCCGGAAAGATCTCCCGGTGTTGCAGGATATGCTCGATGCGGGTGGTGATGTCGAAGGTGACATGAGGAAACTCCCGGTGAATCTCCCGCATGATCCTCAGCAGGTGGGTCGGACCGTTGAGGGCATCAGGGTCGCCGAAGGTGATGTGTCCAACACCGTCCAGCACCTGCTGGCGGATATCCTCAACGACGACGCTCCGCGGCACGGCAAAGAACCGGCCGTTGTAGATCGGGACGACCGGACAGTGGAGGCAGGTATGGTGGCAGCCTCGGGTGGCCTCGGTGTAGCCGGCCGGAGTTGACATGTCGCCCCAGACCAGCCAGGCGTAGTCGCCCGAAGCTGGCAGGGTCGACCGTTCGGGAGCAGGAAAGTTTATCCGTGATAACGCTGGCGCATGCCGCGCCTGGCTGCTGCTGACGCCTGGAACCGAGACCGGTCCCTCGCTGTCCAGCGCATTCGCCAGTCCAAGCAGCGGCTCTTCGTACTCGCCGCCGATCACGTAGTCGCCATGGTTGTTCAGCAGGTAGTCCGCGTTGAGCCAGGCGTAGAGGCCATAGAAGCAGATCGAGGCAGCCGGGTTGAGCTGCCGTACCTGCTCGGCAACCTGCACGCCGATCCGGAGCGCGGTATGCATCGGCACTGAGATCGCCACCAGCCGCGCAGCCTGTATCGCCTCGTCGGTTATCCGGTCGACCGAGGTGTCGATGGCAACCGGTCTGTACCCGGCATTTCGCAGGTAGGCGAGCGGGAAGGCCAGGTTCAGCGG
>CAZNYB010000119.1:0-1879 GCA_964577155.1 uncultured Thermomicrobiales bacterium | reverse complement strand
GACTATGGACCAGATCTCGATGCCTGGCCAGATGACCTGATTGATGCCTCTAGACCCTCAGCAAACTCTCACCCCTGGAATTTCAGCTACGAACGGCCATCTGGCGGGGAGAGTGTCCACATTCCGCGAGCGCGAGTGCTTGGCGGATCGGCGGCGATCAATGCCTGCATGTGGGTGAGAGGTTCTCAGGCTGATTATGACTACTGGGAAGCTCAGGGGAACGATGGTTGGGGATTCGATGACCTCTTGCCGTACTTCCGCCGGGTGGAGACTGATCCGTTCGCCGCAACGTCTGACCTGCACGGGGGTGATGGACCAGTTCCGATCACGCGAGTTGACGACGGGAAACGCTCGGTGATTGAACAATCCATTCTGACGGTTGCTGACGAGCTGGGGTTCGAGCAGTTTCCGGACATGAACGGCGATACTTCTCAACGCCCGGGCGTTGGTCGCACGCCATCCAACATTGCTGACGGGGTCCGAATGAATCCCGCGCTTACCTATATTAACCAGGCGCGAGCGCGACCAAATCTCACCATTCTGGATGAGACGCTGGTGGATCGGGTGATCTTCGATAGCAACCGGGCAACTGGCGTCCGGACCAGCCAGGGAGAGACATTACATGGTGGTGAGATCATCCTCGCCAGCGGATCCTACAGCTCCCCCGCCATTCTCATGCGTTCAGGAGTTGGGCCTGCAGAACATCTGGAGAGCCTCAAGATCAATGTTGTCCGCGACCTGCCGGGTGTTGGCCGAAATCTCATGGATCACCCGATCAGCGAAAGCAATCTCTGCGCGTTCATTGTCAATAGCGAAGCTGAGCCAGATGGACCCCACGTCGTCCGCTACTACATCAAAGCCCGGAGCCAGCAGGTGAGCGATGAGATTGATCTCCATATCTACTATTTTGAGCTGTTTGACGACGATCTGCAGCGTTGGAAACTCTTTGTGCGGGTGAGCCTGATGTATTCTCGTTCCTGCGGATCGGTTCGCCTGGCATCCGCCGACCCGCATGATCCGCCCCTGATTGACCTCAACTACTTTGAAAACCCTACTGATCTTGAAGCCCTCTGTGACGGCGTCGAAATAGCCCATCGTCTGGTCGAACTGCCGCCAACAGAGAACTACCTTACCCGGCATCCGGATGCGCTGGACTGGCACAGCCGCGACCAACTACGAAGCCTGATGCGAGAGACGGTCGGCACAACACACCACCCATCTTCGACCTGCCGGATGGGTCCGGCGGACGATCCAATGGCTGTTGTCGATAATCAAGGACGGGTTTATGGTATCGAAGGCTTGCGCGTTGCTGACGCCTCGATCTTCCCGTACAGCCCGCGTGCTAATCTGCACTTCACCATCTGTGCGGTAGCCGAGAAGATCGCTGACGCCGTTCGGGCGAGCTAACGAGATTGTGGCCATCTTGGTCTTCAGTGAAAGCTGCCACGCCTATGCTGCGCGGAGAACGTGTCATATTGCGGGGTGTCCGGCAGGATGATCTGCCCCGGCTCTGGGAATTCAACAACGATC
Organism: uncultured Thermomicrobiales bacterium; assembly: GCA_964577155.1. Classification (GTDB taxonomy): domain Bacteria; phylum Chloroflexota; class Chloroflexia; order Thermomicrobiales; family CFX8; genus CAZNYB01. Next base: position 349 of record CAZNYB010000119.1, on the reverse strand, counting down.
TCGAGGTCGAGCTAGCCGGTGGCGGGGATCCGCCGATGCCGCAGGCGATCGAACGTCTCCAGGCAGAGTTCGAACGCGAGTGGGCCAAGGGCGGTCGGGACGGCGCGAAGTTCGCCATCGAAGTCGACGGGAAGCTCATCGGCCAGTGCGGGCTGTTCGATTTCAATGACACGTCGCGGACAGCCTGCCTTGGCATCACGATTGGTGACAAGGAGTACTGGAGCCAGGGGTATGGCCGTGAATCGGTGACGCTGCTGCTGGAGTACGCCTTTCGCTATCGCAACTTCCGGCGTGTCTGGCTCTGGGTTCACGCTGACAACGAACGCGCCATCCGCGCCTACCAGGCATG
>CAZNYB010000118.1:0-10272 GCA_964577155.1 uncultured Thermomicrobiales bacterium | reverse complement strand
GACGCAACCGAGACATCAGCTGACGACACTGCCGAAGCCACTTCCGAAATGACTGAAACCACAGAGGAAAGCAGTTCGGAAGGCGAAGAAACAGCGACCGAGGCAGACAGTGGTAGTCAGGCTTCGAGCGAAGGCACGGCAGGCGGAACGTTGAATTTTGGTCTGCTTCGTGACGCTATCGGTTTTGATCCGCACATCTCCTATGGAGCAAGCTCTTCGTCGCTGCAAGGAAATGTATATGACACGATCATCACCTATGATCTCGACGGGAACCTGATCGGTGGTCTGGCAGAAACCTGGGAAATTTCGGACGATGGCCTCGAATATACATTCGTTGTCCGGGAAGGCGTCGTCTTCCATGAAGGCCAGAGCCTGACAGCCGAAGATTTCGCAGCTAACTTTGACCGGATTCTAGATGAGGCAAACGGACTGGCTCGTCGGACAGAATTATCGAACATTGATTCCTATGAAGCAGCTGATGATGCAACGTTGAATGTCACGCTCGTGTCTCCCTACGCAACCTTGCTGGCGGTGCTGGCGACAAATGAAGTTGGTATCGCCAGCAAAGAGTGGCTGGAATCAGGCGTCGATCCAGCACGGGAAATGAATGGCACAGGTCCATTCATGCTCGATTCATTTGAGCCGGAAGTCCGATACACACTGGTGAAGAACCCCAACTTCTGGATCGAAGGGCTGCCATACCTCGACACGATAAACCAAACACCGATTCCGGACGACAACGCCAGAGTAAGCGCCCTTCTAAGCGGAGATATTAACTTCGTCGAGTATGTCCCGTGGCAGAACATGGCTGAACTGGACGAGAATCCCGACTATGATCTGTTCAAAGGGTTTGACACCTACAACATTGTGCGGCTTAACGTGAACGTGCCGCCGCTGGACGATAAACTCGTCCGGCAAGCGCTGAACTATGCAATTGACAGAGAGGCTGTTATCGCCGTGGCGTTTGGCGGTGAAGGCTTGCCTATCACGAGCGGTCTCTTCCCGCCTGGTTCACCGTGGAACCAGGAAGAGCTGGACGGGCACTGGACATACGATCCCGAACTTGCCCAGGAGTTGCTTGCAGAAGCCGGTGTCGATCCATCTACCGTTACACTGGACTTTGCCGTCACCTCGATCAGTGTCCACTCAGATACCGCCCAGGTTGTGGCGCAGCAGCTGGAAGATCTTGGCTTCACCATTAACTTCATTCAGCAGGACGTCCCGACGCTTACTGAAAAACGCACCACTGGCGAGTACGTGATGATGCAGGATGGGCTTAGTTTGAACTATCCGGATCCAGACTACTACAGTGTGTACTTTGATATTGGCGGCACAGCACACGCTGCTGGCATCAACTACGAAAACGAAGAGTTCCACGAAATTCTTGCGCGTGGTCGAGAAGAAACGGATCCAGCCGTTCGCAAGGAGATTTATCTCGAATTCGAGACCGCACTGTTAGAAGAGGCGCCGTGGATCTTCATCCTATTCCGGCCGCAGGCGGAAGCGATGGCAGTCGAAGTAAATGGCTACACTCGCATCCCTGGACTGGGCTTGCGCTCCGAAGCATTTCTGGAGAACGTCTGGATAGAACAGTAAGTTGAACTAGTTCTTAGAGAGGGGCAGCTGGAGTTGCCCCTCTTCGTTACCCTTAATGTGACACGAGCTGAGCGGGGTGGTTCACCATGGGTGCTTATCTAATCCGAAGATTGATCTCTACCCTGGTTTTGCTCTATCTGATTGTCACCTTCGTCTTCCTGTTGCTGCACCTGCTACCAGGAGACCCTGCTCTTGCTGTGCTTGGTGGCATAGATGCGAATCCATCCGCCGAAGATGTAGAACGGGTACGTGAGCGTCTCGGTTTAAACCGGCCACTCTATGTCCAGTACGTTGACTACCTGGGAAGTATTGTCCGGCTCGATTTTGGTGAATCGTTCGTCAGTGGTCGATCAGTTTCCTCCGATCTTGCCACTCGCCTGCCCCGCACATTACTCATCATTGTCCCGGCGATCTTCCTTGCTGTAATCGTTGGAATGCCGCTCGGAATCATCGCCGCGCGGTATCGCACCACAACTGTCGACCCGATGGTTTCCGCATTCGCGCTGGCTGGATTCTCCATCCCTGTCTTCGTCAGCGGGCTTGTCCTGGTCTACATCTTTGCCATCCAGCTCAGCTGGCTGCCTGCGAATGGCTATGTCGATCCGAGAGAAGATTTTCCAGAGTACATCAAACGGAGCATTCTGCCGATTGTTGCTCTTTCACTCGGTCCAATGGCAATTACGATGCGAATGACGCGCTCGTCGATGCTGGAACAAATGGGACTGGACTATGTGCGAACGGCGAGGGCTAAAGGGCTGAACGAACTGACCACCCTGTACCGGCATGTCCTCCGCAATGCCTTGTTGCCGATAGTCACGATTGTCGCCCTGCAATTCGGAGCGATGTTCGCCGGAAGCGTCCTGGTTGAATCCATTTTTAACTGGCCGGGTGTCAATACCTACCTGTTGACGGCGATCGGGGTACGCGATTATCCAGTGGTTCAAGGTGTGGTACTCGTAGTTGCAACGATATTTGTGCTAATTAATTTCCTGACAGACATCTCCTACGCTTTCTTCGATCCACGGATCCGGCACGAATAAGGGAGCGAAATGGAAGATCTGCAGACTGCAGGCGCAACGGAACTGCAACTTGCCAGAAGAAAATCAGCCAGAATTGAGATGCTGGAGGACTGGCTGAAATGGTTTTTCACCAACCCAAGGGTATTGATAAGCGGCGGCTTCATCATCTTGTTGTGTGTCGCAGCCGTTGCCGCACCGCTCATCACCAGCAGTGATCCTGCTGAAATCCGAGCCGATCAACGGCTCTTGCCTCCTGGGGAAGGTGGGTTCTTCGGAACTGATGAATTTGGACGGGACCTGTTCGCGAGAATAATCTACGGCGCTAGATTGACGCTCATCGTCAGTCTCACGAGCGTCGTCATTGCCGCCGCGATAGGTGTAACGATGGGGATGATGGCTGCTTATTTTCGATCCCCGGTTGATACGATTCTGATGCGAATGGCAGACGCCATTCTCAGTTTTCCTCCGATCCTGCTGGCTATTTTCGTCATCTCTTTCTGGGGAGCATCAGTTCAAAACGTTATCTTTGTGATTGCCTTGCTCTATGCGCCCAGGTTTCAACGAATTGCCTACAGCACAACCCTTACCGTGCAGGAAAATGACTACATTTTATCCGCCCGTGCGATCGGCTGTACTTCACTGCGTATCATTTTTATTGGCATTCTTCCGAATATCCTGGCTCCATCAATCGTGCAATTTTCCCTGGCTATGGGAACCGCGATTCTTTTGGAATCCGGTCTCAGTTTTCTAGGACTGGGTCCTCCTCCAGATATTCCTTCCTGGGGAAGATCGATCCAGCAGGCCAGCCGTTTTATGAGTCAACACCCGTGGGGAGTCTTCTGGCCAGCCCTGTTTATCTCGATGGCTGTGCTAGCGTTCAATATCCTCGGCGACGCATTACGAGACCGGCTTGATCCACGGCTTCGATAATGAGACCAGCGGCGAGTAGATCGCATGTGCAGTTCGACGATGCAAGATCCTGACGTGACATGCGGAGAGAGGTATTAGATTGCAATGACAAACGAAACAACACTGCAGGTATCCAGATCGCTGGCGGTTTCAAAGAACGGAATGGTTGCCGCAAAACACCCGGAAGCAGTGTACGCTGCCTTGAAGATACTTGAAGATGGTGGCAATGCTGTTGATGCTGCCGCGACAGCTGCTTTCGCGGTTGGTGTGGCAGAGCCGTGGATGAGCGGTGTCGGTGGAGTCGGGTTCATGACCATCCACCTGGCTGATGGCACTCGAACAGTCATTGATTACTTTGGACGAGCCCCGCAACGAGCGACCGCTGATATGTACGAGTTGACTGGTGAGGAACGATCGGTCGTTGGTTTCGGTGGAGTTAAAGATCAAGCAAACGCGTACGGCCCGCTTTCATGTACCGTTCCGGGGATGGTCGCCGGTATATCCTCAGCCGTTCTCAAATATGGCGCCAGGGATATTGGCGCTGTTCTCCAGCCTGCTATCAGCCTCGCTGAGAACGGTTTCGAGATCAACTGGTACAACGGGATGCTCCTGGCTTCTCAACATGATGTCATCCAGAGAGATAAAGAAACCGAACGAATCTTTTTGAACAATGGAAGACCTCCCGCTCCGCTGTTTGGGGTAGCTCCGCCTAGAATTTTTCAGCCTGAACTGGCGCAAACACTCCGTAAAATTGCAGAACATGGTCCAGATGGATTTTATCGAGGTGAAGTCGCCGAACGCATTGGTGAGCATATCCAGGGTATGGGCGGGCTGTTAAGCGCCGAAGACCTGGCTAAATACGAGCCGGTGGAAGTTGACCCTATCGTCGTCAACTATCATGGCTACGATCTCCTGCTGATCCCATACCAGGGTGGCGGCATCACGCTGGCCGAAACGTTTAATATCCTGGACGGTTTGGACATTCGGAGCACCGGATTCAATACCGCAACATCACTTCACCACATTGCCGAAGCAAGCCGGCGTGCGTTCGCGGACCGGTTTGCCTATGTCGGCGATCCTGACTTCGTCAGTATCGACTGGGAGAAACTCGCGTCCAACGAATACGGCGAACAACGTCGACAGGAGATTGATTCTGCTCGCGCCTCGCGACCGCAAGGTGGGGATGGCATCGTTCGTGGCAAGTCAGGCATCGCCCAGCGACCTGTGGCGGTCGATGACGGTTGCACAACCCATCTCTCGGTTGTTGACAAAGATGGAAATATGGTCTCAGTTACCCAGACACTTACGTTGATCTTTGGATCAGGCGTAACCGTGCCAGGTGTCGGCGTACTCTTGAATGACTCCATGAATCTGTTTGAACCCATTCCCGGGCGCGCCAATTCTATAGCTCCCTGGAAGAGACCAGCCTCAAACATGGCTCACATTATTGCTGCTCGCGATGGAGTTCCAGTTCTTGGTGTTGGCGCACCAGGAGGGCGCAGAATCATCGACACCTGCCTGCAGATGGCATTGAACGTCATCGACTTCGAGATGGATATCCAGTCCGCCTGCGCCTCACCGCTCATCGACGCATCTAGCCCGGATGAACTGCTAGTGGATTCTAGAATAAGCGAATATACCCGTTCCAAACTCCAGGAGATGGGTCACAACATTGTCCCTGCCAACGTTACGTTTGCGCCACGTGCGTTTGCCAGTCCAACCGGAGTGACATTGAATCCTGAAACTGGGATTCGGCATGGAGGAGCCGATCCGTTTGGTATCGGAATTGCCGCTGGAAACTGACGCGCTGCTCAGAGGGTACGAGGTCGACAGACCTGCTATCAGGCAGGCGTTGAAAACGTTCCGACTCCACCGCCACCGCGAGGGTCAGCGCCAGCTTCAAGATTCCCTGACTCATTGATGCGGATGGCCTGAACTCGAGACATATAAGTGCTGCTTTCGACTTCGTTCCCGAGTCGAGCTAACTGACCACCGACCGTGTCGTACAGCTCTGGTTCGAGAAAAAGTAGCTGGCGCTCTTCGCTGTGAAAGCGAGGTACAGCAACTGCCGTCGCCATATCCATTCCGAAATCAATAACATTCACGATTGCCTGGGTGACAGCTGTAATGATGCGGCTTCCGCCAGGAGCGCCGATGCCAATGTATGGCGTCTCATTTCTAAAAACAATCATCGGCAGTAGACCTCCGAGTTTGCGACCTTGAACAATCGAGTCGGCGTGTCCTGCAATCGGATGAAAGTGACCGAGGAAGTTGTTCCATAAAAACCCAAGCCCGGGAGTGACAACGCCGGATCCGGCGATTGAACCGATTGAATGAGTGAATGCAACCACATTCCGGTCTGCGTCAATGGCAGTCAGATGTGTTGTACCAGGGTCGATTGCGCCGCCGACGACTTCAACTCGATCGCCAGTTGAAATGCGATCTGCCCAGTCGGTGATATGTTCCTCGCTGAGGATCTGTCTGGTAAATGCTGAGCCAGACTCAAAACTCATTCCCTTCAGTGCAACATTGTCGCTGAAACTAGCCCGCTGAATCCTCGCCTGGAGATCGATATATTCCACGCTATTGTGTGTGATCGCTGAAAGATCGAAACGTTCGAGGAGCTTCAACATCTCGATTGATTGAATTCCGCTGGCCGGTGGTCCAGGACTCGATACTCTGTAGCCGCGGTAGTCCAGATGAATCAGATCCTGGTCCAGTGCAGCATACTCAGCCAGATCAACTGCTGAAAAGAGTCCCTGGTGCGATTGAAAGTCCCGTATGGCGGTATGAGCAATCTCACCGCTGTAAAAGTCCTCTCCGCCAGCATCGGCCAGCTGTTGAAGGGTGGCCGCGTAATCTGAGAGGATAATTCGATCGCCGACTGCGAATGCCGATAAATCAGGTTTGAGATAAATATTCCTTGCGCCGCTTGTCGCATTGAGCTTCACTGCTAGCTCAGGATAGCCAGGTCTCGCATTGGTAACGTCCCCGCCAGTATCCAGTTTCCAGAAATCGGCGATGTACGGATAGATGTCATATCCGTACCGAGCCAGTTCGATCGCTGGCAGCAGGACATCCGCCCAGGAGACTGAGCCACTTCCATATCGTTTTAGCGTTTCGTTGCAAGCCCTCACGAAACCCGGGACCATGACCGACTGGTGACCGACTTGATTGGCTTCACTTTCGAGAATATACCGGCCGATGGTTTCAGAGCGACCCAGGAACTCTCCCTGCCAGTGTTCAGGCACTGGCAGGGAGCCGATTTCGACTTCCCCGTTGATCGCGACCTGAGTGTGAGTGGCACGATCGTAGTACTGAATAAGCGCCGTCCCGCCGACTCCGCACATCAGCGGGTTCGTAACGCCCTGTACGAATGCAGCAGCGATCGCAGCATCGACCGCATTTCCACCGGCGGCGAAGATCTCAGCTCCTGCCGCAGCAGCCAGCGGTTCAGGGCAGACAATCATGTTTTCCAAGGCAAGATCCTCGCACGCGGTTTCACCGGTTTCTGATAGTGCCAGGGTATGATTCCAACTACTTCCCATGCTGAGGTCTTACCCATATGTTGTTAGCTGCTTCTGGTCCAATTCTTGATGTCCCAGACATCAACAGCAAACGGCGAGGGTTCGAACCCGGAAAGGTTTTCACTTGCCGCAGCAACATTATTGGTCGTAACAAGGCCGATGTCTGCTACATCATCCACGACGAGTTGCTGCATCTCCTGGAAAATCGGGATGTACAAGTCGACATCAGGTTCTTCCAGCGCCTGATCGTACAGATCGTTGAAGGTGGCATTCTGATAACGGCCAAAGTTACGTCCCGACCACTCATTCTCCAACTGGGCGATGTTCACTGCCGGATCGCCGGAGTAGTACCGCAAGTACCACCGGATGGGATACAAACCACCGGAATTTCTTTCCATGCCAAAATCGTAGTAGAGATGCTGGAACGAATCATTATTGGCTGCGTCGAAGTAAACGCTAGCCTCAATGGCTGCGATCTCGAGATTGATGCCGAGTTCGGCAAACGATTCTTTGATAATTGCCTGTTCTTTTTGGCGGAGTGAGTTTGTTGAAGCAGACGATATCCAGTTCATTGCTCGATCGTTCAGTGTTCTGGTTCCGTCGTCACCACGCGTTGCGCCTACCTCGTCGAGCATCGCATTCGCCTGGTCCAGATCATATTCCCAGGTGATACCAGGCGGATTAAAGGCGGGATTCTCATTCATCGTGTAGCCGGTCGGCGCTCCAGCAAACCCATAGAGACCTTCTGCGATTTCATCGCGAGGTATCGCAAGCGCAAGCGCCTGGCGAACCTCAAGAACACTCAGATGCGGGTGCGGGACATTCCTGTTCGATCGTTGTCCGTCAAGCTCGGTTTCTGGATCAGAATGGTTGATGACCAGCTTTTCGGTGCCAGCTCCAGGCCAGACAACGAGTTGTCCGCTACCATCGGCAGCCATCTCCTCCAGAACTACAGCTTCAACCTGTAGATTCCAGGCCCAGTCGGCTTCGCCAGATTGCAACACTGCTCTTGCCGCACTGGCCGCATCCCCGCCGCCTTTGAGTTCAACTCGATCAAAGTGCGGTTTTCCGGTGTCCCAGTAATCGTCAAATGCTTCATACACCGCGACATCGCCGGGCTTGAATTCGACGACTTTGAAAGGACCGGTGCCAACTGGCATCAGATTGAATGGAGCAAATTCCGCCTCTGCGCCAACAAAATCACGGAGCACATGCTCTGGCAGAATCGTTCCACCGCTACCAACAAACGGATTGAACCACGGCGCGACAGGATATTTAAAGACGACTTCAACTGTGTAGTCATCAATTGCTTCAACCGAATCGACATCGCTGTAAAAACCTAGTGTCGTTGCGTTCGTAGCTGGATCACTCAGATACTCGAAGGTAAACACAACGTCTTCAGCGGTAAAGTCTTCGCCATCGTGCCATTTCACGTCGTCTCGAAGCTTCCAGGTCACGCTGGAGTGATCTTCCGCCAGACCACCGTTCTCGACGCTTGGTATCTCCGTTGCCAGGTACGGAACAAGCTCACCGTCGGGACCGACATGGGCCAGTGGCTCCATGCAGGTCAGTATTGCGCCAATATCTTTACCGGCGACTGTGAGATGACCGTTGAGTAGCACTGGAGCTTGCCACCAGAGGATATTGAGTGTGCCACTTCGTTCGCTGGCTTCCCCACCTTCCGCTGCCGTTGGTTCATCTGTTGGTTCCGGAGTTGACGAATCAACCGGTTCGGTGGGCGCTTCCGTTGCTTCATCGGTTAATTCAGTTGCAGCAGGTGATTCTTCCGCGGGGGCTGTGGTGTCCGAACTTGCCTCGGTTGCTCCAGAAGATTGGCCCGAATCTGTTGCTGTTGGTTCTTCGTCATCATCGCCACCGCAGGCAGCCAGCAATGCAGCCAGAACCGGGGCAGAAAGACCGAGAGCTACCCCGCGTTTGAGCACATCTCGCCGGTCGAGTTTCTTAGATTGGATCTGCTCGAATAGCGAGTCCGTGGTTTGCTTTTCCATCGGTTGAACACTCCTCCTCTGTCAGATGTTATCGTTACCGGTATCGTTCACACCGTAGCATACTCTCCGGCGTTATTCAATCCAAAGAAGCTAGATTGTTGTTCTGATACGAGTGGTATCCTGATCTTCGACTGGACGAGTTCAGGATAAAAAAGAAATCAGGTTCTGACAGATGGCGCGATCGATCAACGAGTCACAAAAGTTACCTACCTTGATTGACGTTGCGAAACACGCCAATGTCTCGAAGCAGACCATCTCAAGGGTCATCAACAATAAAGATGAGGTCGCTCCGGCAACACGCCAGCGAGTATTGAATGCAATAGCCGAATTGGGATATCAACCAAACAGTCTTGCGCGAAGTCTGGTAACGAATAAGACGATGGTTGTTGGCCTATCAGTGCCAAATATCGATCAGCCATTTTTCCCACAAATAGTCGGCGGGGTTGAAGAATCAGCGAACAAGCAAGGTTACAACGTCTTCCTTTGCAACGTTGACGGTGATCCTCACCGGGAGATGAACGCAATCAAAAGAATGCGCGGCCATCGGGTCGCCGGAGTTATCAGCTTCGGTTCACACATGACTGACGAAATGGTTGAAGAAATTTCAGGTGGTCATCTACCACTTGTCCTAGTCAACCGCGAAGTACCTGCAACTGGCGGAAGGGATATCTGGCCTGGATATGAAGCCGGTAGTTACCTCGCCACCCACCACCTGATCGATCAAGGCAGGCGAGCCATCGTATTCCTCGGACTTGAACGCGAAAGTAACGTCGACGCGGATAAGTTGCGAGGGTACAAGCGTGCTCTTGCGGATGCAGATATTCCCTTTGAACCGGGACTCATATTCCAGTCTGAACAGCTTGGCGGACGGAACTTCCACGATCTGCTTGCGCGAGGTCACGAGGTTACCGAAAGCATTGTCAACAGCGATCTAAAATTTGACGCGGTGTTTGCATCCAATGACCTTCCTGCGATCGGCGTTACCCGCCAGCTGGCTGCACGTGGAGTCAGAGTGCCAGATGATGTCGCCGTCATCGGCTTCGGAGGCGCCGAGGTGTCAAGCATCGTCTCGCCGCCATTGTCAACAGTCGCAATCCCATTGCGCAGGATGGGATCATCAGCGTTCCTCGCGCTCCTCGCTGAGATCAACGGCCAGCCTGCCGATCAGCGAGCGGATTTGACCGAGCCCGAACTCATCATTCGTGAATCCAC
>CAZNYB010000117.1:0-10383 GCA_964577155.1 uncultured Thermomicrobiales bacterium | reverse complement strand
GACCGGCGCAAACCGATCCGCAATGAGAATGTTAATTGTTGCTGGCGGACACCGCTGGCGAAGTGTGAGAAAACAAAAGGGAAACATCAATGGTAGAAGGAACACAGGCCAAAACCGAAGTCTTTATCGAACGAGTGTTCGATGCGCCGCGAGAGCTGGTTTACAAAGCCTGGACCGATCCGGAACACATGCGGCAGTGGTGGGGACCTGAAGGGTTCACCATCCCAACGATATCGATCGATCTGCGGACCGGTGGAGAATTTCATTTCTGCATGCGATCGCAAGACGGATTCGAAATGTGGCTAAAAGGTGTGTACAGCGAAGTCATCGAACCGGAGCGGGTCGTCTCTACCTGTTTCGTCTCCGATGAAGAAGGCAACTTCGTCACACCAGCTCAGCTCGGCATGGATGGTGACTGGTCGGGAGAAACCGAACTTGTCGCAACATTCGAAGACGTTGACGGCAAAACGAGGTTCACCCTGCAACAGACAGGATTTGAAGGCGCATCGGTCGAGAACATCGACGGAGCTTCACACGGCTGGAGCCAGAGCTTCGACAAGCTCGCCGAGTACCTGCCAACCATGGCTTCCTGACTTCAATGCTCACAATCAGATTGTCCGGGCAATCCCGGGCAATCTGCTTTTTTATTTCAGCGATACGCAAACAACCCGGGGGACATGTCAGCCACGTATACCCGGCAGCCCGACCCCTGGCGCGGGACGCTCCAGCAGCACTTCACGCCGAAACCGGAACAGCTCGGCAGGGCGCCCGCCGGTGCTGGCCTCACGCAATCCGGTTCCCTCAACCAACCCGCTCCGGTCTACCAGGCGGCGAAAGTTCTGTTTATGAATGCGGACACCTGCCAGCGCTTCGACAATGCGCTGCAGCTGCAGCAAGGTAAACGTCTCAGGCAGGAGTTCGAAGACAACTGGCCGGTACTGAATTTTGCCCCGGATCCGGCCGAGCGCCGTCGCAGCAATCCGCCGGTGATCGAACGCCAGGGACCGGCTGGGCAGCGGGACGGCTTCGCCCGCATGCTCCCGGCCAGTTAGCCACTGCCGGTCCAGGTGGGCTTCCTCGACCAACCCCGCTTCATAGAGGATTTCATAGCGGTCGAGCACAAGATCCCCGTTCCAGGGCGCGCCGCTTAGACCGAAAGCGATGTTCACCCGTTCCCGACGACGACGTAGCTGCTCAGCGGCTTCCGCGTCTGATACCCAGCGGCTCAACTGTGGGATGATGCTGCAGTCGATGAGTTCAGGTTTCCCGGCACGCCAGTCCTCCCAGGGAAACAGTTTGTACCAGTCCTGCCACCAGGCTGCGCCTTCACGAGGCAACTGTTTCTCACGAATCAGCGCCAGGTAGGCAACGGACAAAATACGTTCGTCTTGTGCCGGTTCCCGGTTGAGCGAGCCGAAGGTGTAGAGCTGCTCCACGTAACCGAGCTCGAGCGACGTCTGTTCCCGTACCCAGCGGCGGAGACCAAGCTCCAGCGTCAGATCGCCATCAATGTCAAGCGGACCATACGGCAGTGACGGGGCGGGAATATTGCGCAGCGTCAGAATTCGGGGAACCTCATCCGTCACGGCGACGATGACGGCGTTGAGCCGGATTCTTACCGTTCTCGGCACAGGTTCCTCCATTTCTCTCCTTGCCCGTTCCGGAGCTGGCACACGGTGTAGGAGCGTTTCCGCTCAAGATAGTAGTGGATCGAGGAGTGACCGTACAGTTGCCACGGGACCAATTATTGTTAAAATGCGAGATTTCTACAGAATTGACCGGAAAACACGCAACCAAAGCAGGTTCTCGTTCGTATATATAAGTGAGAGAGTCCCCACCGTCGAATTACTCTCTCTGACACATAGTGGAGTAATACGAATAGTAATTTGCTCCACCCCTCCCCTTCCCATATGGGCCGGGCCTGAGAGCCCGGCCCGTGTCATTCATGACCATCTATGTGACAACCAGACAAATCTTGTCTTGGTTCCCACTGGCGGCGTAGTATTGTGGATGCTACACTCACAGCTAAGTGTACGTACACACAGGTGACGGCGGTCGCTAGCGGTATTCAGTCGCCGGCACTCGCGGGCAGGAAGTCGGCTACGATGGCAATAGATCAAGAAACGGATGTCAGGATCCAGCAGGTCTGGCAAGCTGCTCTTGCCGATCTCGAAGGTCAGATCTCCCGGGCGAATTTTGAGACCTGGCTGCGTTCGACCATTCTGGTAGGCATCCAGCACAACCAGGCAACTATCTCTGCCCCGAACACCTTTGCCGTCGAGCAGCTACGTTCGAAGTTCGACCGTCAGATCTGCGAGACGTTATCGACGTTGATCAACCGGCCGGTAGAGGTTGAATACGTCGTCCGGGGCGCAACGCAGCGAACGCCACGGCGCAAGCAGCGTCCGGTTCCGCCAGCGGCGCAACAACAGCAAGCTGAACGATCACCGGCTCAGCAAACGCAGCAGATGGAACTGACGCCCGCCATGCACCATGGCCTCAATCCTCAGTACACCTTTGAGTCGTTCGTCGTCGGTTCATCTAACCGGCTGGCCCACGCTGCCGCGACGGCTGTGGCGGGTAGTCCATCGCAATCATTCAACCCGCTCTTTTTCTACGGTGGCGTCGGATTGGGGAAGACACACCTGTTGCACGCGATCGGGCACCACGCTATGGAAATACACGACAATATGCAGGTGCTCTATGTTTCGTCTGAACGGTTCACCAATGAGCTGATCAAATCCATCATGGAGCAGAAGACCGAGGAGTTCCGCACCCGTTACCGATCAATCGACATATTAATGATCGATGATATCCAGTTCATCGCCGGTAAGGAGAGCACCCAGGAGGAGTTCTTCCATACTTTCAACGAACTCTACCAGTCCGGCCGCCAGATCATCCTCTCCTCAGACCGGCCGCCGAAAGCAATCAAAACGCTGGAAGACCGGCTGAGAAGCCGCTTCGAAGGCGGCCTGATCGCCGACATCCAGCCGCCGGATTTTGAAACCCGGCAGGCGATTCTCCGCCGAAAAGGCGAAATGCTTGGCATACAGGTGCCGGATGAGGTGCTTGAGTATGTCGCCCGCCGGGTACAGAGCAATATCCGTGAACTGGAAGGCGCGCTGAACAAGATTATCGCCCTGGCGCACCTCTTCGATCAACCGATCTCAATGAGCATTGCCGCGCAGGCGCTTTCCGACGCGGAACTCGAAGCAAAGCGCACACAACTGACTCCGGACCGGATCGTCAGCGAGGTCACCAGTCAATTCGGCGTTTCCATGAGTGAGTTGCGCGGCCGCGGTCGCAGCAAGGACATTGTCCGGCCGCGGCAGATCGCGATGTATCTGATACGAGAAGAGACCGCCACACCGCTTGCCGAGATCGGCAAGATTCTCGGCGGCCGGGATCACTCGACGGTAATGCACGGTATCGCGAAAATCGAGCAAACGGTCGGCAACGACGCGACCCTGCGCCGGGAGATTCAAGATCTCCGGAACCGGCTCTACAGTATCTAGCCGACCCACATCTGCTCACCCGCTAGCATCGCAAATTTGATGCCGGGGTTGGTTCTTCAAAACTCTTGACACGCGGTCAAGGCTCGTGTATATTCCTCCCACGGTCCCGATGGATTACGTCGGATCGGCGCACCGGATGCAAACGCGCAAGTGGTTGCAATCGGGCTAGCAGTAGTTGAGATGTTCAAGTACGCATCACCAGTAACTTTTGTTATTTGGTTTGTACCAGACCTCTCGGCACTCGCTGGCGGTGATATCAAGAGATTGATATCGCGAGCGTGATAGATACCGGGTTGTTTCATCATCGACCTACGGGTCAGAAACAACAACGGCCTTTCATGAAGCGTCGACTCGAAAGGTTCGTTGGGGCCGTTCTCTTTATCTTCCGCAAACCTCCAGACAACAAGTAATGCCGCTGCCACGAACTCCTCCCCATCCTGGCAGTCGCCCAGGTCAATGCCTGGCTGCGCAATCTCGAGGTCCACTAGCATCCGAAAAGCAATAGCCTGCCAGATCGCACTACTGAGAAAATCACCCTGGCAGACAGGGCGTCGGAGGTTCAGGGTACCGGTAATCGTTTTGTAAGCATCCGGTAGCATTTCCGTAAGCCGGTTCGTTCATCCTGATTAGCATCTTGTCGTTGTGGTTGGTCACAGAACAGAGGAGCCAAGATGACCCGAAATCGTCTGATTGTTGTCGTCGCAGCCCTGGCGCTCATCCCGATCGTCGCCATCGGCTGGTGGCTGTTTTCCCCGTATTTCATTGACGAAGAAGTCAACGAGGAGTTCCCCTTCTCCGCTCAAGCGACAGTGCCAGACAACATGTCGCAGGATCAGGTCGAAGATGCCATGTCCGCCATGGCTATGGTTGACGCGCCGATGGAAGAGCAAATGGCGGACGAGATGCGCCAGGCGACGATCGTCAAAAGCGGTGAATTTGCCGGGATCGACAGGATTCACCAGGGCAGCGGGCAGGCGACGATTTACCAGCTGGATGATGGCAGCTACGTCCTTCGTCTGGAAAACCTGGACGTCACAAACGGACCTGACCTTCATGTGCTGCTGGCTCGACATGAGAATGCCCGTTCGGGAGCACTGCTCGATGAAGGCTACATCGACCTCGGGAAACTGAAAGGCAACATTGGCAACCAGAACTACGAGATTCCGGCCGGCACGGATATCGACGGCTCCATGAGCGTTGTCATTTACTGCCAGCCGTTTCATGTCGTCTTTGCCACCGCGCCGCTTGCCGACGCAGGTTGACGATAGGCAAAATCAGTGCGCTACACTAGTTCTTGAGGAACGTACGCCAGGCAATTGACGGGACTGACCGCATCGATCAGGAATCAGGAGCGGACGTGATGGCAGTAAACGCAACCGGCGAATCACTTGGAGCGCCCTACTCGAAACGGCTGAAGCGCAAAGCGTACGAAAAAGAGTTGCGCGATCTGCAGATTGAACTGCTCAAAATGCAGCGCTGGATCAAAGAGTCCGGCGAACGGGTCGTCATCATTTTCGAGGGTCGCGATGCTGCCGGGAAAGGCGGATCGATCAAGCGGTTCCGGGAACATCTGAATCCGCGCGGGGCACAGCACATTGCGCTTGAGAAACCGAGTAAGACGGAGCAGGGGCAGTGGTATTTTCAACGCTACATCAACCACCTGCCGACCTATGGAGAAATCGTCTTCTTCGATCGCTCCTGGTACAACCGGGCAGGCGTCGAAATCGTAATGGGGTTCTGCACGCCAGATGAATACACTGAATTCATGCGGCAAGCGCCTGAACTGGAGAGAAGCCTGGTCAACAGCGGCATCAGACTCTTCAAGCTCTGGTTCGCCGTTGACCAGGACGAGCAGCGCCGCCGTTTTGACGCGCGCCGTGAAGATCCACTGAAGCGCTGGAAACTGAGTCCGATGGACGAAGCTTCGCTCGGCAAGTGGGACGAATACACCAAAGCACGGCAGGCGATGTTTCAGTTCACCAACACGAGAGAAGCTCCCTGGACGGTTGTCAACTCAAACGAAAAGCGCCGGGCCAGGATCAATTCCATCCGCCATGTACTACATGCACTGCCGTATGACGGGAAAGATCCAGACATCGCTGTCCGGCCGGACCCGAAGGTCGTCGGGTCAGCGTTCGATATGTTTGAAGAAGTATTTGTCGAGATGTAGGCAACCGTTGACGAATACGTTTCGAGCCAGCAAGCATTTCCGGCAAGGTGAAAAACCGTTTGTCCGAGCCAGAACCCGAACGTTAACTGAGAACATTCAAAGATCAGCCTGATTCATCCCGATCCCGGTACTTCGCTAATACGGCCTCGAAAGCAGATTGCAGATCGATTTCGGCGCTGTTTGCCAGGCAGAGCAGCACGAAGAGCGTGTCCGCAAGTTCTCCGGCAAGAGCTGCCCGGGTCTCACCGGTCTTGACCCGTTTCGGCCCGAAACCCTGGTTGACTGCTCGCGCAACTTCGCCAACCTCTTCGGTCAGGCGGGCAAGATTGGCATGCACCGGCCAGTATTCGCCGTCCCAGTAGGCCTCCGCCCAGGCTTGCACCTCAGACTGCAGTAACGCGATTGGCTGGCGGTTCATCTACTCTTTCCTCTCACAATGCAAACAATCTATTGACAAGCAAATCAGGTGACGCGACAATGCCCAAGGTCCAGCTAGCTGATCCGATACGAAGAAATAATGCAGACACCTCCGCCACCTTGAGGAGGCACGATGATGCCCTATTCGCCAGTTTCCGAACGCCCGGACATCGAAAGCGAAGCCATCGAAGGTCAAATTGTCCAGGAAGAAGAACCAACGGCGAGGCTGTCTTCGACCGACAATAACAACCGCTGGCTCTCAATCGATGCCGCATGCAAGATCCTTGGCGTAGATCAGTCGACCCTCCGACGCTGGAGCGACCGGGGCAAGGTACCGGTCTTCCGCACACCTGGCGGTCACCGGCGCTACCGCGAAGCCGACATGCACGCCTTTGTCGCCGGCGATCGAGCCACCAGGCGACGGATGAACCGGCAACAACTGACCTCGATGTCACTGGCTGGCTACGAGCCAGACTTCATCGAGCTCGCATCGTCTCGCCCCTGGTACCACCAGTACGATGATACGACGCTCTCGGGACTGCGTACGCTCGGCCGCAAACTGGTTGATCTCGCTATGCGATACATCAGCGGCCGTGGCAACCGCGAGGTGATCCTGAGGGATGGCAAAACGATAGGCAAGGAATACGGGGAAATTGCCGCCAGCGCCGGGCTCACCAGTCTCGATACCCTGGAGGCATTCCTCTTTTTCAGGCGGCCGATAATCCAGTCGATCACCGGATACCTGGAGAAGGAGCGGTTCTCTACACGTCGCGCCGGCCGAACGGTCAACGAATTGACGGTGTTTCTCGATGAAGTGCTGATGGCTACGCTGGAAGCCCACCGCCAGGCCACCCGTGCCCGGTAACGCTGAACGGTGCCTGGCATGACGTCGCTCGGGATGGCGGCGGCAATGATTCGCCTCAACGCTGACCGGAGCCGACCAGGCTATCAATCCGTAAACAACTCAGAAACCTGTCTCACCGGTGCGACGTGCAAAATCACCAGATACCCTTTGACGATCCGGCCGCCGAACTGGCCGTCGATCATATCGACGATTCCGTCGAAGAGCATCGCCCGCGTCTCAGCCGGTAGCGCGAGGTTGTCTGAGAAGGTGCTGAGCAACCGGATGTAGCCAGCGGCGTCGTAGTCCTTATCCCAGACGTATCGCCGCACCTTGACCGGTCCAAAGAGCCCAGTCGCTTCAATTTCGTCAGACTGCCCGGCGAATGCGCTGTGATCCTGTAGGACGAAGTCGCCTCTCATGCCCGCTTGCCGGTACACATCCTGAACAGCCTCAAAGAAGCTATCGTCCTGGCTGGATTTGACATGCAGGTGCCGGAACATGGCAAATGAGCCGCCGGGTTTCAGAATCTCAGCCGTCTTCAGGTAACCGGCTGGCTGGTCCAGCCAGTGGAACGATGTCGCCGCCATGACTAGATCGTAGCTGGTCTGCTCCAGCGGGAAATCCTCGAACGCTCCGGCGTCGACCAGGACATTGGGAAACGTTGCCAGATTGCGGCGGGCTTCTACAGCAAGCTCTTCGCCATGCTCGACACAGTGCATCCGGTATCCACGGCGCGCCATCGGAGCGGTGGCGACGCCGGAGCCGCAGCCAATCTCAAGGACGCGGCCATTATCTGGAAGCCCGGAAAGAGAGACGATATCGTCGAACAGCTCTTCCGGGTAACCTGGCCGGGCGCTGTCATAGTGGTTGGCAACGGTGTCAAAGGTAGTTCGCAACTGGTAGCGTCGTTCTCGCCCGGCAGCATCTTCGTCCAAGTTCCACCTCGATTAATTCGCAAGTTACGGCCCGGCTTCCCGGCTTCCCGGCTTCCCGGCTTCCCGGCTTCCCGGCTTCCCGGCTTCCCGGAAATCCTACGCCGCCAGTGCCGGTTCCCTCGAAACATCCAGTTCGGGGCTAGCCGGTGTGCGGTCCTGAATCAGAAGGCTGGCCACGGTGCCGTTGACCATCGCCAGGAACGCGGCCACCAGCATGATGTCGTAGCTGCCATACATGTCATAGACCAGCCCGCCGAAGAATGCCCCGGCGGCGGCAAAGAGTTGGTGGTACATGAAGAGGTAGCCGACGATCGATCCGACGGCGTTGCGACCGAAGAGATCGATCGTTGTCGCGGAGACTACGGCGGCATTGGCGCGGGAAAGTCCGAAGAGAATCGCCGCGCCGTAGAGGATCGGCGCGCTGAAGGCTACAAACAGGATCAGGATCGAGACCGCGCGCAGGCCATATAACCCGGCCAGAATATATTTGCGTGGCACCCGGTCGGAGAACCCGGCGATCATCAGATTCGAGACAATGCTCGCGCCACCAGTCAGACCGAGTGCTAAACCGGCCTGTTGCAGGGAGATGCCGTTGTCAACTGCCAGCGGCACCAGGTGCGCCGTAAGAAAGAAGATCGTGAACCCGCAGGACATGAAGCCGCTGGCCAGCATCCAGAAGGAGCGAGAACTCCAGGCGCTATCCAGATTCTCCCGGATCATCTCGTTCGTGATGCAGGTTGGTGGCGCTTCTAGCTCATCCGGGCCAAGCTTCTCATCCGGCTCTTCATCAGCATGCGGTGGCGGCTCCCGCCGCAGAATCAGAAACGTCAGCGGAATGAGCGTAGCCGACATGATGCCGATCGTCGCAAATGCAGCCTGCCAGGAGAATCTCAGGATGATGACAGTCGTCAGCGGCGTCAGAAACAACTGGCCAACGCCTAACCCGGCGGCGGCGAAACTCAATGCCATACCCCTGCGCCGCACAAACCAGCGGGATATCAGCGCCGTCGTTGCCGCGACGCCGGTGAACCCAAAGCCGATTCCAATGAATAGCCCGTAGAAGATATAGACCTGCGCGAGGCTCTGGGAGGTCGCCATCAAGGTCATGCCGATTGCATTGAATGCGACACCGATAGTGAGCACGATCCGCGGACCGTAGCGATCGGAGATCCGCCCTGCCAATGGCGGGGTAACCGCCGACATGATGGCAAAGATGGAGACGGCCAGCGAGATATTAGCCCGGGACCAGCCGAACTCGTCGGTCATCGGTCCGATAAAGACGCCGAATCCCTGAGTGATTCCAGCGGTGAAGAGGCCAATAAGAAAGACCAGTCCGAGGATGGTCCAGCCGTAATAGATGCCCTTGTGTCTACGATGGAATGCCAGTTGCACGTTCCGGCTTGCCTCACACCCTCCCGGATTCATTACACTTCACCGGTGCAGGTGTAGCATGTGCGTGAGCAGATGTCGAGTCCGGGGTAGACTGATCGGAGTCAGGAAAGCGCTATCGCTGTCCTGCCATAACCAGATTGATACAGGCGTGAACATCGGGACGGAAAGGGAACCTGGCCATGGGTGAGATTGCGGTAGGCGCTGGAGCGCCGGAAGAGCTGCAAAGAATAGAAGCGCCACGCTCATTTCGCGACGCTATCGTTCGGGATCCTTCGGCCGGAGTTCACCGGCTGGACCAGGATGCGCTGCGCGGTGAGACGCCGATTGATGTCTCGCTCTTACCGACCGGTAACGATACCGTGCCGAAAGATGGCTACTATCTCGATATGGATGGCAACGTCATCGACTGGTACTGGGAAGGCAATCAGTTTCCAAAGTACGGCGCTGTCGCCGGAGCTGGCGGCCGCTACTACTACCTCACCGGACGTCGCAGTATCGGCACTACCGATCTCCTCTATATCGCCTTGCGGGCCGGGTACCCGGGCAACGTGAAATCAATCAAGGTCCGCTAGCCACGACAGGACCGGTCAGGCAAACGCACAAGCAATGACGTTCAGAGTGGCGTAGCCTGAGACGGTTCATACCGCTCACGCTGACTGATGTCTCCTGTGTCTATTACTACATTGCCATTGGAATCGATAGCAGCCGACATCAAGTCAAGCGGTCGCGGTGCCGGACCGCCAAGCAGGTTGCCAACCCGGTCGAACCACGCGCCGTGACAGGGGCAGGTAAAGTTTTGATCTCGTTCATCCCAGACTGTCGCACAGTGCCCGTGAGTACAGAGTGTCCACATAGCCAGCACCCCAGCTTCAGTATTGACCAGATGAAACTGGCCGGCAGGGTGCGTCATTGGCGGATCACCCACGGCCGGTATCTCGTTGTGACCAACAGTGATCTTGAAGCCAAAATCCGGTCTCCAGATGTTTGGTCGCAGGTAGAACGCCACGCCCGCCAACGCCTCAACCACAATCAAGCCAACACTGCCCATGACGGTATAGCGAAGGAAA
Source organism: uncultured Thermomicrobiales bacterium (assembly GCA_964577155.1). GTDB lineage: Bacteria > Chloroflexota > Chloroflexia > Thermomicrobiales > CFX8 > CAZNYB01. The sequence goes on along the minus strand of CAZNYB010000117.1, from coordinate 43 downwards.
CGGCGGCGCGATAGCTGGCGCATGCGATGCTCAGCTAGATCTG
>CAZNYB010000116.1:0-10423 GCA_964577155.1 uncultured Thermomicrobiales bacterium | reverse complement strand
CCAGTGAGACGGTGAGAGTGATTGGGATGGGTGGAATTCGCGTGACGACGCTATGAATCGACCCGGAAGATGGCGGTCTGCTGATTGTTCCAGCGGTTGAGTAGCTCGGAGATCAGGTTGCGCAGTTCGAGATCGCCGCTCATTTCGTCGAGATCGCGGTGTTCCTGGACCGGTTGGCCGCTGAACTTCTCACTGTTGGCTGCCGAGAGGGTGTCGGTCCGTAGCGCAACACGGTGCAGCTCAGCGAAGACACGCTGCCCATCGGTCATGAAGAAAACCCCGAAGCCGGGGTCCAGGCTCAGACCGAAGACGCCGCCGACTTCGATGTCGTCGATCAGTATCGGGTAGCCGGGTCGCACCCGATCATCGTATTCGGCTTTCGTCGCCTTCAGCAATGGCCAGATACGGTCTTTCATCGCTTCCAGCGCCGCAATACATTCCGCTGGCGTTCGTACCTCAATATCCGACGCCATCACCTGGTCCTTTCTCTCCCCCGATTATCTTGCACTCGAAGTGCTAACCCGACTGTAGGGGCGAACCTTGTGTTCGCCCGGTTTTGCTTATGCCGGAATTAAGAGGGTGAACACAAGGCTCGCCCCTACGACGTCCCGGTCCTCATCCTCTGAGGTAAAGTATCCCAACTCTGACCGTGGCCTGCCACTAATCCGCCGAAACTGGCGAACCGTCGCTCACCGTTCGTTTCGCAGGCCGGGTGTTGATGCCGAAGAGGCGGAAGAAGATGTCGACCGATGGCGCGACGATGATCGCGAAGAGGATCGTGCCGATGCCGAACGCGCCGCCCAGCGCGATCCCGACGATCACGACGGCGATTTCGATTCCCCAGCGCACAAATCCGAGCCGGATGTTGAACCGTCTGGTGAAGGCCAGCATCAGCCCGTCTCGCGGTCCAGCGCCGAAGCCGGCTTTGATATACATAGCGGTGGCGAACCCCAGCAGCACCGCGCTGCCAACCAGCACGACCACTCGCGCCGGGTAGGCTTCCATCTTCGGGATGGTGAAGACGAAGAGGTCGGTCCAGAGTCCGATCAGGAGGATGTTTGCCAGGGTGCCGAGGCCGGGTTTGATGCCCATTAGCCAGGCAACGACCAGGATCGTGATGCTGACGACGATTCCGGCGGCGCCGACGGTCAGCGGTGTCTGTTTCGAGATGCCGTGGTGAAAGACCGTCCAGGAACTCGCGCCAAGATTGCTCTGCAACGACATCGCCATGGCCAGGCCAAAGAGCATCAATCCGGTCATCAACAGCGCCAGCCTCGGGAGCGTCCCGGTCCGGTCTCTGAGTGTCCAATCAGTCACCGGCGACCGCAACTTCCGCTCCGACCTCCTCCTCATCAGTCAGTTGATCGCTGCTCGTTCGTTGACGGCCCAGCAAGGTCCGGTGTTGCCAGCTACCCTGCTTGTACCGCCAGACATTCATCGACATCAGAATCGTGACGTCGACCAGCATCGCGATATAGATGCCAGCCAGCCCGAGATCAAGCACGATGGCGAAGAGGTACGCTAGCGGCAATCGGAAGATCCACATCGTCACCGCAGTTGAAATCATCGGGAAACGGGTGTCGCCCGCCCCGCGCAGGATGCCAGCCATGACAAAGCCGATTGCCATCGGCGGTTGGATCAACAGAATGATCCAGAACGCTTCGGTGCCGGAGTCGAGGATAATGGCTTTGTCAATCGCATCTGATCCGCGAGAACCAAGCGCAAGGATCTGGCTGGAGAAGATAACGAAAAGGGCGCCCATTGAGGTCATCCAGAGGATAGCCCAGCGAGTGGCGGTCATACCTGCAGCCTTTGCCCGTGGGATGTTCTTGCCGCCCAGCGATTGGCCCACGAGCGCCGTGGCCGCCATGGCGAACCCGAAACCGGGGAACATCGAGAGAAACATCGCGTTCTGCACCACCTGATTGCTGGCGACAACTGCCGTGCCAAGCATAAAGACGATGACAACGAAGAGAATCTGTCCGCCAGATCGCAGGATAGATTCGACCATCGATGGAATGCTGATGTCAGCCAGCCTCTTCAGCAGCTCTGTATCTGGCCGCCAGCCCTGGAGTCCCGCGATCGTTATTCCGCGACGGCCTCGCAACATAATCGCCACCATGACTGCTGCGCCAAAGATCCTCGCGATGTTCATCGCCCAGGCCGCGCCGACGATGCCCGATTCCGGGATTGGGCCAGCGCCGAAAATGAGCGGGTAGGCAATAGCGATATTCAACGCATTCATGACAATGGTCACCATCATTGGTGTGCGGGTGTCACCGACGCCGCGCAGTGCGCCGCTGAGGATGAACATGATCGCCATGAAGACGTAGGAGATCGACGTCCAGCGCAGGAATTCGGAGCCAGTTTTGACTACACCCGGCGATGCGCCGACGATTTGCATCAACCATTCCGCGCTGATCAGGACGATCACGGTGAAGATCAGCGCCAGGAAGACGCCGATGGCGATGGATTGCTTGGCCGTCCTGGTGCCTTCGGTCTCCAACCGCCCCGCGCCGAATGCATGAGCAATCAGCACGGTAGCCCCCATGGAGAGCGAGAAGAACGCGGAGATGAAGATAATCTGCATCTGGCTGGCGGAACCAACCCCGGCTACGGCATCTGAACCGATACGGGCGACCATCAAGGTGGTGACAAAGCCCAGTCCGGCTTGCAGAAAATTTTCGATAATCGACGGCCAGGCCAAACCCAGCACGGCACGCCGGACCTCGCCTGAATCGACGGTCTGCTCGCCGACAATATCCAGATTATCCCGCGCCGTCACCTCGGCCACGTCGTCTTGCTCGTTTCGCGATGTGATATCGGACAGCTACCCCTGGAACCAGGGAACCGGCCTGTTGCAACTTCCGAACCATAGCAGCGGCCGCCAGGCCGGTCAATACGCACAATCTCCCATTTGTCAGGGCAGGGAAACAATACACAGGTCTTCGGTGCTGGCGTGGTCACCATGTCGAGCTGCTCGTCCGGGGTTGGAGCCCTGACCAGGCTGCATTGACCACGGTTGCCCGCTATTCCTGTCAGCCAGGCAGTTCATGAATCTACCCTCAGGTGTACCCCGAACCTGTACCAGGGTGGATGTGAACACCGGTAAGCGTCGCCTACAGTAGTTCGCGATAATAGTTGGTTCTGATAACGCTCAACGTACAAGGATGCAGAGCATGAGCAGATTTAATCGGCAGGCGCGGCTGGATCCCTCGCAAGTGCAGGATCGCCGGGGAAGCACAGGAATGAAGATCGGCGGCATTGGCGGTGGCGCAGGGCTGATCATTCTTGTCGTTGCGTTGTTGCTTGGTGTCAACCCGCTCGACAGCGGTTCATCGAGCCAGTTCTCGTCGAATCCCGGAGTCGCCACTGTCCAGGGGAGCAGTATCGAAGACTGCCAGACCGGGGCTGATGCAAACGAAGAGCGGGATTGCCGAATCGTAGGTTACGTCAATAGTATTCAGGATTACTGGACAACTGAGTTCTCACAACGTGGCAGTCAGTATCAAGCGTCTGAAACCATCCTCTTCACTGATGCCACGCAAAGCGGATGCGGCATGGCAAGCTCCGCCGTTGGCCCGTTTTACTGCCCGAGAGATCAGGATATCTACCTTGATCTCGGATTCTTCCAGGAACTACAGACTCGCTTCGGCGCGCAGGGCGGGCCGTTTGTTGAAGCCTATGTGCTGGCGCATGAGTATGGCCACCACGTTCAGGATCTGGCTGGCACACTGGAGCAGGCGAATAGCCAGGCCACCGGTCCAGAGAGTGATGCGGTGCGGGTAGAGCTACAGGCTGATTGTTACGCTGGACTCTGGGCGCACCATGCCACTGAAACCGGCTACATTGCTGAACTTACTGAGACCGATATCCGCTCCGGTCTCGATGCCGCGGCTGCGATTGGCGATGACCGGATTCAGGAGCGTCTCCAGGGGCAGGTGAGTCCCGAATCCTGGACTCATGGCTCGTCGGAACAACGGCAACGCTGGTTCCTGATCGGTTACCAGACTGGCGAACTGGAGAGCTGCGATACGTTTCGTTCGGGCATCTAGCCGCGACGCGACCCTGCTCGTTTCGTGATCGTCCTGGCCGAATAGCCAGCCAATACGCACAATCTCCTATTTGTCAGAGCAGAGAATCCAGACTCAGGTTTTCAGGGCTGGCGCGACCTCAAATTGCCCGGTGTGTCATGTATAGTGAAACTATCGCTAGCGAACGAGAAAGGGAGTGGTAGCGGTGGAATCAGATGCAGATAACGGGTTCAACTGGCATGAACTCATGACCACCGATCTTGAGGGTGCGCGAAATTTCTATGCTGCGGTTACCGGGCTAACGGTTACTGAAGGACCATACCCGATGCTGCTGGACGGTAACCAGCCAGTCGCCGGGCTGGTCGGACCGCAATCGGATAGCGATGTCTGGCCTTCGGGCGGTCCGGAATCGCACTGGATCTCCTACATCGCCACTGCTGATGTTGATTCCGCGGTGAAGAAAGCGGAAGAACTCGGTGGTGAGGTGCTGTTGATGCCGACCGACATCCCCGGTTTCGGGCGGGCAGCCGTGCTGAGGGATCCGCAAGGCGCAGCGTTCGGCGTTTTTAGCCGGTTGTAGTTGCGCGGCTTCTTCCGGACCTGTAGCGCTCAATCGATGGTGATGCTGTGGACGGAGCAGGCCGGAACACGCCAGTGTCGATCCAGCACTGCCTTCTTTAAAAGATCGAACACTCCGGCATAACCAGTCCGCACTGTCTACCTGGCGCGACGAGCGAGGATATTTCGCCGTAACGCCAGCTGAAGTAGTGCAAGCCGACGTTTCCAGCTTCGACCTGCCAGCCGGTTTGGTTGCCGGGGGTGAATGTCATGCACCGGCGTTCGAAACACTGGTTCAGCACCTCTTTCACCTCGCCGCCGACCTTCACCGCAGCCCAGTATGGTTCGGTGATCGGCCGGCCGGTCCCGTAGTAGGGGTTGGTGAAGAGCCGTTCGTCCAGGTAGTCGCCATCGACGAAGATCGGCCCCGATGAGTTCATGAACTCCCAGAATGGCGTCGCGATGCTGTGACCCGTCACCGGGTCTATCAAGGCCGGGCGGATGTCATAGGTAGATAGCGCCGGATCGTCGCTGGTGACGCCGTTGCGGTCGATGCGTTGGGTGTAGGTCGCGCTGCCGTCTGGCGACGCCGGGCTGGCGTCCAGCACCAGCGCCATCGTTGCGTAGGTTGGTCCGGCGGCATCGTCCGGGTCACCGGCGATGTTGACCTCCGCCGGTTCACGGGATTCGAACGCCTGGTCGCCGATCTGCAACTCGCCGGTCACCATCTCGACCACCAGCAGCCCGTTGGTGACGTACCACTCCGACTGCGGGTCACCGTCAGGGTTGGTGACCTCCATGCGGGCTTTGTCGAAGTACCAGACAGCCCGGCGACCGGCTGGAGATTCGGCGTACTCCTCGGCGATCACCTGAGTTGTGAGTTCGTTGCCCCACATCCAGGTGCGGCTCGCCTGGCCGCTGTCCACCGGCTGATCGGTGCGGTCCCAGGTCCGCTGGATGGCGTCGCTTGCCGTCGCACCGGGTGTGACCCGCACGTAGCCGGCATTTGACGCTCCGCCGCCCGGACCCGGATTGACGACCGTGACCATTGCGTTCCCGGGTGTGGGTTCGATCGCGGTGGTGTCGATCACCTCGAGTTCGGTGGCGTTGATGAAGGCTGTCGGGAGCGGCTGGCCATCCCAGTAGACCGTCGCGCCGGGCAGGAAGTAGTCGCCGGTCACGGTGATCGCCGCGACACCGGTATCGGCGCTGGCTGCCGCCGGCGACACCTGCCAGACGACCGGCGTCGGATTGTCCCCGGTAGCGGCGATCCGCCAGACCGCGCCGCTCTGGAAGGTGGTGACGTAGATCTCCCCGGCTTCATCCTCGCCGAAGGAGGTGATATTCATGTCGGTCCGGGTCAGTGGCGTGCGCACCCAGTCGCCTGCTCCATCTCGCCGCAGGCTCCAGAGCTGCCCGCTGCAGACATCGGCGAACAGGTATGCGCCGGTCAGCGCCGGTGAGAGCGTCCCCCGGTAGACGTGGCCTCCGATGACGGCGCAGTGCTCACCGTCGCCGTGGTCATATTCCGTCACCGGCAGCACGAACGGCGATGGGTTGCAGTCGCTGCCAAGCGGGAAACAGTGCGTTCCTTCCATCCGGTTCCAGCCGTAATTCTCGCCTCCCGAGCTGGCTGCCGGCTGGAAGTTGACCTCTTCCCAGGTCTCCTGGCCGACATCGCCGATGTAGATATCGCTGGTCAGCCGGTCGAAGCTGAATCGCCAGGGATTCCGCAGCCCGCTGGCCCAGATCTCCGGTCGCGCGTCATCCAGACCGACGAACGGGTTGTCTGGCGGGATCGCATAGGGGTCGCCGTTGTCGACATCGAGCCGGAGCAGTTTCCCGTAGAGCGACAACCGGCTCTGGGCGTTGTCGGCTTCGTCGAGGTTGGTGCCCTCGTCGCCGGTGCTGAGGTAGAGGTAGCCATCCGGCCCGAAGGCAATGGTTCCTCCGTTGTGATACTGCGGAAAACGGTCGGGGAGCGCCAGGATGACCTTCGCGCTCTCCGGATCGGCCTGGTTCGGGTCGCTGGCTGAGACCTGGTACCGCACCAGCGAATTCGTGTCCTCAACCGAGGTGAAGTAGACGTAGAAGAGCCCGTTTGCTGCGTAGTTCGGGTGAAACGCGAGGCTCAGCAGCCCGGTCTCCGAGTGATCAGAGCGCACCCGGTGCGTGATGTCCAGAAACGGAACCCCGAGGACAGATCCGCCAGTAGCGATGTGGATGCGTCCACTGTTTTCAACGATGAAGAGCCGCCCGCTACCGTCACCGGCGTTGGTCGCCAGCATCGGCATTTCGATGCCGGTGATGACCGGCTCGAAGGTCACCGACGGTGTATTCGCCCCGGCTGTCCCGCTGCCTTGCAGGGCGTGCTGTTCGTTTACCACCCCGGATTGTGCTATCGCATCAACTGGCAACGACAGCAGAGCGAACGCTATGAGCAACAGAAGACCGTATCTGGCGCGCCACCGGATCATTCTTTTCCCGATCTCTTCCCCACCGGCACAACCATTGCCCGGCAAATCTGGAACGAGATCCAAGTTTACCTGGATACGGAAGCCGGACCTACTGTGCAGACACAACCCGTCGCCATTGCCAGAGGTTTACAGAGGAATCCTGACCGGGTGGCACACCCTCTCACCCAGGCACAACCTTGAAAAGGAGTAGCGGTTCCTTTTTCTTATCCATCGATAGCTAAACACCACATCCTTCGCTAGAATTCCAATAAGCACATTTGTTCGTATTGCAATATCAAAATAGTTTTCAGGAGATCGAAGAATGTCGAGGAGATCATTAGGTCGAACTCGTTCAATTCGGGATGATACGATACTGTACGTACAGTCTAGCCTTGGTCTGCGAATACAGGAGACTCAATTGTTGGGATCATATACTTCTATTGAATTGTGTGCCGGTGCTGGTGGCCAAGCACTAGGGCTTGAACAGGCAGGTTTTAATCATCTGGCTTTGGTTGAGATAGAAAAACATCCATGTAACACATTGAAACACAATCGACCTGAGTGGAAAGAAAAGATTTTCAACATTGATATTCGAAACTTCTCTGGATTTCCGTATCAGGGAGTCGATCTTTTGGCTGCAGGGGTACCTTGTCCACCGTTTTCAATTGCTGGTAAGCAACTCGGAAGTGGCGACGAGAGAGATCTTTTTCCAGAAGCTCTTCGGATCGTTAAAGAATGCCTGCCGAGGGCAGCCATGTTTGAGAACGTACGTGGGCTGCTTGGTACATCTTTTGATAGCTACCGGAAATGGATTGATAGCGAATTAATCGAGTTCGGTTACAATCCCCACTGGAAACTTCTAAATGCATCTGATTTCGGTGTTCCTCAATTGCGTCCTCGCGCATTACTGGTTGCGTTGAGAGACGAAGATGCTTCATATTTCGAGTGGCCTGAGCCTTGTGGATCGGAGCCGCCGACCGTAGGTGAAACTCTTTATGAATCTATGGCCAGTTTAGGTTGGCAAGGAGCAAGGGAATGGGCACTTAATGCGAAATCAATTGCGCCTACACTTGTCGGAGGTTCGAAAAAGCATGGTGGACCAGATCTAGGACCAACTCGAGCGAGGAAGGCTTGGAAAGAACTAGGGGTGGATGGTAGCTCGCTGGCAAACGAACCACCCAACCCCAAATTTAATGCAATGCCAAAGCTAACTGTTGAAATGACAGCTCTAATTCAAGGATTCCCTAGCGATTGGAAATTTACTGGTAAAAAGACGCCTGCTTATCGCCAGGTAGGAAATGCTTTTCCACCTCCGGTGGCTAAAGCCGTAGGACTGAGTATAAAACACGCTTTCACAAGAGTAGATAGCCGAGTGTTACAGGACGCGTTTTAATGGCACGGTCACCTGGGGCAAAAACCAAACTTCGTGAGTATTTTTATGATCATATCGGGGTTGTTTTGGATTCGGATACTCTCCGTGAGATAGCGGGGGTGAGTGAGTGGGCCCGCAGGGTAAGAGAGCTTCGCAATGAAGAAGGCATGGATATTCAAACCCATCGGGACAGAGATGATCTGAAACCGGGACAGTACATTCTGGTAAGTGAAGTATCACGACCCGCGTTTGCAAGCACCATTTCTAAAGAAACAAGAGCTTATGTTATTGACCGCAATGGATTTACTTGCCAGATGTGCGGGGCGGTAGCAGGTGAGCCACATCCTTATGACACTTCAAGGAAGACCCGGCTCCACATCGGGCACATTATTGACAAGTCTTTAGGCGGAACCGATGACCCAAGCAATTTGCGTGCCCTTTGCTCTGTCTGCAATGAAGGTGCCGCGAATATTACATTGCCTCGGCCTGATTCCATGCAACTCCTAGTTCAAATTAGACGAGCCTCACGAATATCACAGCTAGAAGCGTTGGAGTGGCTGGCAAACAAGTTTCCGGAGCAAACCAAGAACATGGTTCGAGACAAGTAGAACCTGTCAGATTTTCCAGATCAATGGAGCTGAGCCTCAAGCGTTTTTTCAGGCGCTGGTATCGCCTTCATGGGAGAGACTTTCCCTGGCGTAATTCTGATGTCACACCATTTGGCATATTAGTCGCAGAGATGTTATTGCGACAGACGAGTTCGGAAATGGTTTCCAAAGTATGGCCCTTGTTTATCGAAAGATTTCCTGAGCCACAATCCATCATAGATAGTAATAGTGAAGATATTTTTTGCATGGTATCAGAACTTGGGCTTGGTTTTCAACGAGTTGACGCTCTTCAGCAAGTGGGACTAGCTTTAGAAGATCAATACAGTGGAAAAGTTCCAAACTCGATTCCTAATTTGCTCGAACTACCACATATTGGTCTATATTCTGCTCACGCCGTTGCATGTTTTGCGTTTCATCGCAAGGTTCCTGTGGTTGACGGAAACGTTATTCGAGTTTTCTCGAGACTTACAGGAGAGGATTATCCAAAAGACAATCGTCGACGAAGATCAAAAGAGGTGTGGGAACTTGCGCGGAGTATAATCCCTAGTCGCAAGGTGTTTGAACATAATTACGGCTTTCTTGATTTTGCTGCTCAGATTTGTAAACCGGTACAGCCCGATTGCAATCTGTGTCCAATTCGGAAACACTGTCATTTCGGTTTAATTGAAAATCAGTGAAAGTATTATAAAACAAAAATTGTATGAATCAGGTGTGCGAAGCGATGCACAAACCGATCGCCGCCCAGGACAAACGCGGTACTATTCCTGGTATCGGATTTGGAGCCACTGCCTGTTGCGGTGGTGAAATGAAAGAAGGGAAGCACCAATGCTTGGATTGGTCATTTCAATCCTCCATTACCTCCTGCATCTCATCGGGACCTGTGTTCAGCCAATTTGTGGCTAACAGATCGTGAGGTCAATCGAACTGCGGCTGGAACGGGCCGCAGTTTTTCGTGTCACTTATTCATCAGATGCTCACCGAAGAACCGGTCGATCCTGCCCAGCGCGTCCCGCCAGGTCTCCTGTTTCGTGAAGACGTGGGGTTCGTCGGGGTAGAGGACCATGTCGAAGGGAACCGAGGCGGCGGTCATCGCCCGGACCATTTGCCAGCAGTGTTCGATCGGCACGTTGTAGTCGGTCAGACCGTAGAGCGCCAGGTAAGGTTTGCTCAGCCTGTCGATGTCGTTGAGCGGGTTGCGTTCGTCGTAGAGCGCCGGGTGGTCCTCCGGGCGTTCGAACCGGGAACGCGACCAGGTGCCGGGCGCGCGGTCGGAGAGGTAGTTGTAGTAGTCGACCCAGTTGAAGACGCCGACCAGGTTGACGCCAGCCCGGAACAACTCCGGCTCCCGGACCATGCAGAGCGTCGTCATGTAGCCGCCGTAGGAACGGCCCCAGA
>CAZNYB010000115.1:8917-10532 GCA_964577155.1 uncultured Thermomicrobiales bacterium | reverse complement strand
CAGCCCGGGCGAAGTAGTGCTCGGCGTGACCGCACTCGGAACGGCGGACACAGACAACCAGTCACCACTCTCGTTCAAACTACCCATCGATGTTGCAGCCGTGGAGCTAGCCAACGACCTCGCGAAAGACCCGCAGGTAGTTCAAACCGAGCAACTTTCGCAGCTCGTCTTCGGTGTACCCGGCTGCAGCCAGCGCCACAGTGATGTTCGGCCAGTCATCGAGCTTCTCAAAATCGGCGTTGTTGTACTCGTCGGTCAGCCGGTGTTCCTCATTTCGGAAACCGCCCCAGTTGAACTCACCCGGCAGCTGGGCCGCCATCGTCTCCGGGTACTCGACCATCGAATTGGTCCCCGCGCCAGGTCCGGCCTTGTCAGTGCCAATGCCAACCTGGTCTATCCCGCAGACATCCACCAGGTGATCGATCTGGCGGACAACATCCTCCATCGTCGCGCCGGGCGACTCACGGATGAAACCGGGGATAACGACGACACCGAAGTAGCCTCCCTGTTCGGCGATGGCGCGGGCGAATTCGTCGGACTTGCCCCGGTCGTGAACGGCGACGGTCCTGCTGGAGGAGTGGGAGACGATCACTGGCGATGTCGAGATCTCCATGGCATCCCAGCCCACCTGTTCGCTGCAGTGGCTGACATCGACCAGAATATCGAACTCGTTGAGCCGCCGGACCATATCACGGCCAAAGTAGGTCAGCCCGCCCTGGTAGGTCTCGGTGCAGCCATCGCCGACGAGGTTCTGCAGGTTGTAGGTGAGCTGAACCATCCGCAGGCCAAGACCGTGGAAGAGATCGACCCGGTCCAGCTCGTCGACAAAGGGCAAGGTGTTCTGGAAGTCGATGACGATCCCATGCTTGCCTTCAGCCTGTGCACGCTCGATATCGTCCGCGCTGCGCACCAGCAGCATGTCATCTTCCAGCGCTGAGATGATCGCCTGGGCATTCGCGATTTTTCGGGTGGCGTTCTCAAAAGCGACACTGATTTTCTGTGAGCCGGAGTAGGTGCCGCAGGCGACGGTGACGCCCGAGTTCCTCCACATATCGAGGTAGATCTGAGCCGCCTCCGGCGAGGTCTGGATCTCCCTGGCCAGCACATTCTCGAGCACCGAGGCGGCTTCCGACTGTGTCCGGCCCTGGGTAGCCAGCTCATTGAGCGCCTCGCGCATCCCCGGCGTAAAGACGATCCCGGTCGTGATTGGCGGTTGCTGGGTGTCGATAACCAACGCCTGGCGGTGGAGTTCTCGGGCTTCGTCCGGTGTCAGGCTCGGTTGGCGGTGTTCTGGCATCTCTGGCTCGCTTTCTTCGTCCCTCATCGTGATTACAACTGATTTGATCGCATCACAAAGCATCGTAGCATGGGACGGAACATATAGAATGAGCCAGTCGAACCACTTAACTGGCACTATTGCCTGCTGAACCCGAAGACGATGAATGTAGAGAAGCGGAGCACAGATGAACGGCGCGGAAGCCCTGATCAGGACACTGGTCCAGAACGGAATCGACACCTGTTTCACGAACCCCGGCACGTCGGAGATGCAGTTCGTGGCCTCGCTGGACCGGGTCGACGGCATGCGGGCGATCCTCGGCCTCTTCGAAGGCGTCGT
>CAZNYB010000115.1:7369-8817 GCA_964577155.1 uncultured Thermomicrobiales bacterium | reverse complement strand
CGAAGCGGGGAACCGGCCATCATCCTGCTGAATGGACCGGCGCTGCGAGAGCCTGGCCTCTCGGCGGCCGGGCGAATCGCCACCGCAACCGGCGCGAAACTCGTTGCCGCCACCTTCTATAGTCGTATCGAACGCGGGGCGGGCCGGACGGCGGTCGGCCGGTTACCCTACTTCGCCGAGGAGGCCATCGAGATGCTCTCCGGCACGAAGCGGCTTATTCTGGCCGGATCCGTCGCGCCGGTCTCCTTCTTCGCCTACCCGAACGTGCCGAGCTGGCTCACGCCGGAAGATTGCGAGATCGTCAACCTGGCAGGCCCGGCTGACGATGTCACCGCCGCACTGCAAGACCTGGCCGACGCCCTGGACGCCCCGGCCGAGGGCACGCTGATCCAGGAACTGGATCGGCCTGACCTACCGACTGGGGAACTCAACCCGAAATCGATCGCGATGACCATCGGCGCGCTGATGCCGGAGAACGCGATCATCTCCGACGAAGGCAACACCTCAGGCGGACCGCTGCAAGCCTTCACCGCTGGCGCGCCACCGCACGACTGGATGGTCGTCACCGGCGGCTCCATCGGCCAGGGCCTGCCGGTCGCGACCGGCGCAGCTGTAGCTTGCCCCGACCGCAAGGTGATCTGCCTGGAAGCAGACGGCAGCGCGATGTACACGCTTCAGGCGCTCTGGACCCAGGCGCGTGAGGGGCTCGACGTCACGACGGTCATCTACAGTAACCGCAGCTACCGGATTCTCCAGATCGAGCACCAGCGGGTTGGCGCAGGAAAGCCGGGACCAAAGGCGCACGATATGTTTGATCTCACCCGGCCGGAGCTGAACTTCACCGATCTGGCGCGCGGCATGGGCGTTCCCGCCAGCCGGGCGACGACCGCCGAGGAGTTCAACGAACAGTACGCCCGCGCCCTCTCCGAACCCGGCCCGGCGCTGGTCGAGGTGATGATCTAGTTGCCTGGAGCGGCGGGTTTATACTTTGAACGGATAAATTTCGGCGCGCAAGGAATCAATCAGATCATGACATCTTCGACTGGCTCCAAAGATCACGCATCTCTCCCGGATATCTACACCATCGCGATGGAGTCGAATGGCTATGAACCGCTTGCTCGCGAGATCACTATAGATGCGCTGAGCGCGGATGAACAACAGTTACTCGGCCAGATTCTCTCGATGCTGGATAGCACCCTGGACGAGTCGGATATTCCACTTGAAGCAACGCAGCTTGTTGAATTCACGGACCCGGAAGATGCAACAAGCATGATAGTCGTGCTTGTTGTGGTCGATCTGAACTTCAACCAGGCCAACGACTACTGGGATCGGGCGGCAGCCAGCTGGCAACAGTGGCAGAAGACGTTGCCTGATGATCAGCAAGCTCTCGTACGCAATCGCTTCACTCTCGAGGTGCGCTGGCGCGAGTCCGAGGATAGTAGGTGAGC
>CAZNYB010000115.1:4040-7269 GCA_964577155.1 uncultured Thermomicrobiales bacterium | reverse complement strand
GCTCGCTGCACTGGCAATTCGCGATATTGAACGCGTTTCAGCGAGCGAATGAGGATACCATTGTCACCCGCCCTGGTTCAGGTCGAGGTGATGATCTAGTTGCCTGGAGCGACGGGTTTATACTTTGAGCGGATGGTAACTCCACCAGATATTCTCTCAATGATCCGCAGTCCCGTTCCAATGATCTGCTCTGTTGACGTGATATTAAGGTCAGGAATGGTAATTTGACAGGCAAATTCACAGCAAGGGTTCATAGAAGGAAATTGAACGATTCCTGCGAGTTGGACCATTCCCGTTTTTCTCAAGACGAGAATGAACTTCTGCAACGTCTTTGTGAATTTCTGAAAGAAACCGCAGCTGATTTCGGTATTGCAAACGTAGAGATAACCGCCTTCGAAATGTTTGACCCCGAAGGTGATCCAGACCGGATCGTTGTGGTTCAAACGCTTCCGGTTGATGCCGATACCGCACTAGCCTACTGGGATGTTGAAGCCAACCGATTTTCCTCATGGCGAAAGTCATTGTCCGTAAACGAGAGAAATCTCGCGGATGATCGGTTTGCTATCAATATTCAGTGGACCGTTGATGACTGAGGATCGATTTAACCCGCGCGAATTCCTAGAAACCGCTCGCCAGATTGTCGCCGAAGAAAGTAGCGAGGCAAGGTTCAGGACTGCCGTAAGTCGCAGTTACTACGCGGCGTTTCTTCTTGCGCGCGAGACAACCGGAACGCCTCGAAGCAGATCAATACATAGAGATGTCAAACAAGACCTTGCCGCTTCGGGTTTTCAACGCCAGGCTCAGCAACTCGATACGCTTTCAACATTCCGGCAAGCTGCAGATTACCACCTGGGATCGCCAGATGACTTCTCACTTCCAGCCTCCTGGGAACGATGTTGGAATCGAGCGGAAATCCTGGCATCCCAGATCATCAATACCTTGGACCAGGAACCGGTAAGCTAACAGCCGGGAGCAAACGTTGGATTACTCCGGCGGTGGCAGCTCGCCGGATGCGGTGACGGTGACGGAGGAGGTGGCGTTGAGGTCCATCTCGCGCTCTCGCTCGTTCTGGAACCAGAGAAAGTAGAGCAGGAAGGCGGTTAGTGCGCCGAGGGCGCTTACCCCGATCGCGACGGTCGAGCTATGCAGCCGGGGCCGGACCAGGTGCGCCGACGACTGAGTCAGCCGTTCGACACGGTAGCCTTCTTTCCCGTAGCGTTCGATATCTTCCTGGAGGGCATCCTGGACTTCCGGTTTCGGGTAGACGGTCTGGCGTTCTGACATCGGAATCTCCCGTGGTGCTACAACACGAACCTTCCGCCAACCGGCATCCTACCATAGCCGGTTCAGGAGGCGTATGGCGTCGCTTGATCGGGAGTATAGTCTTCCCGTTCTTCCAGCGGCGCGGTTCGGATCAGGACGCTCTCATCGGCTTGCACCGTAACCGTCATTAGATCTAGCGGCCGTGGCGCGGGACCGCCGGTCTCGACCCCGTTCAGATCAAAGGTGCTGCCGTGGCAGGGACAGTGAAACCGGCTCTTGTCGCTTTCCCAGTCCACATTGCAACCCTGGTGCGTGCAGCGGGTGGAGAGCGCCAGCAAGCCGTCGCCGTTATTGATCAGGTAGAACCGGCCAGGCGCGTTGCGAAGTGGGTTGGAGCCTGCTTGCGGAACGTCTCCCGGCAGAATCGTCACCTCGGCTGGTTGCGGCTCGCCCTTCTCCTGCGAGATACAGGAAGCCAGCAACGCCGACGCGGTGATTCCTGCCGTCAGACCAAACAACCTTCGCCGGGTGATCATCCCTCGTGCCTCCATGCAAAGTAGTGCAAGCCAACATTGCCTGCTTCAGTCCGCCAGCCCGGATCGTTGTCCGGCGTGTAGGTCAGGCAGCGCCGCTCGAAGCACTGCAAGAGCACCTGCTTCGGCACGCCGCCGACGCGGACCAGTGTCCAGTATGCCTCAGTGACCGGCAGACCGGTAGCGTAGTAGGGATTGATGAAAAGTTGATCTTCGGTCAGTTGTCCGTCTGCGTTAACCAGTCCGCTGCTGTTCATGAAATCCCAGAAGACCGAGGCAGTGCGGTGGTTGGTTTCCGGCGAGAGCGCTCCGGCGGTGACGCCGAACGCCGCCAGCGCATCGTCGGTCGTCGTTGCGCCGTCCGGTTGCAGAACTGTGGCGATGGTTGCGCCATCAGCATACGGATCCTGGTCACGGAACCCGGCCAGCATCGCGTAGGTGATCCCGGCCGGATCATCGGCATCTCCGGCCACATTGATCTCAGCCGGTTGCCGGGGTTCAAAGCTGGCATCGCCAACCTGCAACTGACCGCTCATCATCTCGTTGACCAGCAACCCGTTGGTGACGAACCAGATCGACGAACTGTCGCCGGCAGGGTTGGTGATCTCCATCCGGCTCTTGTCGAAGTACTGCACCATACGGCTGCCGTCCGGCGCTTCGGCGTATGGCTCGGTCACCCGGAATGTATTCGGACCCGGTCCCCAGATCCAGGTGCGGGATACAGCAAGGTCGGAGACTGGCTGGTCGGTCCTCGCCCAGGTCGTCTGAAACGATTCCGCATCCCAAATCAGCTGTTCATCTGTCGCAAAGTGAAGCCGGTAAACTGTCCCGGTCGATTGCGCCGAAAGGTAGAGTTCGCCTGCCTCATCCTCGCCAAATGAGGTGATTGTGACGCCGCTGTACAGCAGCGTTGCCTGCGACCAGCCGCCACTGGCGTTCTGGTATCCGGCGTAGATCTGGCCGCTGCACCAGTCGCCGAAGAGAAAGACGCCATCCATAAACGGGTAGTCGCTGCCCCGGTAGACGTTGCCAGCGACGATCGAGCACCCTGCCGGATCGCCAGCGTCGTCGTTTGGATATTCAAGGATCGGGAGCGTCAGGCCGCTCTGATCGCAGGTCTCGGATTGCGGCGGGTAGCAGTGCTGGCCCTCCATGATCGACCAGCCGTAATCCTCGCCGCCAGTGCTGGAGGCTGGTTGCCGGTTCAGCTCTTCCCAGCTGCCCTGCCCGACATCGCCGATATAGAGATCGCCGGTCGCGCGGTCGAAGCTGTAACGCCACGGGTTCCGCAGCCCGACCGCCCAGATCTCAGGCAGGTAGGAGGGGTCGTTGACATACGGGTTGTCCGGCGGGATGGCATAGAGATCGCCGCTGTCGACATCCAGCCGGAGCATCTTGCCAAGCAGGGACTGCGGGTTGCGGGCGTTCCGGTC
>CAZNYB010000115.1:0-3940 GCA_964577155.1 uncultured Thermomicrobiales bacterium | reverse complement strand
TGCGGGTGGAAAGCCACCGAGAAGAGCCCCTGCTCGAAGCCAGCCGACTCCACCAGATCCCGGATATCGAGGAAGGGCTGGTCCAGCGCCTGACCGTTCTCGATCACCTTGATCAGGCCGGCTTTCTCAACAACGAAGAGCCGGTTGCTGCCGTCCCCAGCGTTGGTTACTCGCAAAGGTTCGGAGAAGCCAGAGTAGAGCGGCTCCAGCGTCAGGGTGACCTGATTGAGGTTGACGGCTGGTCCTACCAGCGACCTCAGCGGCTCACTTCCGGCATCGCCAGCCGCCACGGCGGACATAACCGGAACGACCGCAAGCAACCCGATGACGATGACCGCTCGAATACAGGTGGACAACATGGCTCCTCCCATCGCGCCACCTTCAACAAACCGGGCTTATTGTATCGGTCACGCCACGGACTACCTCGCGGTCCGCTTGATGATCTCGATTGCCGGGGCGATATAGTCCAGCCCTTCGATGGTAGGTGGCACGAGGTAGATCTGAACGTGGGAGATATTGAGCGCGCGAAAGGCGGAGATCTTCTCAGCGATCTCTGCCGCAGTGCCAGTGATCGGTTCGACGTCGGCGGTGCGGGCCGGGTAGGGGTGGCCTGGCGTCTGGACGCCGACGGTGACCGTCCGGGCCAGCGTAGCCGGGTCACGCCCGAACCGTTCACAGGCTGCGTCGATGCGGTCCAGAATCGGCTGTAGCGCGTCCGGCGTCGAGCGAACGTAGCCGATCCAGGCGTTCCACTGGTCGGCGTATTGCACCGTCAACCGCAGCATACGCGGTCCGTGGCCGAGCGCGCCTATTAATAGAGGAGGGCCGGTCTCCCGAACACCCCTCGGGGCCAGAATAGCGCCGCTGGTCGAGTAGTACTCGCCCTGAAAATCCGAGTGTCCGGTTCTGAGCAGCGGCCGGATGATCTGGAGGGCCTCCTCGAACCGGTCGACCCGGTGGTCCCAGGGATATCCGTAGTTGTAGTGCTCGACCTCGAAATCGCCCGCGCCGACACCAAGCACCAGCCGCCCTTCGCTGATGTCATCGACGGTGTCAGCGATCTTCGCCAGCAGCGCCGGGTTCCGGTAGCCGGTGTTGGTGACCATTGAGCCTATCTGAAGCCGTTCGGTAGCTTCCGCCAGGGCGGAGAGGAACGACCAGCACTCCCAGCGGCCTTCCGTTCCCATCGCTTCCAGCTCCGGGGTGACTTCCCGACCAGCTTGCCGGGCATTGGCGGCCTGGTTCACCTGAAAGTGATCGACCATCCAGACCGAGTCCAGCCCGATGGCCTCAGCATGCTGGACTAACGCTCTGATCCGCTTCCATTCGGTAGCCACCGGCAGGATCATGCCGACCTTGAACGTCTTATCTACCGGAAGCCACGCCAAGTCTGGTGGAGACACGGTCGATTCATCCTTTCGCTGCGCCGATCAACCGATGATCGCCTCTGAACCATAAACCATCATAGTCCCTGGCTGGTGAACCCGGGTATATTTGCGAAACGCTGGGCCAGGCAGGTCAGCGTTGCAGTTCTATTCATCGCATCTCTTGAGAGGCTGCTGAATGACGGCACGGAACACCTTCGACTATATAGTCATCGGCGCGGGAATCATCGGGTCTGGCGCGATACGGCATCTGAGCGAATTGGATGCCAGCGTCGCGGTGATCGGCGAGCCGGAGCCAGCTGACCTGGCTGGACACGACGGCGCGTTCGCCTCCCACTATGACTCCAGCCGGTTCTACCGGGTGATCGACCAGCGACCCCAGTGGTCTCGCCTGGCAGACCGCGCCCGGAGAGGTTACCAGGCGCTGGAGGAAGCCTCCGGCATCACCTTCCACTGGCCACTCGATTACCTCCAGGTTTCCGTCTCGTCGGACGCTGCTCGGAACGAGTACGGCGAGTTGGAGCGATTGAGCCGGGAGTTCGGGGTCGAATCGGTGATCTACCCGACCACGGAGAGCCTTGCCCGGGATTTCCCTTCCTTCTCGTTCCCGGACGGGATGATGGGCCAGCTGGAGACGAAGAAGACCGCCGGGGTGCTGAACCCGCGCCAGTTCATCGAAGCCGAGCTACGGATCGCCCACAGCCAGGGCGCGTTAATCATCGCCGAGCGCGTTGTCGCCGTTGAGCCAGCCGAGAATCAGGTGACGGTCCGAACCGCCCAGGGCAATCGGTACGAAGCGAAGAAAGTGCTCATCGCCGCTGGCGCGTGGTCCAACGCCTTGCTCAGACGACCGCTGATGGCCGATGTTGAAGCCGTCTCGGTGACGCTGGCTGAAGTCCCGGCATCCGATGCGCTGTCGTTCGCGTCACTGATCTACCGGCGCATTCCGGAGGATCCAACAGTAGATGCGTTTTATGTGTTGCCAGCCGTCCAGTACCCGGACGGGAAATACTACGTCAAAGGCGGGATGCACTGGCAGGTGACGCCGGTTGCCGGTGACGCTGAATTGAACAGCTATTTCCGGGCCGACCCGGACCATGGCGCGGCGAAGATCCCCAGCCAGGTCTTTACCGATATTATCCCGGAGCTACGGCAGGCAACATCCTGGACCTTCAAATCCTGCGCCCAGACGCTGACGCCCAACGATCTTCCCTTTATCGACGCCGTTGAGCCAGACCAGGTCTACGTCGCTTTCGGCGGCAACGGCTACGCCGCCAAGTGCGGCGATGAACTGGGTCGGCTGGCAGCCGGGTTGATGGCGACCGGCGCCTGGCAGGACACCGAACTTGCCGCCAGCGACTTCGCAGCGATCTACCGTGACGAATAACTTCAGGCAGCACGAGAAGATTGCTGGGAAACAGCCAGCTGGCGCTCGTTACCATATGTTAAGCAAGCGTGTTACATTCAATAATAGCGTAGGCTCATTGCTATAGATGCAAGCCATTAAACGCGCAAATTAATACAATACGCATTTTGCAGGGGCGATCCTCGTGATCGCCCGGTTTTCCGCCCGCGACTTTATTCGGGCAAACGCAAAGTTCGTCCTTGCTAATCACGATGTATCTTGCGAATGGACCAAGGGAGTTCTCGTTGTTCTCAAGCATGTTCCGCACCCGCACCTGGCCAGTTCAGTGGTTGCTGATCCTGTTCGCTGCCCTTCTCGTCAGCAGCTGCGTCAGCGTCGCGGCGGAGAGTGAGTTTGACGCCGACGGCGGGGCAGTCTATTCGATTCAGGTAACACTGGATACCACCCAGCTTGGCGCGCTGGCCGATCTGGGCGGCATCGATCTCGAAGATCAGTTCTCGTTTGGCGGGGATGCCGAACGGCGGGCGGAAGCGCTCGGCTATACCTTCGAAACCATCCAGGAAGACAACCTGATCGGTTTCCGGGCCACCAAAGAAGATGCCGAGGCCGCCAATGTTGCCAGCGATCTCAACCAGATGTTCAGCGTCGGCACCGAGTCAGTGACCGGCTTCAGCCCGTTTTCCGGGACCTTCACTCAGGATGGAGACACCTACACCCTCGACCTGACCGTTGACGGAGAACAGCTCAGCTTCGCTAACATCGGTGACTCGATTAACATCCCCGATCTCGGGTTCGGAGGTTTCAACTTCGAGAATATTCTGGAGATCACCTACACGGCGAAGATGCCCGGTGAAATCCAGGAGGACGAAACCAACGGTCGCATTCTCTCCGACAGCCGGGTGCGCTGGGACATCCCGACTTCCGGCACCGAGCAGTTGACAGCCGTCTCCTCAACTGGCTCGGATGACGACTTCCCGTTGCTGCTCGTGCTAGGTGTCAGCAGTTTCTGTGTCATGGCGCTGGCGTTGCTGGCGCTGCTCATCATCATCCTGCTGATGCGTCGCCGGCCCGGCCCGGAAGCGCCGCAGCCAGCCGCGCCGCCTTCCCCGCCTCCGGCGCCGATATCGCCCGCTCCGATCCCGGCCGCGCCGTTCATGGACGAACGCGAACTCTCCGCCGAGGCGGTCAC
>CAZNYB010000114.1:0-10770 GCA_964577155.1 uncultured Thermomicrobiales bacterium | reverse complement strand
TGGGTCAGAGCCTGCCCCGTTCCCCAATTCTGACAAAGAGTCATTCCGACCGGAGGCTTTGCGGAGTGGAGGAATCCAATCGTTACGGTGGCAACGGTCAAATCAACAAGCACATCTATGCCTCTGGAGGTCGTTGATCTCCAGTCCATCGGTATCGTGATTGATGAGTCCAGCATGCACCTAGCAGCGGATTTCAGCCAGTTTCACAACCTTCTTCTTCAGGCAATAGCGGACGCAGGTGGAGAAAGTACTCGGAGCCGTCGCTCTGCCAGCGGACCAGGCTGTTGGCCTGCTCGAACAGAGGCAGCAGCTCTTCAAGATCCTCGCCTTCCGCCACGAAGCAGCGCATATCGTCTCGGTCCAGAATGAGATGCGGTTCTCCGATCTCCGCTAGCGGTGTCTCCAGCGGCCAGTCCATCTCGCCGCCTTCATCAGTCTCAAAGGTGGCCGTCGGGTCAATCGGGTCGGTGATGATCTGGAGCCGTTCTATCTCGTAGGGCCCTTGCTCCGCCGAGATGGTGTCGTCCGGCAACCAACCGGGCAAGCTGAACATCAGATCCCGAAAATCTGACAGTTTCATCCAGGTCTCGGGGTCCTCAATCTCGAAATCGCTGAGATCGCCGCCAAGCCCAAGCGCGTAAGCAGAGACCATGGTCGATACTCCACCGGCATTGGTGATGAAGACGGTCGTGTTAGCATCTGCGATGTACTTTGTAAGGTCATCATAGGTGGCGTCGCCATCCAGCAGGCCAGCGGATTTAGCCTCCTCCAGAATCAACTGCATCCCTTCCTCGGTGACGGTCGCCGCCAGGAGGTTCGGGAGTGCGGGCGGCGGGAAGATCGCAATCTGTGGTCCCTGGGTGATGATCGTTCCGTCGCCGTAGACTGAAACGGGCGGCAGCGCTGTCAGCATGAATTCAACCGGTACAAAGCCGCCGGTCAAATCAACGCGCAGCACCAGGTCGTCAGAGCCAGTGAGATATTCGATCTGGTTCGTCGCCGGCGCTGTCGCGGTCGGTTCAGGTGTCGCGGTTGGTTCCAGGTTTGGTGTTGAAGTGGCATCGGAACCGGAAGACGAGCCGCATGCTGCCACGGCAGCCGCCGCAACCGGGACCAGACCAAGCATCATCAACTGACGTCGATTGAGTGTCACACGCTGAAATCCCATAAGCGTTCCTTCCTGCTCAAGGCATAATCTCTCACAAGGTAGACGATGGTGGGCGCTGGAGGGTTCCATTGAAGGCGGGGAAGTTGGGAAGTCGGGAACCGTTTGAGAAGAAAACTGCTCCGATGAGCTGAAGCAGCCTGCTGGCTTCTTCCTCTTTCACGGTTCCCGGTTACCGATCTTCCCGCCTTCCCGCTCTCCTACTCCCTCTCCCTTCCCACAAGCCCCAACTCCCGGCCGGTCACGATTGCCTGGGTGCGGTTGTCGACCAGGAGTTTGCCGTAGATATTATGGGTGTGGCGTTTGACGGTGCCAAGGGAAACAAAGAGCCGGTCGGCGATCTGGGCATTGGTTAGCCCCCGGCTGAGGAGTTGCAGCACTTCCAGCTCACGGGCAGTCAGCGGCTCAACAAATGTATCTCGCTGGCCGGAAGTCCGCGATTCATCTTCCTCATCCGCACCGGTAAACGTCTCCAGAATCTCTTCCAGATAGGTACGTGAATAGCGGGCGGTCCGGATTTCACCGACCGCAACCCGGCCGCTGAGCTGTTCGAGCAGCCTGGCCATCGGCAGGCCTTCATCCGAGAAGGTCCGGATATAGCTGTCTGTCTCGGCGATCTCCAGGGTTGTTTCAAGCAAGCTAAGCGCCTCGTCAGATTCGCCAGTCTGATCAAGGATGATAGCTTCGCAGGCGTTCACCTCGATTTGCCGTCCAATTCGGTCTTCGGCAACTGCCAGCTGGCGGATACGATCGAGCAATTGCCGGGCTTCACCTGACTGACCCTGTGCAGCGAGCAGGCGAGCCAGGCTTAAGTAGGCGTCCTCGTTGCGGTAGATGATCTCATCCTCTGGAGAGAGGCTCCGGCGCTCCACCCAGGCTGCCGCCTTACTGGTATCGCCGGCGGCCAGCCAGTACCAGGCCTGAAATGCTTCGACCCAGAGCATCTCCCAGTCCGCCAGATCGTACGAGTGGCGGCCCTCGTCTATTCCTTCGAGAAGCTGGTCGATGATCGCCAGCGCATCGAGGACATTCCCCTGAGCGAATTTCACCCGTGACCAGACGAGATGAGCGATCATGTTCGTGCGGACGTCTTCCGGATCCCCAACCATGGCGATGATATCCAGGCAGTCCTGGATATAGGCTTCGCTTGCCTCAAGGTCGTTGCGCTCCCGCATGACGTGGCTGAGCGCCATCCGGCTTGCGGCCGCCATGCCCAGGCTCCGCAATCCGTGTTCGT
Organism: uncultured Thermomicrobiales bacterium; assembly: GCA_964577155.1. Classification (GTDB taxonomy): domain Bacteria; phylum Chloroflexota; class Chloroflexia; order Thermomicrobiales; family CFX8; genus CAZNYB01. Next base: position 8,368 of record CAZNYB010000114.1, on the reverse strand, counting down.
CCTCGAACTCCAGCGCCTCGGTGCCGATGTCGTAGGCATCCTGCAGCCGACCGAGGGACATGTAGGCGGCGGAAAGCTGGCTCATCGAATTGAGCAGAATAATATAGTTGCCATTCTTTCGGGACGCGGCGACAGCCCGGGACAAGGTGTCGACCGCAGCGGCGAGATCGCCGTCGATGCGTTGCGCCACACCGAGATGGCCCAGCGCGGTCGGCGCCCACGGATCGGTCTCGTTCAGGAAGGTTAGCGCCTGTGCTGAGAGTTCAGCGGACTCCTGCTGATTGACTCGCAGCCTGGCATAGGTTGCACGGGCGACCAGAACCTCACCAATGATTCGCCGGTCCAGATCCTGGCGTTCTTCCGGATGTTCGGGCAGGAAACTGAGCCAGATGCTGGCCTCGTCGAGTTGACGATCGAGCATATAAACCCAGGCAGCGGCTATCGTCAGCCGGATGCTCCTGCGAACGACTGATTCACCAAGCCGGTCGAGCCAGGTTTCCACTGTGGAAATACGGCCAAATTTGATCGCATCAGGCGCGATCGCTTCGATACGCTCGATAGCCAGATCGGTGTCGCCTGAATCCAGCGTGTGAAAAATCGCTGAGAACGGCATCCCCTCGGCGTCATACCAGTCAGCCGCCAGCAGGTGCGTTTCACGCCAGAGAGTCGGGTCCGACTGACGCAAGCGCGCCTGGAGAAACTCGCCAAAGAGATGATGGTAGCGAAACCAACCCCGGCGCAGATCGAGCTGGATGACGAAGAGATTGGCGGCAGTGAGCCGCTCCAGCACCTGCTGGCTGCCCTCTCGCCCGGTGACCGCGTCACACAGCTGTGCATTCATCCGGTCCAGCACCGAGGTTCGCAGGAGAAAATCTCGGATCTCCGGTTCCTGCCCTTGCAACACCTCTTCAGCCAGGTAGTCGAAGATGTAGCGGTGATCGCCGCGAAAGTTTGCTGCCAGTTCGCTGCGGCCGCCTTCGGCAGAGAGAGCCGCCAGCAGGAGACCGGCGATCCAGCCTTCGGTCCGTTCCTCCAGACCGTTCACCTGCTCGTCGGTCAACCCCAGCTTCATGATGTTGTTCAGGAACGAAGCTGCTTCATCAGTACGGAAGCGCAGATCTTCAAGCCGAATCTCGGTAATCTCCCGCCTGCCCCGGTACCGGGGAAGCGGCAGGGCAGGATCGGTACGGGTGGTCATCATGACACGCATATGAGGCGGGAGATTATCGATCAAGAACTCCATTGCATGGTGGATTTCCGGATTGGAGATCTCGTGATAGTCATCGAGAGCCAGCACAAACCGATTGTCGATCCGCCCGGTGTCGTTGATCAGTTCGGTGAGCATGAGGGTTGTGTCGGGGCGACGGGCGGTCCGGACCATCGACAGGGCACGACCGCCTATATCTGGATCTATCCGGCGCAATGCATGGACGAGATAGGTGAGAAAACGAGTCAGGTCGTTGTCACCGCCATCCAGCGATAGCCAGGCCAGCGGAACATCCCGGCCCGGCGCGGAACGGTGCCATTCAATAATCGTCGTCGTCTTGCCAAATCCGGCTGGCGCGGAAATCAAGGTCAGTTTGTTGTTTAGCCCGCGCTGCAGCCGTTCCGTCAGCCGGGGACGAGCAACCGTCTCTCCGGTCAACTCAGGGATGTAGAGCTTGGTCGCCAGCACTGGCACCGGCCTGGACGAACTGTTCTCTTCTGATTCAGGTGTATCCGGCACGGACATCAAACGTCGCCAATTCCGTCAACGGTATGCAAGCGGTTGTTTCCGGATGGATCTTAGCAGGTAGCGCAAGACCCGCGCTTACCACGAACACAAGCGACAATGGACGAATATACTATGCTGATGAGAATTGATGCCAGCAACGAACCTGCATCTGATTCAACTGCTGAATCTGCAACCTGTGAGGATGGACAATGACCGATGCCGCATACCTGCAACTTGCCAGTGATCTACGCGCAAACGCCCGGCGCTGGCGGGAAGATGGCTCAGATTTTTACGCGATCCTCACCGAACACATAGCCGACGATGTCGAGCGGCAAGGCATTTCCTGGGAGATCCTTCAAGATCATGCCAGGTACGCCAAAAAGGAATACCCCGGCGCACGGCTGCTTGCCGGGGTCCACCGTCTCGTGCTCACCGGCCAGGCGCCCGAACTCACTCCCCACTACCCGACAACCGGAGGGGATGGTGATGCCGAAGCTGTCTGGAGCTACCTTCCGGATATCCTCGCCCGCAACCGGGATCAGCTACACGGCGCCGTGGATCGTGTGCCGCAGACCAACGAAGTAGCCCGGTCCGACGCGCTCATCGGTGGGTTCCTGGTGGTTTCCCAACTGGTTGACCTGCCGCTACGCCTGCTTGAGATCGGGTCGAGCGCCGGGCTCAACCTGCATGTTGACGCCTACTGGTACGAGCAGGACGGAATTGGTGTTGGCGATCCGGATTCCGAGGTCAGGTTCGTCGATATCTGGGAAGGCGGGCGACCTCCCTTTGAAGCAGGCTACCAGATAACCTCCCGGCGTGGATGCGATCTCTTTCCTATTGATCCGGCCACCGATGAAGGTCGCTACACCTTGCTCTCCTACATCTGGCCCGATGAGATGGAGCGGTTCAACCGGCTGCAAGCATCACTCGATATCGCCAGGAAAACTCCGGTAACGGTTGACGCCGCATCGGTCACCGATTGGCTGGAGGAGCACCTTCTGCCGCTGCCGGAGGGCCAGGCGACCGTTGTCTTTCACTCCTTTGTCTGGCCCTACCTTGATGCGGATATCCAGGAGCACATCGAGCAGATCATGGCGTATGCCGGCGAGCAGGCCAGCCAGACTGCGCCACTGGCCTGGGTCTCATTTGAACCGCCGGGTCGCGACTACCAGCATCTGGAAGTCCGGGTACGGCTCTGGCCAGCAGGTGAAGATCATATTCTCGCGAGATCGGGGATGCACGGCGGGCCGGTGGAGTGGGTATCAGCATGAACTGGCTGGCGGGAACCTCGTTCCGGTCAGTACTTGAAAATTGCTCCAACAACCCAACCTCTGCAAGGACGAGCCAGGTGTCATTTGATCCATCAAACCCTGTTCGAGCAGCAAGCTGATCCCCGTAGAGCCGCCCCGGCGGCGCGGCTCTACCCGTTGCAAAAATAGCCGATAACCCGCAACCTCGCCACTGCTGGAAGAGCAGCCTTTTAGCCCTCGTCCACCAGCCCCAGTTCCCCGGCCCGGACCAGCGCCTGGGTGCGGCTGCTGACGCCGAGTTTGCCGTAGATATTGTGATTGTGCCGTTTGATCGTGCCGATGCTGATGTCGAGCTGGTCGGCAATCTCCCGGTTGGTGCGACCGATGGCCAGCAACCGCAGCACCTCCAGCTCGCGGGCGCTGAGTTGTTCGACTAGTTCAGGAACCTCAATTACAATCGGCTCTTCCGCCTCAACCGGAGTTCCGATCACCTCGAGCAGCTGATCGAGGTACTCCTGGCTAAATGGCGCGTCCCATTCCCCGCCATGCAGGTGTCGGGCGCGAAGGCCGAGCAGCAGCCGGCCCACCCGGTCGCCTTCGTCGGCAAAGATGCGAATGAACCCTTCCGACTCAGCGAAGACGAGCGCGTGCGCCAGACGATCCAGAGCGCCATCCGTAACCCCCTGGCGATCAAGAGTCATCGCTTCAAGGATATCGACCTCGATAAGCCGGCGACGCCGGTTATCGCTAGCAGCCAGACGGCGCATATTTTCCAGCACGAGCAAGGCGTCACCGAGGTTATCCTGCTCCAGATAGAGGCGGGCCAGCGTCAGGTAGGCGACTTCGTCGTGAAATCGGATCTCATCATCTGCCTGTAGCTGGCAGCGTTCAGCCCATGCCGCGGCAGCCTCTATCTTGTCTTCCGCGATCCGGCAACGGGCCTGGAGCGCTTCGATCCGCTTGATCTCCCAGTCGGAGGCTTGCCGTTCGTTCGCTTCGATGACCGCCGCATCGGCGATGGCCCCGGCCAGACCGATATCACCCTCCGCAAATCTGATTCGCGCCTGGACGAAAAGACCGAACAGCAGTGTGCCGATCTCACGGGGATTGTTGATCGCCCGCAGGGTAGCTATGCTTCGTTCCACCTCGTCCGATGCCTCTTCGAGCCGGTTCCACTCTCGCAGCACTTCGGCATCGCCAAGGTGGGCGGCGATGGCGATGCCCAGCTTCTCAAGTCCCAGGTCGCGTTCAAAGGCGATGGCTTGCTGGTAGCCGTCATGGGCAGCCTGGAGATCGCCGATCGTCATCCGCGCCACCGCCAGTTGCCCGGTGGCGAGAATCCAACCGACATTGTTCTCGGACTCTTTGCAGAGCGCCACTCCCCGTTCGAGCAGCTTGACCGCTTCACTCAGGCGCTCGTTCATCCGCTGGGCGCTGCCATAGTGGACCAGCACCATGCCGCGTAAAAAGGTATCGAGCGGGTCGATTAGCTCCAGCGCCTGCTGACTGTACCGCACCGTCTGCTCCGGATCACCACGCAACCAGGAAACAGATCCACGCACGGCAAGTTCCTGGGCTTTGATGTCCGCCGGGCTATCTTCAGGCAAACCGTTCAACCAGGTCTCTGCTTCGTCCAGCTTGCGGTGGAGCAGCAGCGCCCAGGCCTGCAGGATCGCCAGTTCGGGACGGCTCGTGATGATTGCTTCCGGCAACGCCGCCAGCCAGGACTCCAGCGTCTGGGACCGGCCATTGACGACCAGTGTCTGTCCCATCTGCTCCAGGTAGCCAGCCACCAGATCCCACTCTTCCGCGGCTAGCGCGTAGCCGACCGCCTGCCCCATATCACCATATGAACTGTTCCATTCGCTGGCGGTAATCAGGGCGTTGCGCCAACCTTCCGGGTCTTCCTGCCGGAATCGCGCCTGGAGAAACTCCCCGAAGAGGTGGTGGTAGCGGTACCAGCCACGGGTATCATCGAGGGGAACGACAAACAGATTCGCATGGGTCAGGTGTTCCAGCATCTCATGGCCGTTAGTATGCCCGGTCACCGCATCGCAGAGTCGGCCAGTCATCTGGGTCAGGACCGACGTGCTGAGCAGAAACCGGGAAATCGCCGGATCCTGCCGCTGGAGCACCTCTTCAGCCAGATAGTCAAAGATGTAGCGGTGATCCCCGCTGAAGGCCTCGATCGATGCCGGACCATCCAGGTCCTGCTCAGTTGAGAGCGCCGCCAGCAACAGACCGGCGATCCAGCCTTCAGTCCGTTCCTCAAGCGCGGCGATCCGGTCCGGCTCTAGCTCTAGACCCATGACATCGTTCAGGAAATATGCCGTCTCTTCAGGCGTGAATCGCAGATCTTCAGACCTGAACTCGGTGAGGTCCCGGCGGCCACGCAATCGCGAGAGCATTAGAGGCGGATCGGTGCGCGCGGTAACAATTAGACGCAAGGTGGTCGGCATATGGTCGATCAGAAAGCCGAGTGCCTGGTGGATCTGCTGATTGGTGATCAGATGGTAGTCGTCAAGCGCGAGAACGGTGCGTTGTTCAAGTTGCTCCAGCTCATTGACGAGAATCGTTAGCGGTACTTCAACCGGGAGATTCTGGTCTGACTGGAGCACAGCCAGCACACCATCACCGAACTCCGGGCTGACCGTCTTCAGGGCATGGACCACATAGGTAAGAAACCGCGTCGAGTCATTATCCAGTTCGTCCAGCGACAGCCAGGCCAGCGGTGTTTGCTCGCCAGCCGTCGACTGCCGCCACTCGACGACAACGGTCGTCTTGCCGAATCCCGGCGGGGCTGAAATCAGCGTTAGCTTTCCGGCCAGCCCACGTTCCAGCCGTTCCGTCAGCCTCGGCCGCTGGACGACATCTTCCCGCGCCCGGGGAATAAAGAGTTTCGTTGCTAGAATGGGAATCGCTGTTGTTACTGTTGTGCTCATGTATATTCTCAAACAGTCCGGTTTGATCGTGCTACGTGCCGCAGGGATGATACACCTTGCCAGGCCGTTTCACGTCGACGGCAATCCTTGAAAGAATCTACGATGATGAAATCGACGAATTACAAAGAAGTAATAGACCACTACCAACGGACGAGCGCGGAACATGCCCGGCTGAATCAGGGCATCGGGATCCTTGAATTCCTGCGGGTCCAGGAGATCATACGACGGCATCTCCCGGGTGACCGGCTACGGATTCTCGATGTCGGCGGTGGCGCAGGCATTCACGCAACCTGGCTCGCCGAAGATGGCCACCGGGTGCATCTGATTGACCCGGTCCCACTGCATATTGAGCAGGCGAAAACTGTCGCCGCAAGACTGCCAGCGCCGTTTTCTGCCAGTCTGGACGATGCCCGGGCACTCTCCGAGTCCAGTGAGAGTCAGGATATCGTCCTCCTGCTTGGCCCGCTCTATCACCTGACCGAGCGGCAGGACCGTCTCCAGGCGCTCGCTGAAGCCCGGCGAGTGCTCAAACCAGGCGGATTGATGTTCGCCATCGCCATTTCCCGGTTCGCGTCACTCTTTGATGGTCTGGCCAACGAATATCTGTTTGACCCGGCATTCCGCGAGATCGTCACCCGCGATCTGAGGGATGGTCAGCACCGCAACCCGTCCCAGGTACCTGGCTGGTTCACTACCGCCTATTTTCATCGCCCGGACGAACTTAAAGCTGAAGCTCGTCAGGCCGGGTTCACCGTCCGGGAACTGGTTGGTGTCCAGGGCATGGCAGGCTGGCAATCCCGTCTGGCAGGGCGTCTGGAAGATCCCACTGAGTTGGAGATCATCCTCGAATCGGCGCGGGCTATCGAACGTGAGCCAGCGCTGATTGGCCTCAGCGCCCACATCATGCTGGTCGGTGAACGGGATGAAGGCCGTGACGACACCAGCTGAACGCTATGAAGCCTACGACCGGCATCCTGGAGACCGGAAGCAACTCTTCAGCGTTGTCCAGGAGCTGATCGACGTTACCAGGGTCCTCTACCCTGGCTCCTACATCGACGTCGCGGCGTCGTTTGTCTTCGACGACGTCACCTATGTTGACGTCGACCGGAGGGCAGCCAGGTTCTTTGGTGATCGTGAGGGAGTACAACGGCTGATCGAAGCAAACCGGGGTGACAATCGATTTGAGTTCGACTTCCTGCACGCCGACTACATGACCGATCTGGGACTGCCGGAGGCAAACTTCGATCTCCTGATCTCGCTCTACGCCGGGTTCGTTTCCGAACACTGCACCAGATACCTGCGCCCCAGCGGCTGGTTACTGGCCAGCAGCAGCCATGGAGACGCGGCCATGGCATCACTCGACCAGGACTATGAACTGGTCGCCGTTCTCAATCGCCGGTCCAGCCAGTACCAGGTAAGCGAACAGAATCTGGATACGTACCTCATCCCAAAAAACGCTAATCTGGAGATCACCCCGGAATACCTGCACCAGATCAATCGCGGCATCGGCTACACCAAATCTGCCTCTGGCTACCTGTTCCAGCGGTCTCATGCGCCACGCAACAGATAGCCAGGTTTCAACGATCAGTTGCTCGTCAGTGCCCCGGTGATAATCAGGGCGTTTTCAAGCAACATGCCATGAACGGTGCCGGCGGCTGAGCCTGGCTCGCCCAGCTGTTCGGTATAGAGGCCGTAGACGATAACGATACCGGTATCAGCAGCGATCTGCTCGGCTATTTTCGGGTCCACCAGTTCTTCGGCGAAAATTACAGTGATGCCTTCCCGGGCTATCAACTCGTGAAGATCGGCGATATCCTGTGCCGAAGGCTCAGCTTCGGTCGTCGTACCAGGGATCACCGTTCCAACCACCTCGAATCCGTAGCGGTCAGCGAAGTAGCTGAAGCTGTCATGATTGGTGACCAGTTTGCGCTGATCCGCCGGAACCTGATCGACCATCGCCAGTATCTCCTGGTGCGTCTCCTCCAGCGTCTCACTGTAGGCGTCCGCATTGTTCCGGAACTCATCTGCATTATCGGGGTCGAGTTCTGACAGCGCATCGGCAATCGTGCCGACCATCACTTGTACACGAAGCGGATCCATCCAGACATGGGGATCGAGATCGCCGTGATCATGGGCGTCTTCTCCCGGCTCTTCGCCCCCGGAAGCCTCATCATCTTCGTCGTGTTCGTCCTCATCATGTTCGTCTTCGTCGTGTTCGTCATCTGCCGACGGCAGAAATGAGTCAATATCGCGGGAAATCTCGACGACCTGCACATTACTGCTGTCTACTCCCGCGTTTTCAATCAACCCATTGTCATAGTCGAGGCCATTGATGAAGACAATATCCGCGCTTTCGATCGCCCTGGCATCCCCTGGCGTCACCTCATAGGTATGCGGATCAGTCCCTGGTTCCATCAGGACCGTGACGTCGGCATGCTCACCGGCCACCTCTTCTACCAGTG
>CAZNYB010000113.1:3516-10826 GCA_964577155.1 uncultured Thermomicrobiales bacterium | reverse complement strand
CCGCACGGTTTCACACCGCCGCGCCAGCCGTAAAGTGCCAAAGTCCAGGGCGAACACAAGGTTCGCCCCCTACGATGTCTGGTTGATTCCACCTCGGTTCTCAGCCATCAACGTTCACAAACCAGTATAAATATGGTTCTCCTGGCTCTCAGCATGCTTTGTTGCAGGGAACGGACATGCAAGCCAATCCCGGCAAAGGTCAGAAGTTGTGAATATCGCGTTACACCGCCGCAAGCGCCTGATCGAGGTCAGCGATCAGATCGTCCGGGTGTTCCAGCCCTATTGACATGCGGATCAGGCTGTCCGTCAAACCGACTTTCGCCTGATCTTCTGGAGCGACGTCAGCATGTGTCATCGTACAGGGATGTTCCGCCAGGGATTCGGTGCCGCCGAGACTGACAGCGAGTTTGACGATCTGCAAGGCGTTCAGGAACCGGAACGCTTCGGCCTCGCCGCCGTCAATATCGAATGAGATCATCGAACCAGGCGCGCTGCACTGCCGGTCATAGATCTCCTGATCGCGGCTGCCAGGTTCGAGGTGCCCGAGGTAGTAGGTTCGTTTGACTTTCGGATGGTTGACCAGAAAATCGGCAACGGCGCGAGCGACATCGATCTGGCCGATCATCCGGACCTGCAACGTTTCCAGGCTTCGCAGGAGAAGCCAACTGGCCCAGGGGTCCGCCATCGTGCCCATAAACGTCCGCATGGCCCGGACTCGCCCGACCATCTCATTGCTGCCGGCACAGGCGCCGGCGACGACATCGCTATGACCGCCGATGTACTTCGTAGCTGAGTAAAGCACAAGATCAACTCCCAACTCGAGTGGACGCTGGAAGAGCGGACCGAGAAAGGTGTTGTCTACAGCGACCGGGATCTTCGAATTGCCGCGCTGGAGCTGACGGGCGATGTTGACACACATCTCCAGATCAACCAGCGCGTTCATCGGGTTCGATGGTGTCTCGACGTAAATCATCGAAAGATTGTCGGATTTGCCGCTAGCGTTCAATGCAGCAATGATCTGCTCCTCCGTGTCGCCAGCTTCGAACGCGATATGATCAATATTGAAACGCGGCAAAACATGCTTGATGAAATGATCGGTACCGCCGTAGAGTGAGCCACTATGCAAGAGGAGATCACCCGGGCTGAGAAATTCGAAGAGCGTCGTCGTGATGGCCGCCATCCCGCTGGCGAACGCCAGCGCCGCCTCGGCCTCATCCCAGAGCGTTAGCCGGTCTTCAAGGATCTCCAGGTTCGGGTTGTTGATCCGGCCATAGATAAGACTTAGCGATTCGCCCTCCAGCGGCTCTTCCAGGCCGTAGGCGACCGAGAAGCATCGTTTTGCCTCCTCGGCGCTCTCAACGACGAAGGTCGAGGTCTGGAAGATCGGCGTCTTCAACGCGCCTTCAGACCACTCTGGCTTGTAGCCATAGCCCATCATCAGTGTTTGCGGGTGCAATCGTCTGCCATTCAGATAGCCTTCTGGCTTGCGTTTGACGTCGGTCATGTCACTTCTCATTTCTCTAAGTTGATTCGGTGCTTTATCGTTTTAGACTGCTTCCCCACCAGATAGATTTGTCACCTGCGGCAAGCTGCTGGATCAAATCACGAAGCAGAATCGGACGCAGATTGTGTCTATCGAGGTCGTCCAGATCTACCCAGACAAACTCCAGGTGATTTTCCAGCGACGGCGGCGAAATGCCAGATCCGATGCCATCGAGTGAGACTGCGAAGAAGTGAGCGATTTCGTGACGATCCGACGACGCTCCGCCTGGATGAACCGGCCCGAACCACTGGTGTTCGACAGCGCCAAGATAGCGACCAACCTGGCAGTCGACGCCGAGCTCTTCTTCGATTTCCCGTTCGAGCGCTGCCGAACAGGATTCAAGAAACTCGACGTGACCGCCTGGCAGAAACGTATGAGCTGATCCGACTTGACGGCAGAGCAACAGACGACCGTCATCCAGGACAACGCCGCGCGTCAAGAGTGTGATCGAATGTTCCACTGAGTAATCCATCTGTCCGGGTCTGGCGACCGATTCCGGAAGCTACGGAAACTCCCGTCGGGTCGGCAATCGAATATCACTGTTGGCTGGCACGCTGCCATCTGAAGTAAGCCAGCCTTTTACGATGAGCTGCTCTTTTGCCAGCGCCGCGACGATGATGTCTTTTTCCGCGCCAAGTTCAGGCCACCATTCCAGCCTGGCGCGCTCGAAATACTGAACCGTCCGGCCGTTCTCGACGAATTCTTCGGAGATCGGCAGACCGAAACTCACCATACCGTCATGTTGCTCCCAGTAGCCGAGGAAACCAGCCTTCAGGGTATGACCGGTTTCGGTGAAGCACCGCACTCCATCTGTCTGTTCGCAGACCGGCAATGCCTGGAATGGCGCATCCTCGAGCCGGCCCAGCGCCATCTCCCAGCCAATGGTCGCGCTAAGCACGATTGCTGGCGTGCCGATGTGCTCCGGGTGGTACTCCAGCCTCGCCCGTTCGAAGTCCTGGACGAGCAGCCAGCGACCTTCTCGATCTTGCCAGACGTATGGACGGGTAATCGGCAGCCCGATGATCTCGACACCTCGCTCCAACCAGACCCGCAGGAAGAGACCGCTGACAGCGTGGCCGGTTTCGGAAAAGGCAATCGAATCGGGGTTGGTGGGGCGTCGACCAGCCCGGTTGGTCGGGTAATTCTTGAAGGCGTTGTAAAAGATCTCTTTTGGCTCGAAAACCGTATCCGGACCCAGATAGAGTGCGCCATTCTCATCGGGCACAATACGCATCAGGCCGAACTGATCCACTGCCTGCACGTTCCAGTCATGAAGCATGTGCAAATGAGCGAACTCGATATATGGCTGTTGTTGCATCCAGTTGAGCGCAGCGACCAGATTCTCCGCTTGCCAGCGCTCCTCATTTGTCCAGCCAAATTCGGTAATCCACATCTTTTTGTCGCCATCACCACGCTGGATCATGAGCTCACGAAGCCAGTTGATCCGGTCATAATTGAGTTCAAACGGGCGCGCCCCATCGACGGGCACATGCCACCAGTTGTACGGGTGAATCGAGATCGCGTCCCAGGGTTCGTTTCCAGCGCCGTAGGCTTCGGCGCTCAGGTTATAGATGTACTCCATGTAGTCCCTGCCGGTCAGTGTCTGGGCAGCGACAACGACTTCGGGGTTGATTGCGTGAGCGATGTCATAAAAGAGCCGCAGGTGGTAAAGATAGGTCGGTCCGGCCTGACCGAGATGCGGCCACATCTCCGGCTCGTTCCAGAATTCCCAGTGCCGGATCCAGGTGTACCGGGAAACGGCGGCCTCCATCGCCCGCTCGAAAAGCGGATACATATCGGACCGTAGCTCGCAGGTTTGCGGCTCGGTGTTCGAGTCCGCGCAACCCGCCTGATCAACGGATGCCCAGTAGGGAATGGTGTTGAAAACGGCGACCACGACGATGTTGCGGGCAGCCAGTTCGCTAAGCACCCGATCGTACATCCCCCAGTCCCAGGCATCCTGCTCTGGCTCGAACCGACGCCAGTCGATGCTGATCCGAACTGTCGTGACCTGGAGATCGTCCAGCGCTGGAAGCAGCTGATCGCCATAGACTTCAGGGTCCAGCCACCAGGCGTGGCTGGCTATGCCGCGCACATACGGATTCCCGGCTTCAGCTCCTTCATCGTCGACTGGAAATCCGATGACACCTTGCCGGTCCGCCAGCGCCGTCGAAGGGAGGAGCAGGGTCAGGAACGTCAGGATGATAATTGCGCGACGCATCCGGGTTTATACCCCGTCCCGCTCATCCAGCAAGGTAAATGCGGCTGTCGCAATATGTTCGGCATTGATCTCGTAGTGTCTGTAGAGCGATGGGATGTCGCCGGACTGACCGAAGTCATCGACTCCCAGGGAAATGATTGGCGCGCGGTTCGGTCCGCCCAGCCAGGCCAGCGAGTGAGACGCCCCGTCTTGCACGGTGACGATTGGTGTTCCTCGCTCGGATGCTGGTATCAGGGTATTGATATGCCCGGGAGCTGGTCGATCACCGGCAATGCCCATCGCCCAGCGTTGCCAGGCAATCCACTCCTGGAATATGACCTGCGGCGAGATCAGGTTGATCACATTTGCAGCTACACCCTCGTCATGCAGTATCCGGGCAGCTTCTACCGCCTCGGGAACCATGACCCCGGTTGCAACCAGCTGAACGGCGTCTCGCGCGTCGGCTTCAGGCGCTTCGGTGGCTGCTTCAATGAGCCGGTAGCCGCCAGCCAGCACCTGCCGCCGGAGCGCTTCCTGTCCAAAACGTTCCTGAGCTTGATTGAAAACTGCTTGATTGATAGGTTTCGTCGAGAGCCGCAGGTAGGTTGACTTGCCTGTTTCACGATCGCAGCACTCACGCATAGCATCCAGGAGCAGCCACTCCAGTTCTTGCGCGAAACACGGTTCATGATAGTTCAATCCGGGCATCTCCAGTCCAATCGACGGTGTGACGATTGACTGGTGCGCGCCTCCTTCAGGCGCCAGCGAGATGCCTGCCGGCGTGCCAGCGAAGATAAATTTCGACTCCTGGTAGACGCCATAGATCAAGGCGTCAAGCCCCCGGCAGATAAATGGATCGTAGACGGTGCCGATCGGGAAAAGCAGCTGGCCGGACAGCTCGTAGCTCAATCCCAGTGTTCCCAGCAACATGAACAGGTTCATCTCGGAAATGCCGAGTTCAATGTGCTGGCCTTCCGGGCCAGGCTCCCAGCGCAGCAACTGCTGACGCGGGGCATTCAGGTACATTTTTGCCTGCTCAGGTGAGAAAACACCGACTTTGTTGATCCAGCCACCTAGGTTAGTCGAGACCGAGACGTCCGGCGAGGTGGTAATAATGCGTTCTCCGACATGTTCGATATCAGCAAGCTGTGTCAGCAAGCGGCCAAATGCTTCCTGTGTGGAAGTTCTCGGCAAACGGGCATGGCCGATATGATCCGGGATCTGATCGGCGGCAATCTGCGGAGGCGGGAGATCCTCGGCTCCATACAACCGTTCCTGGATATCCAGGCAGAGTTGTCCAGCTTCCGAATCCGGATCAAACCTGGCCCACTCGTCGCCAGGCGGGATGCCAAGCCGGTCGCGAAGCCCGTCCATCTGGTCCTGATTGAGCAACGCCGAGTGGTTCAGCGCTTCGCCGTAGAACGGCAGCCGCCATCCTTTGACGGTGTAGGCAAACAGGATTGCCGGGCGATCCGAAGGCTTCAACCCCTCTTCGATAGCGTCCACCAGATCAAGCAGATCATGGCCGCCAAGGTTCGAGATGACATCCGGCAGCAGTTCATCAGGAGTCTCGTCCAGCGCACTACGGATATCGTCGCCCTGCGTGGCATCACGCTGAATAAGCGCCTCCCGCAGTTCGGCTCCCGGCAGGCGTATCAGGAGTTGGTACTCTTCGTTTTCCATATCGTCGATTGCCTGGCGCAGCGCCTCCCCGCCAGGGCGGGCAAACACCCGCCGCAATTCGCTGCCGTACTTCGTCTCCAGCACCCGCCAGCCGCTCTCGGCAAAATGCTGCTTGAGTTCAGCAGCTCTGATCCCGGGTATGACCCGATCGAGGCTCTGGCGATTAAGGTCGACGATCCAGAGGACGTTGCTGACTGGTTTGAGCGAGGTTTCGACCAACGCCTCCCAGACATTGCCCTCATCAAGCTCGGCATCGCCGACCAGCGCGATAAATCTGTCTGAGGTCACATCGCCGAAATGACGACGCGCGTAGAGATCGCCCAGCGCGGCAAAATTCGGCGCGACCGCGCCTAACCCGACTGAACCGGTCGAAAAGTCAACCGGGTCCGGGTCTTTGGTCCGGCTGGGGTATGACTGCAGCCCCTTATACGCACGCAAGGCCGTCAGATATTCTTCTGGCAACATGCCCAGCAGGTACTCAACGGCGTGAAAGACCGGAGAGGCATGCGGTTTAACCGACACCCGATCACCGCGACGGAGCGCATGAAAGTAGAGCGCCGTCATGATCGAGACAACCGAGGCGCTCGAAGCCTGATGCCCGCCGACCTTCAGGCCGTCGACAGAGGGTCGAATGTTGTTGGCGTGATGAATGATCTGTGCTGAGAGCCAGAGAACCCGATCCTGAATCTCCTCGAGAAGTTCTAACTCTTTGCTGGAGATTGCTGGTGTGTCGGTTTCTTCCTGACGGCTGCGGCGAACTTCTTCTATAGATAGCGCTCGTACCATCATTCCTCCTTCAACCGTTGGTCTGATTGTGAGCCCGAATCACATTCGCCGAATTGCGCGACCGATCAGATCCCAATTGTGGCCCAATCCCTGGACTCATTCAACTGGAGCCTCGAATGGACCGTAGATGAGTTGTTCACCGTCTCGCAGGAGCACCCGGCCACGGCCGATCAACGTTCGCGGTGCCAGATCGTCATTAAGGATCAGCAGATCGGCGTCAGCACCTGGCGCAATGCGTCCTTTTGTCGCGAGTCCCAGAATCCTGGCCGGATTCGTCGTGACCGGAAGCAATGCGGTTTCAAGCGACGTGCCGGAACTCTTCACCCAGGCTCGCCACTCGTCGGACAGGTAGTCCACGCCAACCACTTTCATCCGTTCCTCACGGTTGCCGGCTGCGTCAAACACCGGCATCGAGACATTGCCGTCGCTGGTCATCGTGATCCGTTCGATCGGCACGCCGCCGTCGAGCAACACAGGCATAGCATCTTGAATGGCGATACCAGTCAGGCTGCCGCCGCGCTGGCACATGCTCGCCGATAGATCAACTGTCCCGCCTTGCCTTGCGAACTCGATGCCATGGCTCAGGATGTCCGGTTCCGAGCGGTTGATGTGGGTCGGCCAGAACTTACTTATTGGCAGCCCGGTCCGTTCGATAAGTTCGAAGAGCCTATCCAGCCGTCGAGTGTGTGTGCCGACATGCATATGGACGACGCCGCGTTTGCCAGCGATTCCCGCACCGAGCAGCGCTTCGGACGATGCCGCCACCGCCTGATCGATGGTTACATCAGCCGCCATCGGCTCGTTGATCGCGAACTTCACTCCAAGCACCTGGTCTACAAATGCCAGATCGCCTCGCACGCTGCCGGTCAGCGTCACTGCCGGGAGGTGAAACGATCCGGTGATCAAGAAACCGGTTAGCCCGGACGACTCAAGCTGCGCGAGTTTCAACGCCAGATCGCCAAGTGAGCGGGTGATCCTGTCACTGCCGAGTACCTCGACCGTTGTCGTGATTCCTGCCCGGATGTAGTCGCCAGCGGCAATATCCGGCGCTCCACCGGCATCGATCACTTCATGTTCTAACCCGGAACTAGCCAGCAT
>CAZNYB010000113.1:0-3416 GCA_964577155.1 uncultured Thermomicrobiales bacterium | reverse complement strand
CCGGCGCTCCACCGGCATCGATCACTTCATGTTCTAACCCGGAACTAGCCAGCATCCTGCCGAGCCCCGGTTCGATAACGACGATCTTTTCACCTGAGATGAGAATGTCGGGTGACCCTAGCGGGTCGGGCGCGAACACGTTTCCATTGACGACCAGACGGAACACCATAACCTCGCTTTTTTCCACAATAACCCCTCACTGCCGGTATCATACCGTTGAACCATGCTGGCAATGACGGTGAATAAGGCAGGGCAAAGATGGTTGAGATGAATGGCGGGCAAATCGTCGACTGGTCGCTGACGAAGCTTGGCTGCAACACAGTCTTCTCGGTCTCCGGCAATCAGATCATGCCGATATACGATGCCGCAATAGATTACGGTGTTCGCATTTTCCATATGCGCCACGAGACAGCGGCTGCCTATGCCGCCGCCTCAAACGCGGAGCTGTCTGGCCAGCCAGGTGTCGTGCTGACCTCGGCCGGGCCAGGGTTTCTCGCCACACTACAGGGAGTTGCCGCAGCTGCAACGATGGAGCTGCCGCTGCTGTTCCTGAGTGGGGACAGCCCGGTCAGTCAGGATGGTCACGGCGCATTCCAGGATCTGGATCAACAACGTATTGCCGGCGCAATCTGCAAATCATCGTTGAGAGTGAAGCATGCCAGCGACATCGCGGAATCAATCCAGCTCGCCTGGCAACTGGCGCAGCAACATGTGCCAGGACCGGTGCATATCAGTCTTCCGGCCGATGTCCTGCTCGCAACCACCAATCAACCCGACTTCGAGGAACCAGTCGCGGTTGCCAACCAGCAAACACTCTCCAGCACTGACCACCATATCCTTGATCTGATGACGGACAGGCTCGCGCGATCAGAACGACCGCTGATCATCGCCCGGCCAACGGCGGCGCGCGGTTTGTCCGGGCAACTGCTGGAAACCCTCGCAAGATCACTTGGCGTTGAGCCGGTCATCATCGAAGCTCCGAGGGGATTGAGCGATCTACGATACCTGAACCATGTACCGCATTTCCCAATGTCGGACTGTGCGCTTGTTGTTGGACCGGCTGATTTCGCGGTTGATTTCCTGCACCAGGATTCCATCGCTCTTGCCGGAGACCTGCTTCTGATTGACAGCGAAGGTGATCCGGAACCGCAGCGAGAACCGTGGCTCCATATCAGATCAGAGCCTGCAATTGCGCTTAGTCATATCGTAAATCGACTTAAGCGGGAGACTCCAACCGATCCCGAGTGGTCTGCCCTGTGGCCGGTGTCCGAACCGCCGCCTGCAGACTCAACAGGAGCCGATGGGTTGCACCCGCTGGCGGTCACCGAGATCGTGCGTACATTCCTGCAGCCGGACGATATCCTCGTTCTGGATGGCGGAGAGTTCTGCCAGTGGATGCGGTATGGCTTGCGGGATCTGCCAAACACAATGCTCTGGAACGGGAAAATCGGCGCGATCGGCGGCGGTGTGCCCATGGCTGTCGGCGCAGCCGTGAACCAACCTGGTAGACGTGTCTTCACGTTTATCGGCGACGGCACTGCCGGCTACCACCTGAGTGAATTTGAAACCGCCGCACGGTATGAGTTGCCGATCACGACGATCATTGGCAACGACGCCCGCTGGGCGGCTGAATGGCACTTGCAGATCAATCGCTACGGACCCGAGCGTATCTTCGAAACCAGCCTCCGCGAGGCGCACTATGAGCAGGCAGCCATCGGATTCAGTGGCGGAAACGGCGAGTTCGTGACCAGTGTCGACCAAATCGCCAATGCGCTTGAAGAACTCACCATTAACAGTCCACCGCTATGCCTGAATGTCCGGATTCAGGCGGTACAGAGCCCGGCGAAGATGGCGTGAGCGAATAAGCTCCGAACCCTATCTGGCACGCTTTTTGTCTGGCAACTGCGTTCCTCACATGGTGTATCACTTTCGTCTAAACTTATTCACTGCTGGCTGATCAACCGGAACGGCAACATCGATGAATGAATCCGATCCCAAAAAACACCAGGATCTGGAGATTCCTGACTTTACCCAGCAAGTTGACCGGTATGCTGATAAGTTTGATGTAGTCGCAGCCCATTCAGACCACATCAACGAACGCATTCGCCTGATAACCGGCGAGGTAGAGCGCAGGCAAGGGGCCTGGTACAGCCGGTTGCTCCAGAATTACTTCGAAGACGATCCGGACGGGCTTGCAACCTTTATCGCCTTCAACGCGATGTTCTCGTTCATGCCGATACTGATGGCGCTGGCTGTCATAATCACGCTGTTGTTCAAAACGTTTGGCATCTTTGAAGATCAGGTTGCCGAGAACTTTTTAACGGGCACCGTTCCGGATCCAATTGCGGATCCGATCAACGAAATCATGAGTCAGAGTTCAGAAGGACTCGTTGGGATCGGACTCATCACGATCGTTGTGCTGTTCTGGGGCGGAACCCGGCTTTACAACTCGCTTGACCGCGCATTCGCCCGTATCTACCTCACCCCCCGCCGCCCATGGGTCACCCGCAAGGCGGTCGGCATGATTATGGTGCCGGTGCTGGCATTGACTATCGTCATCGCGACGTTGATCACCTCGATGATACTCGGATTGCTCTTCCTGCCGATTGACTCCTGGGTGGAGACTGATATCGGCATCCAGAACTATGTGCTGTTAGTTGCCAGTATCTATGTGCTGGCATTCATCATGATGATGATGGCCTACACCATCGTGCCGGTCCACCGACCGGGATTCCGGCATGCGCTGCCAGGAGCGGCGATAGCCGCGCTGGCGCTGATGCTGCTTTCAACGATCTTCCCGATCTACCTGACGTTCTTTGACACCTATAGTCTCTATGGCGCGGTCTTTGGCTTTATCCTGACGATGATGCTCTGGTTCTACCTCGCCTCTCAGATCATTGTGATCGGCGCTGAGATCAACGCCTTCCGTGAAGGTCGCCGTCCGTAGATCAAATTTGCCCCTGCAGGCTTCAACATCTCAAATCTTCCGGTGAAGAGACGCTGTACTGGTTGTTCGTGTGCGCACCTCTGCCTCTGGTTGGTGAGCAAGACTTCCCTGACCGGTCTTACAAAAAATCAATTGCGCTATTGGGTGCGCCGGAAGGTCTCAAAGTTGTCGTCAGCGGCTGCAACGTCCTGATCAATAGTGGTTTGGAAAACACGACAATGAAAGATGGGACTGAATCTAAGGACGGCACCGCCAACCTTATCACTGGCTACAACTAAAATGAGTACGGATATGACCGCACTGGTTCGCACAATCTGATAGCGGGAAGTGACCACGGCTACAGCAGCAAGGGTGGGTTTGTCGCTGGCTTCAACCAGCTGATCTCCGGTGAATACTCCAGTGCTAGCGGTGGATTGCACAATGAGGCCACTGGAAAGCTGTCGAGCATTAGCGGAGGCTCTGACAACAT
>CAZNYB010000112.1:0-11207 GCA_964577155.1 uncultured Thermomicrobiales bacterium | reverse complement strand
TCGTCCGATCACCTGGTGTCTATTTCGAACTGACTGAAGATCCAACCCGTGGTCGAACGTTGTGCAAAGCAAAATTGATTCCAAACCGCGGCGCATGGCTCGAACTTGAAACGTCGAACCGAGATGTGCTGACGGTCAAGGTCGATCGCAAGCGCAAAATGCCAATTACGATCCTGCTTCGTGCCATCGGATTTGAAGATGATGAACAGCTGCATGAGCTGTTTGCCGATGTTGACACAAACGAAGAACATCGCTACATCGAATCAACGATCGAACGTGAGCCGACAAAGAATCGTGAAGAAGCACTGATCGAGCTCTACCGCCGTTTGCGACCTGGCGATCCGCCAACCAAGGACAACGCCGAGAAGCTTGTCGAGAATATGTTTTTCGAGCCGCGGCGCTACGATCTCGCCCGGGTCGGGCGGTTCAAACTCAACAAACGTCTGAACCGTGATGTGGATCTGGATGACCGGATCCTGCACCCGGAAGACATTCTGGAAATTATTCGCACCATGGTGGCGCTGAACAATGGCGTCGGTGAGAGCGACGAGATTGATCATCTCGGCAACCGCAGAGTTCGAGCAGTTGGCGAGCTTATCCAGATGCACGTCCGCACGGGGCTCCAACGACTCGAACGCGGTGTCAAAGAACGCATGACTATTCAGGACATAGAGCAGGTCACGCCAAACGGACTGATCAGCACTACCCGCCCAGTCATGGCGGCGGTTCGAGAGTTCTTTGGCGGCTCACAGCTATCTCAATTTATGGATCAGACCAATCCGCTGGCGGAGTTAACCCACAAGCGACGTCTTTCCGCGCTTGGACCGGGCGGACTCAGCCGGGACCGTGCTGGCTTCGAGGTCCGCGACGTCCACCACTCTCACTACGGGCGTATCTGTCCTATTGAGACGCCAGAAGGTCCGAACATCGGTTTGATCGGTTCACTGGCATCGTACGCCCGCATCAACGAATTCGGCTTCATCGAGACGCCGTACCGTCGCGTTTACCGACATATCCGTCTCAAGAACGCGGAAGATGTAGAGCTACTTGGGGGCCAGATACTTGCGGATACGGTTGAGGTAGACGGGAATTCATTCGAAGCTGGCACCGTTGTTGACGCTGAACTCAAGAACCAGTTGCTTGAGAGTGACTTGGCCCTGGTTCGGATCGTTCCATTCGTTAGCGACCGGATCGAATACCTCTCGGCTGACAAAGAGGAGTCATACTCAATTGCTCCGGCAAATGAGCCGATTACTCCTGAGGGGCATTTCAAAAACAGTCGTGTGGCAGCAAGGCACGATCAAGGTGAATTTGCCGTGTTGCCAGCGGACCAGATTGACTGGGTTGATGTATCGCCGAAACAGATCGTGTCGGTGGCCGCATCCTTGATTCCATTCCTGGAGCACGACGATGCCAACCGGGCGTTGATGGGCGCGAATATGCAGCGCCAGGCTGTGCCGCTGATTAAACCGGAAGCGCCTGTCGTTGGCACCGGACTTGAGCACCAGGCAGCCCGCGATTCCGGTCAGGTTATCGTGGCTAGAGCGCCTGGCGAGGTTGTTTCCGTCACTGCATCCACCATCACCGTGCTGGAAGAGGATGGCGAAGAAGTAGTCTACCGGCTACAGAAGTTCGTTCGATCGAACCAGGACACCTGTATCAACCACCGCCCGAACGTCCAGGTAGGCGACACGGTCATGGCAGATCAGATCATCGCTGACTCATCGAGCACCGATAACGGAGAACTCGCGCTCGGGCAAAATGTTCTGGTTGCCTTCATGCCCTGGGAAGGTGGAAATTTCGAGGACGCCATTCTGATCAGCGAGCGTCTGGTGCGGGACGATGTTTACACGTCGATTCACATAGAAAAGTATGAGACCGAAGCTCGCGACACGAAACTCGGTCCGGAAGAAATCACCAGAGATATTCCAAACGTCGGGGACGACAGTCTCGCAAACCTGGATGAAGACGGGATCATTCGCATTGGCGCGGAAGTCAGACCGAACGACATTCTGGTCGGCAAAGTCACCCCACGCGGTGAGACTGAGCTTTCGGCCGAAGAACGCCTGCTTCGAGCCATCTTTGGCGAGAAATCTCGCGAAGTTAAAGATACTTCGCTGCGGGTGCCGCACGGCGTCCACGGCAAAGTCATCGATGTAAAACAGTTCAAACGCGAGGATGAGTCCGAACACGAGTTGCCGGCAGGCGTCAATGAGATGGTCCGGGTGATGATCGCCCAGAAACGCAAAGTTTCAGAAGGCGACAAGATGGCCGGACGTCACGGGAACAAGGGCGTGATCTCGCGCATTCTTCCTTTAGAAGATATGCCATACCTGCCGGACGGCACACCGATTGACATCATTTTGACACCGATTGGCGTTCCGTCGCGAATGAATATCGGGCAGGTGCTGGAAACACACCTCGGATGGGCTGCCAAAGAACTTGGCATCAAAATCGCCACTCCGGTGTTTGATGGAGCTTCCGACGGTCAGGTTCAGGAATTGTTGCGGGAAGCCGGACTACCAGAAGATGGCAAAGTCTGGCTCTATGACGGTCGGACGGGAGAGCGATTTGACCGGCCGGTTACGGTCGGCTATCTCTACATGCTCAAGCTGGTCCACCTGGTGGAAGACAAGATCCATGCCCGTTCGACAGGACCGTACTCGCTGGTCACCCAGCAACCACTGGGCGGGAAGGCGCAGTTCGGCGGACAGCGGTTCGGAGAGATGGAGGTCTGGGCGCTTGAAGCTTACGGCGCCGCCTACACCCTGCAGGAGATGTTGACGGTCAAGTCCGACGATGTCGTAGGTCGTGTCAAGACCTATGAAGCCATTGTCAAAGGCGATCAAATTACCGAAGCAGGAGTTCCCGAGTCATTCAAGGTGCTGGTGAAAGAGCTGAGGTCACTTGGCCTGTCGATTGAGGTAATCAACGAAGAAGATCAGACGGTTGAGTTTACCGAAGACATGGCCCGTGATTTGCTCTCCAACCTGGACCGGATTAATTTGAGCGGATTTGAGAGGACCGAGGATTAAAGATCACAGCTTTGCATTTTGCCGCTGTGATGTGGTCACTGTCGAGCGCAAAAGCGCCTAGTGAGACCGGTGAATAAAAGTTATGCAGATGATGGATCGAATGAACCGGGGCGATGAAGGTCGATCGTTGGACGTCAACAATTTTGACGCCATTCGAATTAGCCTCGCGTCCCCCGAAGATATCAGGAGTTGGTCGTTCGGCGAGGTCACCAAGCCAGAGACCATCAACTACCGAACACTCAAGCCGGAACATGGCGGGCTATTCTGTGAGCGGATATTCGGACCAACCCGTGACTGGGAATGCTACTGCGGTAAGTATAAGAGGATCCGGCACGCTGGCACGGTCTGTGACAAGTGCGGTGTTGAAGTAACCCGTTCTAAGGTTCGCCGGGAACGTATGGCCCACATCGAGCTTGCCGCTCCGGCCACACATATCTGGTATGTCAAAGGAACCCCGAGCCGGCTCGGATTGTTGCTTGATATCTCGCCGCGAAATCTCGAGCGCGTTCTCTACTTCGCTTCCTATCTTATTACCCAGGTGGACATCGAACAGCGGGACGAACTTGTAGAAACGATTCGCGGAGAGCTTGACGAAGAGCTGAATGAGCTCAACGCGGAGTATGACGCTCAGATCAAGGAGATTACCGACTACCGCGAGCAGGAAATCGCTAACCTTGACGAGGGACATGAGAGTGTGTCCGCCCAGTACGATGAAGAGCTGGCGGAGAAAGAAAAGGCGATTGAGGCTGAAGCGGAGCCTCTGCGGAAACTCATCGACGACAACATGAACAAATCGCTTGACGAAGACATCGTCTACAACGATGAAGTCATTGTCAAAGCGGGTGAGGCGATCAACGAAGATCGTCTCGAAGCGTTGGATAACGCGGTTCAAAAATTGCTGGAAGAAGCCCGGCAAAAGAAATCGCATGATGCCGACACCGCCGATGCGCTCAGTTCGGCTGAGAAAGACGAAATTCTGGCCCGGCACGGTGATTCTGAACGAAAACTGGTCGACAACCGTGACGCTCAAGCAGCGGATTTGCAGGCTGAAGCCGATGAGATCATCAAACAGATCGAGAGCCTTGAGCCGCATCAGGTCATCACCGAGACGCAGTACCGAGAACTAATGGACCTTGCGCCAGGCGTGTTTCACGCTGCGATGGGCGCTGAGGCCGTCTACGAAGTCGTATCCAAAATAGATCTCGATGTTATTGCTGCTGAGCTTCGCAACGAGCTGCACCGGTCTTCGGGCATGAGAATGAAAAAGGCTGCCAAGCGGCTGCGTGTCGTCGAGGCGCTCCGGAAGAGCGGCAATCGTCCAGAGTGGATGATATTCACCGCGTTGCCAGTAATTCCTCCGGATCTGCGACCGATGGTTCAGCTGGATGGCGGCCGCTTCGCAACATCGGATCTTAACGATCTCTACCGGCGCGTTATCAACCGCAACAACCGCTTGAAACGACTTCTGGAGCTTGGCGCTCCGGACATTATCGTTCGTAACGAAAAGCGGATGCTCCAGGAAGCCGTGGACGCGCTGATCGACAATGGCCGTCGCGGGCGTGTTGTTTCGGGCTCGGGCAAACACAAACTCAAGAGCCTCTCAGATATGTTGAAAGGCAAGCAAGGCAGATTCCGGCAGAATCTTCTGGGCAAGCGAGTCGACTACTCTGGCCGGTCGGTCATTGTTGTCGGTCCCGACTTGCATCTGAACCAGTGCGGTCTGCCGAAGCGAATGGCGCTTGAACTGTTCAAGCCATTCGTCATGCACCGGCTTGTCAAAAATGACCATGCGCACAATATCAAAGCCGCGAAACGACTGGTTGAGCGTGTTGATTCCAGTGTCTGGGATGTCCTGGAAGATGTCATTCAGGAGTATGTCGTTCTCCTGAACCGCGCACCGACCCTCCACCGGCTCGGAATCCAGGCGTTTGAAGTGAAATTGATAGAAGGGTCAGCGATCCAGATCCATCCTCTGGTCTGTGCCGCATTCAACGCGGACTTTGACGGCGACCAGATGGCTGTTCATGTGCCGCTTTCCCGAAAAGCACAGAGTGAAGCTCGTGAGCGCATGATGTCGACGGTCAACCTGCTCGACCCGTCGGATGGCGATCCAGTTATCGCTCCAACGCTTGAAATCGTTCTGGGAAGCTACTACATGACGATGGATCTCGATGGCCACAGATCCGGCGAAGGCAAACTCTTCTCCGGCGCGCGTGAAGTCGAGATGGCCTATCAGCTTGGCACGGTGGACCTGCACTCAAGGGTGCGTGTTAGCCATTCCAAGGCGGCAGCGTACCGATTCCAGGACTCCATGGATACACCGTCGGCGTCTGCGACGACCGTTGATTCGACGGTCGGGCGGATCCTCTTCAATCTTGAACTGCCGCACGATCTGGAGTTCCGGAATGAAACGATGGACCGTGGCGCGTTGAAGCGATTGATCGCGGATCTGTATGAACGATACGGCGCGGAAAAAACAGCCATTATTGCTGACCGCATAAAGGATCTTGGATTCAAGTACGCAACTATTGGTGGATTGACGATTGGTGTTCAGGATGTCGCGGTGCCAGCCTCTAAATCTGAGCTGGTGGCGGAAGCTGATGCGGCCGTCGAGAGCGTGGACCGCCAGTACCAGCGCGGTCTCCTAACCCGGCGTGAACGCCATGATGAAGTTGTTCGGATCTGGCAGGCGGCTCGTGAGCGACTCCAGTCAGAAGTCGAAGACAATCTGAGCGCCGAGAACGGGTTGTCGCTGATGACTTTCTCCGGCGCCAAAGGAAATATGAACCAGATCAGCCAGATGGCTGGGATGCGCGGGCTGATGCTTGATACCAAAGGGAACATCATGGATTTCCCGATCAAGTCAAACTTCCGCGAAGGTCTGTCGGTGTTCGAGTACTTCATTTCCACTCACGGCGCACGCAAGGGACTTGCTGATACCGCACTACGGACTGCTGACTCCGGGTATCTGACCAGAAGGCTGGTTGATGTTGCTCAGGACGTCATCGTCACGACGAAGGACTGCGAATCCAAGGCGAGCATGGTTGTTCGCCGGGCGGACCTGGAAACTGAAGAGTACTTCCACGATCGAATACTCGGCCGGGTAGCCGCCCGACCCATCGTGACGGATGATGGCGAAATCATCTGCGGTCGGAACGAGGAGATCACCGAATCAATCGTCGACAAGATCTTTGAGCACGATATTGACGGTATTCCTGTCCGAACGATCATGAACTGCGAAGCGGCTCATGGCGTTTGCGCGCTCTGCTATGGCCGAAATCTGGCTACCGGCAAAATCGTCGAGCTAGGCGAAGCGATTGGCATCATCGCGGCGCAGTCGATCGGTGAGCCAGGAACTCAGCTGACAATGCGGACGTTCCACACTGGAGGTGTGCAGCACGTTGCCGACATTACAACCGGTCTGCCTCGAGTTCAGGAGCTGTTTGAAGCGCGAGAGCCAAAGGGCAAAGCGGAAATCGCCGAACTTGAAGGCACGGTCGAGATCGTCACTGAAGACGATATCAAGAAAATCATCATTACGAACTCAACCCCGGTGCTGGCAGACATCGATGTGCCAGATGGTTACAAGATCAGGGTGCGTGATGGCACAACCGTGAAGCGGGACGCTGTGCTTGCCACGGATATCGAGGAAGAGCTTCCGGCTGTGACCTCCAGCGTTGCCGGCGATATTGTCCTCAATGATGGCGTACTGCAGGTGTACTGTGAGAATACGCAATCAAAAGAGTATATTGTCCCGCAGAACGCACATATCCGTGTTTCAAACGGTGATACGGTCTATCCGGGTCAACAGTTGATCGATGGCTCGATCAATCCGCACCAGTACCTGGCAACACTGGGCCGCTCCGCCGTTCAGCTTCTCATCGTTGATGAGGTGCAAAAGGTGTATCGGCAGCAAGGTGTTGTGACGAACGACAAACATATCGAAGTCATTGTGCGGCAGATGCTGCGCAAACTGGCTGTCGATGATTCCGGCGATAGCGATCTGTTGCCTGGTGAATTTATCGACCGTCATCACTTCAATGAGATCAATGAAGAGATGCTGGCACAGGGTGGTGAACCGGCTACCGCACAGGAAGTGATTCTTGGGATTACCAAAGCATCGTTGGAGACCGAGTCATTCCTCTCCGCGGCTTCATTCCAGGAGACAACCCGTGTACTAACCCAGGCCGCGATCGAAGGTAAAATCGACTACCTGCGTGGCCTCAAAGAAAATGTCATCATCGGTAAGTTGATCCCGGCAGGTTCCGGATTCTGGCCGGAACAGGAGATTATCGACAGTATGCTTATGGATGAGGCTGCGAGAGAGCTAGAGCCAAAATCCATTGAAGATGTTGAAGAGATGGTTTCCGAGTCAATCGAAGTAGAGTTGGCTCCTGCTGAAGAACTTGAAGATGTTGAAGTGGCTTCGTCCGAAGACGGCGACTAATCACGTCTGAGTTGTCTGAAATTGACGGGCTGGCTAAATGCCAGCCCGTCTCTCAGTTCATTTTTCCAGTCATAGTGGCGATTTAACGATTGACAGGGTCTGCAGCAGTTGTTAAACTCAGCGATTGTGACTGCGCATGCACGTCGCAAATGAGTTGGCCTGGAATCGTTGCGAGACATCTGGCACTGACTCGATGTTTGGAATGCTGAGAAAGCGAACCATTGCAACGGTTCGAAAAGGAGATCTAACGCGTGCCGACGATCAACCAGTTAGTCCGAAAAGGGCGAAAGAGCACCAGGAAGAAGTCAAAAGCTCCTGCGCTCAGGTATACCAATAACGCGCTTGGTCGACATGCAGGCCGGTTGCGCCGGGATAAAGGTTCACCCCAAAAACGCGGCGTTTGCACCCAGGTACGAACTATGACGCCGAGGAAACCGAATTCGGCGCTCCGTAAAATTGCCAGGGTGCGTCTGACGAACGGTATGGAAGTTACCGCTTACATTCCGGGTGAAGGGCACAATCTGCAGGAACACTCAGTGGTGCTGATCCGGGGTGGTCGTATTCGCGATCTGCCCGGTGTCCGGTATCACATCGTTCGCGGCGCATTGGATGCCCGCGGTGTTGACGATCGTAAGCAGTCACGGTCGAAGTACGGAACGAAAAAGGCTTAGGACTCTACAATCGCCGTCCGGAATATTCCGGAAACACGGTTGTCCCTAAGGCAGGATCGAACGGTACAGGAGCGGCCACACGAGGCATTCGTGGCGACCGCTTTTCTGTGCGGAAAAGAGAAGCCAGTCGGAGCTGCAATCCGGCAGAGGATTTGATGAGGAAGGAACGGTAATGCCGCGTCGAGCAAAAGTTGAACGTCGGAGCGTCACGCCCGATGCAAAGTTCGGCAGTCAGATATTGAGCCGTTTTATCAACAATGTCATGGAACGCGGTAAAAAAAGCACCGCCGAACGCATTGTTTACGAATCCATGGACACCATTGAAACCCGCACCGGGAGAGATCCGCTTGAAGTGTTTCTTCAGGCGCTGAACAACTCGAAGCCGGTGATCGAAGTGAAGCCGCGCCGGGTCGGCGGAGCTACTTATCAAGTGCCAGTACAAATTGAAGATGCCCGGCGGGAATCCCTGGCGATGCGGTGGCTGCTTCAGGCTGCCCATGCCAGACCAGGCAAAACGATGTCAGAAAAACTGGCAAATGAGCTTTTAGACGCATACAACAACACTGGCGCAACTATCAAAAGACGTGAAGACACGCATCGCATGGCGGAAGCAAACAAAGCCTTCGCCCATTACAGGTGGTAGTTAGACGCCATCGAGGCGGATTCATTCGCCAGTAGGGAAAAGATCCGAGATGACTACACAAACCGCTTCCATGAGCGCCACAGACAAAAAGAGCGCACTCGAGCGGACCCGAAATATCGGCATCATTGCCCATATTGACGCGGGGAAGACGACAACGACCGAACGCGTTCTTTACTACACTGGCCGGGTGCACAGACCGGGCGAAGTGCATGAAGGTTCCGCAACGATGGACTGGATGGTCCAGGAGCGCGAGCGCGGCATCACGATTACGGCAGCCGCAACCACTTCGTACTGGAAAGACCACCGGGTCAACATTATTGATACCCCTGGCCACGTCGATTTCACAGCCGAGGTCGAGCGCTCGTTGCGCGTTCTCGACGGCGGGGTTGTGGTGTTCGATGCGGTGGCAGGCGTAGAACCGCAATCCGAAACTGTCTGGCGACAGGCCGATAAATATCGCGTTCCAAGAATTTGCTTCATTAATAAGATGGACCGAATCGGCGCAGATTACTGGCGGACGATTGAGATGATCAAAGATCGGCTGCGGGCAAAACCCGCGATCATCCAGCTCCCGATTGGCGCTGAGGCCAACTACGTCGGATTGATCGATCTCATCGAAATGCGCGCTATCATCTATCACGATGAGATGGGCATCAATATTGAAGAGACCGATATTCCTGCCGAGTTGGTTGATGAGGCGCAGCGTTTGCGCGATGAACTTCTCGAAGCTGTGGCCGAAACTGATGAAAATCTTCTCTTGATGTACCTGGAAGGTGAAGAGATCTCGACTGAGCAGCTGAAATCTGCTCTTCGCGCGGCGACAATCAGGAACGAACTGGTCCCGGTGCTCAACGGCACCGCGCTGAAAAACAAGGGTGTCCAGCCGATGCTTAACGCCATCGTCGAGTTTCTACCTTCGCCGCTGGATGTTCCAGCGATCGTCGGTACGATTCCGGGCAGCGAAGAGGAAGAAGTCCGGCCGACCGACCCCGAAGCGCCGTTTTCAGCGCTAACATTTAAGATAATGGCGGACCCGCACGTGGGGCGACTCGCATTCATCAGAGTCTACTCCGGCACACTGGAGTCCGGGTCCTACGTCTACAACTCGACAAAAGATGAACGAGAGCGTGCCGGCCGGTTGCTGCAGATGCACGCCAATTCCCGAGAAGAGATTCCTAAGGTTGAAGCTGGCGACATCTGTGCCGTCATCGGACTAAAGAGTAGCTTTACCGGCGACACCCTTTGCTCACCAGATGCGCCGATCATCCTTGAAAACATTACCTTCCCTGAGCCTGTTATTGAAGTTGCAATTGAGCCGCGGACCCGGGCCGACCAGGACAAGATGGGTCTCGCTCTCGCCCGGCTGGCTGAGGAAGATCCGACATTCAGGCTGCGGACCGATGAGGAAACTGGCCAGACCATTATCATGGGTATGGGCGAACTTCACCTTGAGGTGATTGTTGACCGCCTGTTCCGTGAATTCAAAGTTCACGCAAACGTCGGCCGTCCTCAGGTTGCCTACCGGGAAACCATCACCAAACCTGTTCAGGTTGAAGGCCGGTTCGTTCGGCAATCCGGAGGACGCGGTCAGTACGGGCACGTCTGGCTGGATGTCGAACCGCTCGATCGAGGCGAAGGCTTCATATTCGAGGACAAAATCGTCGGTGGAGTTGTGCCACGAGAGTACATTGGATCGGTTCAGGCCGGTGTCCAGGAAGCGCTCGAAACAGGCGGTCCTGCTGGATATCCGATTGTTGACCTGAAAGTCACGCTCTACGATGGCTCATACCACGATGTCGACTCGTCTGAAATGGCCTTCAAGATCGCTGGCTCCATGGCGATCCAGGAAGGTGTTCGTCGAGGTCGACCAGCGGTACTCGAACCGATTATGGAAGTTGAAGTCATCACTCCTGAAGAATTCATGGGCGATGTCATCGGCAACTTGAATTCAAAACGAGGTCGGATCGAAGGACTCGAAGCCCGGGCTGGCGCACAGGTCATTCGCGCCCTGGTGCCGCTTTCCAATATGTTTGGTTATACGACCGAACTTCGATCGATGACCCAGGGTAGAGCTGCTTCCTCGATGGAGTTTGCTCACTATGAGCCTCTGCCTCCGAATCTAGCTGAGGAACTTTCAAAGCAGGGTTAGGACCTGCAAACATCGTTATTGGGATCCCGAAGCCGGGATCACGCACAGGGAGGACACCGCAAGGTGGCGAAAGAGAAATTTGTACGGACCAAGCCGCATGTCAACGTAGGGACGATAGGTCATGTTGACCATGGCAAGACAACCCTGACCGCAGCGATCACCAAAACCCTGGCGCTCCAGGGTGAAGCTGCGTTTCGGTCTTTCGATTCGATCGACAACGCACCGGAAGAACGGGACCGTGGCATCACGATCGCCATCTCCC
>CAZNYB010000111.1:0-11563 GCA_964577155.1 uncultured Thermomicrobiales bacterium | reverse complement strand
GGTTTGAAGCAGTCCCGGCAGTAGATCTTGCGGGCCGGATCGGGCTTGAACGGCACAGTGTCAGCTTCCCCGCAGGCGTCACAGACAATGCTGTGATGACGGCGGCTACTCGAACCGCGGCGATGTCGCCGTGCCGGGCGGGATGCGTTGCGGTGCGTGTCACTCGACCCAGCGGCTTTCTGATTTCGTGCTGGTCTCTCCGGCGTCTGGCTGGCGAGCTCTGCCGGGTCAATCTCCAGCGCCGCCTGAGCGCCCTTCCACTCTGTCCGCGGGATCTTCTGCCCGAGATCGCGCTCCAACTGCCGCCACTTGCGTTGATCGGTGCGGTTCAGCAGGGTGATCGCTCGACCGGTCCGGCCCATCCGGCCAGTCCGCCCGATGCGGTGCGTTAGCAGATCCGATGATTCCGGCAGCTCAAGGTTGATAACCAGGTCGACTTCTGAAACATCCAGCCCCCTGGCGGCCACATTGGTTGCCACCAGCACCTGCACCTTGCCGGAGCGGAACTGATCCATCACCCGCTCACGAGCATTCTGGGAAAGATTCCCCTGCAGCGCGGCGACCGAGTAGCCATCGCGGCCCAGCCGTTTGGCCAGCTTGCGGACACCATGTTTGGTGCGGCCAAAAACGATAATCGAGCCGGATCGCTGCTCGTCGAGCAGTTCCTGAAGCGGACCGGTCTTGTCATGGTCCGGCAGGAGAATGGCCAGGTGATCGATATCCGGTTTGTCCTCCGGTCGAACATCGAGCTGAACGTGAACCGGGTAGTTAAGGTGCTTCGCCGAAACCTCCTGAACCCAGTCCGGAACGGTTGCCGAAAAGAGCGCCGTCTGCCGTCTGGGCGAAGTGTGGCTGATGATCCGTTCGACATCGGGACCAAATCCATGGTCCAGCAACCCGTCGGCTTCGTCGATCACCAGCAGGCGCAGCTGGTCCAGCCGCAGCGCGCCCTGGCCGATCAGATCGAGAATCCGGCCCGGCGTGCCAACGACAACTTGCGCGCCACGGTCGATAGCCTGCATCTGCATGCGTGCCGACCGCCCGCCGTAGACGAGGACGGAGTTGATCCGCTGGCTCTTGCCAAGCTGGTCGACCACTTCGCCGATCTGGATCGCCAGCTCCCGGGTTGGCGTCAGGATGAGCGCCTGAACGGATTTCCTCCGGTAGTCGACGATCTCAAGAGCGGGAACGACGAAGGCGAGCGTTTTCCCCGACCCGGTGCGGGCCTGGCCGATCAGATCACGGCCGGCCAGCAGCGGCGGAATGCCGGCTGCCTGAATCGGCGTCGGCGTATGAATATCCATCTTCGCCAGGGTCCTGACCGTCGTTGGCGCAATGCCGAAGCTGGCGAAGGATGAGATTGACGGCTCGGTAGTCGCCGAATCTCTCTGTTGAGTAAGCATGAAAAAAGTCCTCACATACCGTAGTGATGTATGAAAAATATAAAAGAGTAGGGAACCCAGTTGTCCGGGCCGTACGGCTCGTGGTTCCCCTCACTACGGAACATTGGAGGATGTGCTTCAGCGTACTATCGCGCGGCGTTTCCACGCGTCCCTGATTTCGAACAGCACATTCTACCACATCGCACTGTCGTTGACTGAACGGGATATTTAACTCGTTCTGGTCTCCATCAACACCTTGAGCTTGTTGCGTTGCCTTAATCTGCAAACCAGGGAAATCGCCAGTCAATCTTCGAGTACAGCAACTGCTGCAATGATCGTGTCTTCACCGGTATTCCAGCTTCGATGGCCTTTACCATGGGTATCTTCAATGAGTGACAGGCTACCCGGACCTTCAGCACGTTTCTCACCGTCACTCGTCTCAATCAGTGAGGTGCCAGCAATACGTACGAACCACTGACGCCGGGGTACCGGATGCCAATCGCCGTACCAACCCGGAGGAAGTGTGATTATGTGGAATTCAACAGCTGGCACCGAATCTGAAACGCCAATTGGTGGTGCAGGCGGCGCATAAACTTGCTCATGCATCGACAACTCACGCTCTTCAATGTGTGATTCACCCTGTTCGTCACTGTAGATATGAAGATATCTCATGAGCGTTCCTCCACCAGTTTCGACCGTCGTATCTTTCCGGCTTCGTCACGGGGTAATGAGTCCACAATCTCGTAGGACTTTGGTGCCTTGTAGTTCATCAGCTGATCGCGAACGTGAGCATCCATATCGTTAGCGTCCGGCGGGTTAGCAGGATCAACCGGCTGAATGATCGCATGGACCCGCCGCCCCCACTCCTCATCGGCAATGCCAACGACAGCGATATCGGCGATGGCAGGGTGGTTGGAGAGAACGCTTTCAACTTCGGCCGGATAGACGTTGGCTCCGCCGGTCACGATCATGTCTACTCGCCGGTCAGCGATGTAAAGGTAGCTGTCGTCGTCCAGCCAGCCAAGATCGCCGAGACCGGTGAAGCCATCATCGGTCTCCGGCGCAGGCGGCGCTCCGAGGTATGCATATGATGGTCCAGCGATATTCAACCGTTTAGTAAATATCTGGCCGATTTGCCCGGCAGACAGTTGCTGACCATCATCGTCAAGAATGCGTACTTCGATGTTGAATGGTCTCCCGACGCTGCCTGGATGATTCAGCCACTCAAGGCCATCGATCAACGCTCCACCTGAAGCTTCGGTGGCGGCGTAGATCTCAAACACTTTTTCCGGACCGAGTAACTCGATCCAGATGCGCTTCAGGTCGGGAGGCACCGACGCGGAGGTACTCAGTATGGCGTAGATACTCGACCAGTCATATTCTTGAAACGCCGGTGACCTCGCGATCCGTCGCATCATGATCGGAGCAAAGTAAGCCCAGTTGATCTGGTAGCGCTCAATTAGTTCGGGGATCCGGTCGGCATCGAATCGTTCCATTAGCACCAGTGTCTGCCCATCAAACAATCCGAAGTGACTGAATGAATAGGGACCATTGTGAAAAAGTGGGCCAGAAACGAGTTGAGTATCATATGGCCGCATCCCGACAGCTCGCAGAATAGGCAATCCAAGCTCGGGAAATGCTGCCCACGGACCCGGCGTTATGATCAACTTAGGTTTGCCAGTTGATCCTCCGGAAGCGATAGCCTTGCCTGGATTCGGAACGGTATCGGGCAGTGCATCTGTATCGAACTGGCCAGGATCCACGATATCTTCCTGCCTGAGATGATGTCCTGACAGATCGGTCCAGTTAGAAACGATCAGTTCTGGCTGTGCCAGCTCCAGCAGGTTGTCCCGTTCATGGTCTGGCAGATTCGACCGCAAGGGAAGAACCATTGCCCCGAGTTTCCAGATTGCATAACTAGCCAGGTAATGTTCAAGACAGTTTGGCAGCCCGATGACAACGGTTGACGAATCATTGACACCATACGATGCAAATTGCCGCGCGACTTGATTGGATCTGGAATCCAGCTCTCGCCAGCTCAGCCGTCGCTCCTCCCCCGATACAGGAATGAAGATGATCGCCGGTTGTTCCGGTCGTTCCTGCGAATGCATCATTAACCGGCGTCCAAATGAAACTGGCGCTTTTGCCGTCGCCATGCCTGCATGACCTGCCGTCTGAGCTGTGTACATTGTTGTCTGCACAGAGTATACGGCCTGAAAGCCCTGGCTGTTATCATCTCGCAGATCTACTGCTTCATATGCGACTAAGAGAATTGGGATAGATATGGTTGAACGACCCGGAGAGACACGATTACCGTTCGGCATCTACGCGCACAATCGCGGGGTAGTGACGCCGCAGTATGCGGTGATGCCGCCGGAAGGGATCCTGGCGAGCCGGTTGCCGGCGTTTGATAACACAACGGTGCGTTTTCAGACATCGCCGCAAATGGGCGCGCGGTTCGCACAACTCATGCTGGAGATCGCGCCGGGTGGCGGGACAACCGGTGTCCAGAACGACGGACTGGAACACTTCTTCTACCTGGTCGCTGGCGCGGTCGAGATCCAGACCAGCGACAACAGCTACCACCTGACGCCGCACGGCTACTGCTACCTGCCAGCTGGCTCAACCTATCAGGTAACCAACCACTCAGAGGTCCAGAGCAATTTGATCTGGATCAAGCGGCCATACGAACCAATTGATATGCCGTCTCCGGAGCCGTTTGCCGGCCACCGGGACAATGTGCCGAGAGACCGGCCACACACCGAGGGTCGCTACTGGCAGTATCTCTTGCCGCCAGACGATCTGGCTTTTGATATGCATGTCAATATCCTTGGGTTCGCCCCTGGCGTCTACTTCCCGTATGTCGAGACCCACATCATGGAACACGGACTCTACATGCTGGAGGGACAAGGGCTTTACGTACTGGCCGGCGATCAGCACGAGTGCCAGACCGGCGATTTCATCTGGATGGGTCCCTACTGCCCGCAGTTCTACTTCTGCACCGGCTGGGAAGAGTCAGCCTACCTGCTCTACAAAGATGTGAACCGGGACGTGCGCTTCTGACCCGGAGCTGGAAACGGTTATCTGACGCGGTGTGCGCCACGATGCC
The DNA here is from genome assembly GCA_964577155.1 of uncultured Thermomicrobiales bacterium. Taxonomy (GTDB): domain Bacteria; phylum Chloroflexota; class Chloroflexia; order Thermomicrobiales; family CFX8; genus CAZNYB01. The sequence goes on along the minus strand of CAZNYB010000111.1, from coordinate 7,072 downwards.
GCAAGCGGTATTATCCTCGCTCACTGCGCTATGACGCCAGCGATTGATGCCTGCACTTAAAAGGAAACAGCTATGACGGATGCTTCGAAGATCCTCGAACCGCCAGCAACCACTCCCAACGCAACTGGTCAACCCGAGACCGTCGACCGGGCGACTTTCCAGGCCGAAGTCGACAGGCTGCGAGTGCGGGAGAAGGCGCACACCCGCGAGGGTGACGCGATCGCGGCAGCCCGACGGCGGTTGTCAATGGTCGAAGTCGACGCGTCGACGCCGGTGATCGGCGCAGCCGGAGAAGTCCCGCTCATGGACACCTTCGAGGGCAGGTCGCAGCTGTTCGCGTCGTACCACATGTGGCACGCCGGGCGTCCCGCCGCAGAACAGTGCGAGGGTTGCACCTTCAACACCGGCCACGTCCTCGAGCTGGCCTACTTGCACTCACGCGACGTCACCTTCGCCGTGTTCTGCGAGGGTCCATACGATGAGTCTGTCCGGTACCGCGACCTCATGGGCTGGGAGATGCCGTGGTACGCCGTGCCCGGGGAGTCGGTGGACCGGCTGATTGCCGGACGCCACTTCGGGATGAAGGTCTGCTACCTGCGCGATGGCGACCAGGTCTTCGAAACCTACTGGACCACCGGGCGCGGGTGCGAGGCAATGGGCAACAGCTACGGAATGCTCGACATGATGGTCTACGGCCGTCAGGAGACCTGGGAGGATTCGCCCGAGGGTTGGCCACAGCGTTGGGATTCGCAGGGTGGCCAGTTCCGGCTGAACGGCCGCCCGATCTCGCAGTGGCCCCGCCTCGCAGCTGGCCGCTCCGACGACCTTAGCGCCACTAACCGTTGAGCGATTAGCTACATTGCTGGCGGCTACTTGACGATGATGATTTCAGCCGGGCCGGTTCGGTGGGTGACATTGACGGCGACATCATGTTCGTAGCGATGCAGGTGCAACCCAACCGAAGATTGACCGACCTGCAGGTTTGCGATGGTCATGGAATCCAGCCAGTCTGGGATTTTCGGGTTTCGCAAGATCAGCCGTTCGGCGCTGGCGTCGATCTCCGCGCCGATCGCGACACCGCAGAGGAGGAAGACAACCGCAGCAGCCCAGCTCTGGGGCGACGCAGCGGTCGGGTAGCGCGTAGGTCCGGCGTAGCTTTGCCGGTCAAATCCGCAGAACAGTTCCGGCAACCGGCTGTTGCGGAAGTGCAGGCTGGTGTCAAACAGGCCATGCAGGATCTCGAGCGCCTTATCGCTATGACCGTAGCGGGCCAGGCCGGCGGCAATCAGCGCGTTGTCATGCGGCCAGACCGATCCGTTGTGATAGGACATCGGGTTGTAACGCGCCTCGCCGGTGGCCAGTGTGCGAACTCCCCAGCCAGAGAACATCCGTGTGCTAAGGAGTGACGCCGCTACCCGGTCCGCATGCCGGGGAAGCGCGATGCCGGAAAAGAGACAGTGGCCGGGGTTAGAGGTGCGAATGCGACATGGCGCTTTGTTCACATCCAGCGCGATGGCGTAGGTCGAGAGTTCTTCAACCCAGAACGCCTCGGCGAAGCGTTGCTGGAGCGCGTCGGCTTCGGCGGTGAGCCGGTCGGCCTGTTCGAATTTGCCGAGCGCCGTGGCAATCGCGGCAGCTGCCTGCTTTGCGGCGAAGACATAGCCCTGGACCTCGCAAAGCGCGATCGGCGCTTCGGCGAACGAACCGTCGGCATGGAAGATGCAATCCCAGGAGTCTTTCCAACCCTGGTTGGTGAGACCGCTGCCGGATTTCCGGGCGTATTCAACAAACCCATCACCATCAAGATCGCCATAATCGTCGATCCAGGAGAGCGCTCGCTCCAGGTGTGGCCAGAGATCGGTAATTGTATTCAGATCCCCGGTGCGGTCGAAATAGTGGCCTGCCAGCAGAACAAAGAGCGGCGTCGCGTCGACGCTACCGTAGTACCGTCCAAACGGCACTTCACCGAGCGCCGCCATCTCACCTTGTCGTAACTCGTGAACGATCTTACCCGGCTCCGCATCACGGGCAGGGTCGATATCGGAAGCCTGCGTCGCCGCCAGAAACGTAAGGACACCCCGGGCAAGTTCCGGATAGAGCCAGAGCGTCTCCAACGCGGTGATAATCCCATCGCGACCAAACACCGTGCTGAACCAGGGCACACCGGCATAGGGATACGGACCATAGTCGGTCGCCGTCGTCATCATCCGCAGGTCAGCGAGAGACCGATCCAGCCAGGTATTGAACTGCTCGTTGGCGGTAGTGATAGTGGTCCTGTCATGATCAAGTTGGGTTCGTTCCTCGATGAGCGTCGTATAGATCCGGTCGTAGCAGTCTGGCTCTATGTGCGTCTCGGTGTTGCAGGCGACGGCGATATCCTGAGTTTTCCGTTCGCCGGGCGCAAGCTGCGCCTCAAACTCCGCCTCATACCCGGTCAATTCGACCGGCGCGGGATCGAATGAGAGGCAGGTAGTACGGGTGACCTCATCAAGCCCAATATAGGACAGTCTGACGGAGTCGCCGGTCAGGTGCGGCTCCGTGAACCGGCCCCGGGCAGCGCGTTTTGTCCCACGCACTTCGAAAATATCAGCAAAATCGGCTTCAAACACAACGCTAAAGCGAACGATGAGCAACGCGTTGGTGTAGTTTGCAAGCTCGACCCGGTCATACAGCACACCATCGCCGAGAAATTTGGTCCGGGTGATGTGTAAGACATGCTGATCGACCAGGAGTTCGTCTTCACGATAGAGATCGGGGTTCGTCAGGTCGACCGAGAGGATCAGGTTGTCCTGACTGACCTCGGAGCTGAGGAGAAGCGGTTCCGTTCCGCCTAGCAGGAAACGGTAGCGGTTAAGATACCGCGTTCCCTGGTGGTACAGCCCCTGATCACCCCGCTCGTCGGTTCGGATATTGCCGAAGTTGTCGAAGACGGCGAACGTCTCGTCGTACTTGAGAACGTGCGCCGCCTCGCTTGAGGTGCCCGGAGAAGCGTGAATATCAAACCGGTCGCTTATCCGAACAACGTTATCCAACCTGGAGTCGCTGTCGTATTCCGATATCGGTCCTTCGTTCCACGAGTTGCTGTTGATAGACCGCAACATAGTTGGACGCCATTATATCGGACGAGAATCGTCGCTCGAACATAGCGCGGCACCCTTCGCGAGATACTGAGGTGATCTGCCCGGCGGCCTCAACCGCTGCGTCCATGTCATCAACCACGAAGCCGGTCACGCCGTCATCCATCACTTCCGGAACCGACCCACAGCGAAAAGCGACGACCGGCGTGCCACAGGCCATCGATTCGATCATGACCAGGCCAAACGGTTCCGGCCAGTCGATCGGGAAGAGGAGCGCTCGTGCGTTGCCAAGGAACTCATTCTTCTCTTTATCACCGATCTCACCGACATACTCGATCAACGGATGGTCGAGCAGCGGCATGATAGCGGTCTCGAAGTACTCGCGGTCAACACGGTCGACCTTGGCGGCGATCTTCAACGGAACGCCGACCTGTTTAGCGATCTCGATGGCCCGGTCGACCCGCTTTTCCGGAGAAATCCGGCCAAGAAAAGCGAAGTAGTCGCCAACCTGCGGCTGAAATGTGTACAGGTCGCGCGGTAGCCCGTGATAGACCGTGTCCAGCCAGTTCAGCCAGGGGAGCGGCGCGCGCTGGTCGTTCGAAATCGAGACGACCGGCATCTCGAGGTACTCCTGGTAGAGCGGAATCAAGTCGGGAATGTTCAGCCGGCCGTGGAGCGTGGTGACATGGGTGTACTCATGCCGCCGCGACACCGGGAAGTGCATATAGTCAGTGTGGAAGTGGATCACGTCGAATTCGTCTCGCATCCGGGCGACGAGCTCGATCATTCGCAGGTGATGGGAAGCCTGATCGATGCAGGTCGGGTCGAGTCGAAGCGAGCGTTCGGTGACCGGGATCAGTTCGGCGGCGGTGATGGAGTCCCCGCTGGCGAAGAGGGTGACATCGTGACCTTGCGCGACGAGCGCTTCGGTCAGGTAGGAGACGACGCGTTCGGTGCCGCCGTACCACTTCGGCGGAACGCTCTCGAATAGTGGCGCAACCTGGGCAATTCGCATGATGCTGGTTCTTTCTTCGATCGAAATTGAATAACGGCTGCAAACAAATTCCGATGGCAGTATTCACCCGGCTAACTGGCTACCGTTTTTCCTCGCCAGGCGATTCGCCGCACGAATTTAATAGTCTAGCGCCGGCAAATGCAAGTGCATTCTGAACCAATTTCCGGGGCAACTCTTCAGTTCAAGATCGAATCAAGATCGAAGCCAGAAACGTCAATCCCATTGCTCTCATCAATCGGAAAAACAGATGGCGTGATCAGATCTGCCATCCCTCAATCAGATACCTCTGAACTAGCAGGGTTCCGGTATTAATCTAATAAAAAATAATCTCCGTACTGTATATGTGAAACGTCGTCATATAGCCAAACGCGAAAAGGAGCGTCACATGGTTGACAAACTTCGGTACCTCAAAGGTGATTTCGATGATGAGTTGATAGAACGGATGACTTTCATTCCGGTTGTCAGCGTGACGAACACCGAAGTGGAGGTTGCCGCTGACATTGAGTGGGGGATGGGGAACCATGAGGATCCCCGTCCGGATCGCCCGGTGACAAAAGGTGAGCTTTTGTCCAGAGAAGATGATGCCGAGATAGGCCCGCTTTTCCAGGTAGGAGATGAAGGCGCAATTGCTGGCGTCGCAAGTTCGCTTAGTCGCGGCGGGTTGATCACATCGGATGAAACCAGCAAGGTCTATGGAACGGTCAGAACGATTTGCTGCTTCAAGTTAGCTCGCTACGTCCGGTATGAGTCAGGTCCGCTTCCCGGTCCAGGACCAGCGCCAACACCGAAAGTGCCCGTATTGACTCGCCTGCCTAGCGACTGCGGGAAGATGAACGGGAAAGGCGCACAGGCGCTGCTGGAGAACATGCGCTATGCACTGCAGATCATGAAGGCAACAGCCATCTACTTCAATCAGATCCGCGACCAGCAAATTGCCATTGAATGTCTGGAAAAGAAGGCGCGTGGATTGCCGGGCTTCACCGGCTAATCAGGTCAACTGGAAAGTTGAGCCTCACAACCCCACCAGCAGCGGCAAAAATCCATCCCCTCTGCTGGTGGGTCACCAGGTTCGCGGACTAATGCGCCATCGCGTAGTCTGACTCTTGACCTGCCTGGTAGCTGAGCAAGGTGTAACGAGTTTGAGCAATCCGGTGCTGGAACTGTAGCAACTCGATCACCGCTCCGCAGACAGCATACATTCTCAGGTAAATGCCGGGAGAAAAGTCCTTTTGCAGATCATCGACCGCACCGGTTCGCAATGCCTCTTCGGCAAGTTCCCGCCGTTCCCTGGCCGCACCCATCGTTTGTTGTACATGTTCGAGCAGCCGCGCGTACTCAGCCATCAGGAACTGTGATCCCTGAAACCCGCTCGACACGAGATACGCTTCATACTTCGGATCCCAGTTGTCATCAAGGAAATGGGCGAGGTTTGCCAGCGCCGCGTAGGAATGCTCTATCGATTGCTGCGCCAGATCCAGTGTCTCAAACGCCTGACCGAGAATGGCAACTGAATCAATGGTTTCGCCAGCATCGTCTTCATAATCGTCACCGGTTGCAATCTGCGAATTCTGAAGAGCCGACACCAACGCTTCACCAACCAGGGCAATGGCCTCCATGACCTGAGCAATACCTCGTTCGGCAAACGAACCAACACGTTCGGAAAGTAAAACCCCGTCTACAGACGGGTGCAACCGCATCGTTCAATGACTGGCCATGAGATTTCTTCCTCTCAGGTAGTTCAAACCGTCACTAATGTGTTGTCGACGGATGAAAGTCGGTGCAACGTTGTAAAACAGATAAGGCGCAGATACTTCGTAAGATAGTAGTCTCTCGATCTTCTGTCAAGTTACTCTCACATAGAATCAAGTTTGAAGGCGGTAGAAAACACACAGAGTCCAGGCATTCTGCTATTGTCAGAGACAAAGCGTAGTGTGACGGTAAAATGATGGCAGCACAACATAGCGACAACTAGACAAGCGACCAGTACCATAGGCCGGTATTTGCCAATCGTTCATTGGCTACCTCGTTACCGGCGTTCGTATCTGCGCGGCGACATCATTGCCGGGCTTTCGGTCTGGGCGCTGATGGTGCCGGAGGCGATGGGCTACGCCACCATCGCCGGAGTGCCGGTCGTCTATGGCATCTACGCTGGCGCGATCAGCCTTGTCCTGTACGCCATTCTAGGCAGCACCCGGCAGGTTATCACTGGCCCGAGTTCCACGGTAGCAGCGGTGACTGGCGGCGCGGTCATCGCAATCTCGGCAACGGCAGGATCTGAGGAGGCTATCCAGATAGCGTCGACGGTCGCCTTTCTGGCAGGTGTGCTCTACCTGATTCTCCGAATATTCCGGATGGGCTGGATCTCGAACTTTCTCTCAGAGTCGGTGCTGATTGGTTTCGTCTTCGGCATCGCGATTGAGATCCTCATCGGCCAGTTTGGCAAGATCTTCGGCTACACGTTGACCGGCAACAATACCTGGACAAAACTCTGGGATCTCATCACCAACCTCAGCGACATTGACCCGATCACCGTGGTGCTCGGAACGGCATCACTCGCGATCCTGGTCGGGCTGAGATTCATTGCGCCAAAGGTGCCTGGCTCGCTGATTGTGCTCTTGCTTGGCATCGGTATTTCACGCGCGTTAGATCTTAGTGATCATGGTGTGGCGGTTGTCGGCACCGTGCCGACGGGATTCCCGACTCCGGCGCTTCCTGACGTCGATCTTCTGGTGGACAATTTCGGAACGATCGCCGCCGCGTCGATCGGTGTAGTCGCCGTCGGCTTCTCGGAATCCCTCTCAGCGGCGCGCCAGATGGCATCGAAACACAACTACGATGTCGATATCAACCAGGAGATGCTGGCTCAGGGCGTCGCGAACACATCAACCGGCCTGTTCCAGAGCATCAGCGTTGCCGGCAGCCTCTCCAAGACCTCGCTCAATGATGACTCTGACGCCAATACCCAGATGGCTTCGCTGAT
>CAZNYB010000110.1:5231-11630 GCA_964577155.1 uncultured Thermomicrobiales bacterium | reverse complement strand
GCGTAGTCCGGCACGATGAGCGAGGTAATGCCCAGGATGAGCAACGACAGACCGCTGATCAGGCTCAGGTAACGCCAGCCGGGCAGGCCGGTCGAGATCAGCAGTACAGCCAGGATCAGTCCGGTTTCGGTCAGCGTGGTGACGGCCCAGTGGCCGAACTGATAGTGCTCGCCACCCACCTTTCGCAGTTGGTTGCTCAGGTTGTGGATTGCGTTGACCAGTAGTGGTGCGGCGACGATGAACCCGAGCACGACAGTGAAGGGGTTGAAGTTGAACCCGGTCCGCACATCGAGCAATGCCCGACGCTGTGGGTAAAGGAGAATCGTCAGGCCGAGGATCACGAGCGCGACGATCAATGCCACTGGCTCAACCAGCAGCCCGGCAATGGCAATCAGGATCAGATAAATCAGCAGGTACTGGATGACCAGCCGGTTGCGGGTAAAGGAGATCCCAGCCACCAGCAGGCTGAACCCGACCAGATACCCGAGCCCGACCCCTTCAACGACATTGTGGAAGAAGTGGATCTCCTGCATACGCCTCGCGCCATCGAGCGCCCAGGTGCCGCCGATCACCAGGCTGCCAACCAGAGTCAGCAGCGTCCCCAGGAGCAGGGTGACGGCGGTGAATCCGATGCCGCGTGCGCTGCGCCGTCCAACGGCGGCGGTCGATAGAGTGTTCATGTTGTGCCTCCTTAACTTGTACAGATGTACGATACGCTGGTCACCGTTACGAAACCGTAACGGTGACTTCGATACATTTGAAGTCGTTACGTTACCGTGGTGGCATCGCTCCGGTCAGGGTGACAGATACGGCGATGATCCGGTCGAGATGGCAGCTCATACGGTGTCTCCTACTGGTAGCATGATTCGTTAATTACCGCGAAGGAGTGGCTGTTGGCACTGTTGGAGATCGGACTGTTAGGACCACCGCAGATCACACTGGCCGGTGAACCGGTCGAGGTTGACACCCGCAAGGCCATCGCCATGCTGGCGTACCTGGCTGTTACCGGGCAACCACAACGGCGGGATAGCCTGGCTGCGTTCCTCTGGCCGGAGTCCGGCCAGACCCGCGCCAGGGCTGCGCTGCGACGAACGCTCTCGAGCCTCAACAAGACCGTCAACTCTTACGGGTTGCTCGAGATCAGCCGTGAATCGATCGGCCTGTTGCCGGATGCGGACTACTGGCTGGATCTCACCGAGTTTCAGCGAGCGATTGCCTCAGCCCGGGACAGCGAAACTCCAAACGCCGGGCAACTCGGCGCTATCGTCGATCTGTACCGTGGGGATTTTATGGCCGGGTTTGGCTTGCGGGATAGCCCGGCATTCGACGACTGGCAGTACTTCCAGGCGGAACAGCTGCGGCGTGATCTCAGCTGGGCGCTGGAGCAGCTGGCCTGGGTCAGACGCGGCAACGGCGACTTTGCCGGGGCAATTCAAGTGGCTCGGGAGTGGCTAGTGCTCGATCAGCTGCAAGAGCCAGCCCACCAGCTGCTGATGCAGCTTTATGCTGAATCAGGCGATCAGGCAGCCGCAATCCGGCAGTACCGGGAATGCGTTCGCATCCTCAACGACGAACTCGGTGTGCTACCGCTGGAAGTGACCACCGAACTCTACGAATCGATTCTGGACCACCAGGTCGTGCCGCCAACTCCCGTCGCGATGAGAGAACCGGAGAAACCGGAATCGGAACTTGCCGCGCCTGGCATTCCGCTCATCGGAAGGGAGACCGAACGCCAGCGACTGGTCGGAGCCTACCGGGCGGTCGATGACGCTGGACGGCTACTGCTCATCGAAGGCGAGGCCGGGGTCGGCAAGACGAGGCTGGCCGGCGATGTTCTTGCCAGGCTCCGGGAAGCTGGCGTGATGACGGTCCGCTGCCGCAGCTTCGCCGGCGAACAGCATTTTGCCTATGGCACATTGATTGACGGGCTGCGCGACGTCATCGAAGAGCTGGATGAGGGCGCGGTCGACCAGCTGCCGCAGGCGGTGCGGTCAGCGCTCTCCCGGCTGTTGCCGGAGATTGGCGCGAACCTGCCAGCGAGCGTGCCGGATCTCGATAGCCCCGGCGCACTGCGGCACTTCTATGACTGTTTGTTGCGATTTTTGCTGTCCTTGCAGCGTGATGGACAGCCGCCGGTTCTCTTTGTCGACGACCTCCAGTGGAGTGATCACGCCACCCGGGAGTTCCTGAGATTTCTGGTCAGCCGCCTTTCCAGGATTCTGCTCTGTCTGTTTGTGACCTGGCGTGATGAGGATGTGCCTCCGGTTCACGATCTTAGACAGCTGGTGGCCGTTGCAGCTCGAGAAGGCATCGTCGAGTCCGTCCACCTTGGTCCGCTTTCCAGTGCGGATGTCTCTGCGCTGGCGTTGAGCGTTCGTCCGGATCTTGGGGAAGCGTCCGGCCAGTGGCTGCATGAGCTGTCGGAAGGGAACCCGTTCTTCGCGATCGAGTACCTGGCCGTCCTTCCGCCGGGTGCAACGGCTCTCGATGTATCGGGTGTCGAGCCACCGGCCGGCATCCGTGACCTGTACCATTCCCGGCTGGCGCGGATCAGCGAAACTGGCCGGCAGATGGCTTCAGCCGCTGCGGTGATCGGTCGTTCGTTTGATGTCGACTTACTGCGGTTTGTCAGCGGCCGGAGCGAAGATGAAACCGTTGGAACGGTTGAGGAATTGCTCGGCAACCGGTTGATTCAGGAGCCGTCTGTTGCTGACAGCCCGTCAGTTGTGTACGACTTCAGCCACGAACATCTCCGTGATTTTGTCTATCACGAGACGAGCCTGGCCCGGCGGCGGCTGCTTCACCGGCGCGCCGCTGGTACGCTGGCACGCAGGCAGGACGCCCCGGCAACCCAGATCGCGACGCACTATCTGCTCGCGGGGGATGACGAGCAGGCGGCCATCTTTTTTGCCCGGGCCGGTGATGAAGCCAGAGCGCTCTATGCGAATACCGAAGCGGAGCACTTCTACCGCACGGCGCTTGAGACGGGTCATCCCGATTCCGCTGGTCTCTACGAACACCTCGGTGACGTGCTCACCCTCAGTGGTCAGTACGCTGAAGCGCTCAACTGTTACCAGCAGGCGGCGGCACACGCCTCACCGGCACAGCTACCGTACCTTGAACATAAACTCGGATTGCTCAACCAGCGCACCGGGTCATGGGAGCGGGCCGCCAGTCATTTTCAGGCGGCGCTGGCAGCGATCATTGAAAGTAATCCCGATTTGCAGGCGCGGATTATCGCCGATCTCAGCCTGACAGCTTTTCGGCAGGGAGATGTCGAAGGTGCACTCGGTTACGGGAGTCAGGCGCTCGAAGATGCCCAGCGCGCTGGCGAAGACCGGACGCTGGCGCAGATCCACAACCTGCTGGGTGTGCTGGCCCGGAACCAGCAGAACCCTGAAACGGCGCTTACCCAGCTGATAACGAGTCTGGAGTACGCCCAACGTCTCGAAGATCCCGGCGTGCAGGCGGCGTCGCTCAACAATCTGGCCCTCTGCCTGGCGGACCAGGGGCAGCCAGACCAGGCGATCGACCTCGCCAGGCAGGCGTTGGACCTTTGTCGCACCGTCGGCGACCGGCACCGTGAGGCCGCGCTGGAGAACAATCTGGCTGATTTCTACCACCAGCTTGGCGATGAACAACAGTCGATGCAGCACCTCAAGTACGCTGTGGAGATCTTCGCCGAGGTCGGCGACCAGACCGATGCACTGCAGCCTGAGATCTGGAAGCTGATCGAATGGTGAGGCTTATCCTCGTTGAGCGTTGTTACTCCGTGAGCGCCAGGTACCTCGTGTCGCCTGAGAAGTACAGATCGTTGAACACCAGCGCCATATCCGTTTCGCCGATATCAGCGACCACGACTACCCAGCCAGCCGCTTCGCCGCCCGGGTAGACCGCATAGGCGAGTGGCGGCTCCGGTTCCACGACAAAGACATGGTCGTAGATGATGCTGTTCGCCCCGGTCGACGCAAATGAAAAAGTGGTGATCTCTTCCGTGCTAGCACCTCCTTGTACGTTGTGGGCGTGAACGAAGGCCATGATAAACTCCTGACCTTCAGGCGGCGCTTCATTGAATTCGAAGGCATCAGAAATCCGTTGTTGTGCTTCGTCACCGCGAATCACCTCGGAGACCCAGAGTTCCCAGATGTCGGTGATGACATGCTCGCCGAATGGAGCCGGGTTCAACCGGTCGACGCCGAGCTGGTTCGGCGCAGCCTGGCGGCCTTCGACAATCGGCATCATTGCGCCAGCCTGGAGGGCAATGTAGACCTCATCGCCCTCTTCGAACGAGAGAAAGGCATCGAAAATGGCCATCAGGTTTCCTTCGCCCTCGCGCGCCTCCAGCACAACCCAGCCGGTCGCTTCGCCGCCTGAGAACACCTCGGCGCTGAGTTCAGGAGCAGGCGTGACGACGAACGGGTTTGGCCAGCGGACTCCCGCATCACCGGTGCTCTGGAACACGGTTGTATTGATGATCTGTTCTTCGGCGCTTGTTCCGGTGTATTTCACGCGAACATTCATCATCACGTATTCCATGCCAGGCGGTGGCGGTTCATTGAACTGATTGGCCGCACTGACCTGGTTCCAGGCTTCCTCGCCCCGGATGACATCCAGCACCTGCAGTTCCCACTCTCCGTCCTGAGAGATGCCGGACTCGCCGAATGGAATCGGGTTGCTGCGTCCCGCGCCAACTGGAACTGGCGTTGCCGTTGGCCCTGCAGTTGCCGTGGCGGTTGCCTCAGCCTGTGGGCTTGAGGCAGATCCCGGCGTGAGCGTCGCAGCAGCTGTGGCGTCCGCCGGGGCTGACTGTGCAGGTGATGGCGTGATGGCGTCGGCGCTTGTCGGAGTCCCTCCGGTAATGATGATGACCGTTGGTGTCGCCTGGCTGTCGTCTCGCACCAGGAGATACCCGGCAACGGCAATCACCACAAGTCCGACAAAGATCACGGTAAATGCCGCGCATCCGCCAACGATATAGAGCCATCGGTTGCGCCTGTCTGTTTCCGGCGCTGACGAAGGTGGTGCAGGATACTGTTCTTCCACTGATCTTCACTCCAACCGACTATCCTGGCTAGCAAAGCAGCCAGAGTGACGATACGCATTTATCTGTCGGGGGTAACTACTGATTGCAGCTACCTCCGGCGAAGAGCAGGAGCGATAGAAATCGTGCCGAACGAGGGAGTATCCATACCGCCATGAGGTAGCTCCTTTCTATACTACCGCGCCAGACAACGCAGAAGGTCGTGGGTTCCACTGCGCACCGTTTCGCTGACGGGCGGTGCGTTGTCTGTGTGGGCGCATCATCGCCTATCGGTGAGGCCAGGTCAATAGATAGATATGCATTTGTCTGGCGGTTGACGAAACTACGGTGCTACCTGTGCTACACTGCCAGCACAATATAACTCAACGCAATCATTGCAATGCCGAAGGAGGCAATTGTGGGTAGTGCGGCCATTCAGGGACCACTCTGGGGAGTTCAGGCGCGGGACTGGGCACGGATGCAGGAGCAGACGGCGCTGCCGCTCTTCAGTGAAGTGCTCGATGCGGCACGTGTTCACCGAGGTTCGACGATGCTGGATGCTGGCTGTGGCGCGGGACTGCCCGCGTGGCTGGCCGCCGAACGCGGCGCTACTGTCAGTGGCATCGACGCCTCAACCGAGCTGGTGTCGATCGCCCGGTCTCGGCTGCCCGACGCCGATATGCGGGTTGGAGACCTTGAGACGTTGCCATACGCAGACGCTGCATTCGACGCCGTTGTCGCCATCAATGCGCTCTTCTACGCTGCCGATCCCCCGGCGGCATTGCGGGAGTTTGTGCGCGTTACGCGACCCGGTGGCCGGATTGTCGTCACAACCTGGGGGCCGGCGGAGAAGTGCGAATTCGCGGTCGTCCTGCAGGCAGTTGGCCGGCTGTTGCCGCCCCCGCCACCTGGCGTGCCGGCTGGCGGCCCCTTCGCGCTCTCCGAACCAGGTCTGATCGAAGCGATGTTGGAACAAGCCGGATTGCAGGTTGACGGCCGCGGCGAAGCGTTCTGCCCTTTTGTCTACCCGGATGTTGACTATTACTTGCAAGCGCAGCTCAGTTCCGGCGTCATCCAGCGGACTATTGAGCATAGTGGCGAAGCAGCCGTCAACACCGCTCTCCTTGATGCCAACCGCGATTTCGTCAACGACGACGGCAGCATGCGCTACGAGAATGTGTTCGTCTGGGTTACTGGTGTCCGGCAGTAGGGTGGGGACCGGGTTACGAGTACAGTTGTTAACGAGCTTGCGGTCTGAAATATATCGGTGGTAGGGGCGAACCTTGTGTTCGCCCTAAAAGCATTGCTAATCACAAATCGGGCGAACACAAGGTTCGCCCCTACGAAGTCGGCCTGTCTTCAGTCTGTCTTCAGTGGTC
>CAZNYB010000110.1:0-5131 GCA_964577155.1 uncultured Thermomicrobiales bacterium | reverse complement strand
GGCAGGGTCAGTCAGCGATTGTCGGTTCTGGAACCAGGCCATCACCGTCCTGATCAGCGGAAGGTGAGTCAGTCTCAACCGGAGAGCCTTCGATATGGATATCGGGGATCCAGGAGAGCCAGGACGGCAGGTACCAGTTGCGGTTGCCGAGCAGCACCATCGACGCTGGCACGAGAATCATCCGCACGATCGTTGCGTCGATGATGATCGCGACAGCCAGACCGAACCCGAACTGCTGCATCGCCGTCAGGTCGGCAGCCGCAAAACCGCCAAAGACGCCAACCATAATCAGCGCCGCGCCGGTGATCAGCCGGCCGGTCGTCCGGAGCCCGGCGGCCACTGATTGCTCGTTGTTGCCGGTCAGGTCAAACTGCTCCTTGATCCGGCTCAGCAGGAAGACGTGGTAGTCCATCGATAGTCCGAAGAGCATGGTGAAGAGCACCAGCGGAATGAAGGCATCGACCCGCTCGACCTGCCGGAAACCGAGTAGATCAGCGCCAACACCTTTCTGGAAGACCAGCGCCAGCAGGCCATAGGCGGCGAAGACGGACAGCAGATTCATCGCGATGGCTTTGATCGGCACGATGATCGACCGGAAGGCCAGCAGAAGCAGGACAAAGCTGATGGTCAGCACAAACCCGAAGACGATTGGCAGGTAGGTGCGGGACAGGTTGCTGACATCGATGTTGTAGGCCGTGTCGCCGGTCACATAGGCGCTGGCCTCAATTGGGTCGAAGAGCGGCGGAATGTAGTCGTTGCGCAGCCGTTCGACGGCTTCTATCGCCAGGTTGCTCTCGGCGACCCCGTTCATCGCGACATCGATGCGTACCAGGTTGTTGGTTTCAGCGGTCACAATGGTGGCTTCGCCGAAGAAGGGGTCATTCTCAAGGTCCTGGATCAGGCTATCGACAGCCTGCCTGGTTTCCGGCGTCGTGACATCATCGGCCTCAACGACGATCGTTGCCGGCTGGTAGTCGGACCCCGGGAACTCGTTCTGGAAGATAGTGTATGCCCGAACCGGTTCGGACGATTCCGGGAGGATCGTCAGGTTGGTGTTGCCCAGGCTCAAGGTGAACGCGAACGAGCCGAGGAGAATCAGCAGCCCGGCTGAACCGATCAGGCTGACGACCGGCCGGCGCATCACTGTGCCCGAAATCCAGTTCCAAAAACCACGTTTCGCCTGACCTGATCGGGTTGCCGCAGACTGCTGGTAGCCGATGAACGGAATGCTGCCGCGATTAATCCGGTCGCCAAGCAGGCTGAGGACGGCCGGAAGTAATGTCAGCGTCATCAGTACTGAGACGGTCACGACGAGAATAGCCCCCGCGCCGAGGCTGGTCAGGATATTCCAGGGCACGATCAGCATGCCGGCAAGCGAGATAACCACCGTCAGACCGGAGAAGAGGACGGCTTTGGTCGATGTATTGCCAGCACGAGTGATCGCGTCGTGGATGTCCAGCCCGTGCTCGCGCTCTTCACGATACCGCGAGATGATAAACAGCGCGTAGTCGATACCCACTGCCAGGCCGATCATGAAGATCATGTTCGTGACAAAGAAATTGAGGCTGGTGAAATGGGAGAAGCCCATCGCGATGCTGACGGTAATCAGCAGGGCGACCAGCGTCAGGAGAATTGGCAGGCCTGCCGCAACCAGTGTTCCAAAGACGACAGCCATCACCACCAGGGCGATGATGATGCCAATCGATTCGCCGAGCAAGATTCCCTCTTCGGCGGTGGTGTTCAGGGTTTCCGCGATACTGGCTTCGCCGAGCGACAGCACTTCGAAACCCGGGGCAGGTTCATGCAGGTCGTTGATCGTTTCAATGACCGGGATCGCATCAACAACCGCATCCTGCGGATCACCAGCCAGCGTCGTCACGATGATCGTTCGTTGCCGATCGAACGAGACGAGGTTTTCCTGGCCGGTTTCGTAGTAGGTTGCGACCCCGGACACCAGGTCGTTGTGCGCTGAGATCTGCCCGGCGACACTGGCGACAACGGTTTCGAAGGCTGGATCGTCAACGGTGAGCGAGTCCGAAGAGACGATCACAAACTCCTGTGCCGGGGCCTCCTGACCGTCGTTGAGCCGTTCGGTGATCAGACCGTCGGCGGTCAAATTTTCAAGGTCGGCTCGAATATCCTCGTCAGGGGCAAATCGGTTGCCAAACACAACCATCGTGGTCAGTCCGATAAGTAGCACAGCCATCCAAATGGCGACAATTTTCCACGGATGCCTCGCAGACGTCCGGGCGAGCTTGCCGGTAAGTCCTGCAGATCTCATCAATAAACCTCCATTGGTTCGATGTTTGCCCGGCCCACAGTGCCGGACATCACTGGATGATAGGGATCAACAGGTTGGAGGTCATTGACCGAAAGTTAATGTTGGGGGTTGATATGCCGGTTTAGTCGATGAGGTTGAGTTCGCGAGCCCGGTTAACCGCCTGGGTCCGGTTGCGAACGCCAAGCTTGCCGTAGATATGGTTCGCATGGGCTTTGACCGTCCCGGTGACGACAAAGAGTTGGTCGGCGATCTCGGCGTTGGTGTGGCCGGCGGCGATGAGTTGCAGCACCTCAAGCTCGCGATCGCTGAGCGGTTCAACGAGACCCTGCTGCAGGCTGGCGGAGTGTGTGGTGTGAACCAGGCGCTCCTCGCGGGCTAGCTTGAGCAGTCGTTCGAGGTAGGCTGACGTGCGATGCTCCACCCGATGAGCGTTGATCGTGCTCTCGATGACCTGCTCGATCCCGGCTCCGGCATCCAGCAGCGATCGCACGAACCCATGCGGTTCGGCGTATGCTAACACCTGGTTAAACGTTTCTATTGCAGTGTCGTGGTCGCCCGATCGGTGCTGACCCACCGCCAGCACCGCTCCAGTCTGGATTGCCTGGCGGACCCAGCCGCGATCAACGCAGATAGCAAACACCGGCGCAAGGATCGAGATCGCTCCGTCGTAGATTCCGAGGGCGTTGAGCAGTTGCCCGCGGGTGCGGATGACCGGGGTCCAGCGCCAGATGCGGTCCTGGAGGCTAGAGACCGGTGTCAGCAGTTCGTGTTCGATGGATTTCAGCTGCTCGCGATTGCCAGACTGAAGGTCGATGAGCGCCAGGAACGTCTCGATCCGGGCAACGTCGCTTGCGCCTGGCCCGAGGTTGGCATATGGAGGCGCCTGGCTCAGCACTTCGCGGGCCTGTTCGAGATCGCCGAGCGCATAGTGGACCTGACCCAGCTGGTAGAAGGTTATATCGTAGGAGAGGTTGTTGGCCCAGGTCGCGGTGATCTCGCGGCCGCGTGTTGCAAGGTCGAGCGCTTGCCGCAACTCGTTTCGCTCGTAATAGATCTCGCTCTGAAAACTGAGCATTCTTCCGGCGTACTGCCAGTTGGAGAGTCCGTTCCGTTCCACTATATTGACTGCCTGCTGGAAGATCTCCCCGGCGCGATCGAGATGCCCCCACTCCGCCTCGGTTGCCGCGAGTCCCTCCATTCCCACGAGTTGGGCCAGCAGGGATTCCGCGAGCCTGCCAGTCTCAATCGTTGTCTTCAGGGTTTCGGCGGCGTCTTCCAGGTTGCCATTGAGCCAGAATGCCAGCGCGCGAACGCTCCGGGTAATTGATCGCCGTTCGTGGTCATCTTCCGGAAGCTGTCGCAATGCTTCCGCGGTGAGTTCGAGCGTGGCTGCGTAATCATTTTGCAGGATCGAGAAGAACGCCCGGCCTGCCGCCACCGATCCGCCCAGTTGCTGCCGCTCGACAGCGGAGAGATTGCCCGGATCGTGCTCGGCCTGTTTGAGGATCGCTGAGAGCGCGGTCATGTCGCGCCAGGCATCGTCCGCCTGCCCGTTCAATGTGTTCGCCCAGACCCGGGTATCGAGAACCCATGGGCGGGTCAGCACGACCTCATCGGGAATTGCCTGCAGGAGTTGCAGGAGCGTCCTGCTCCGGCCCTGATTGAAGAGGCCGTGCTCGTTCAGCTCGATGAGATCGCATGCTCGCTGCCAGTCCTCACCGTAGATGGCCTGCCAGGTCGCCTCGACCGGGTCGGCGTTCTCCGCAAACCAGACTGAAGCGCGGCGATGCAGTTGCAATGACACCGCCGGGTTAGTCTGCCGGAGCCGCTGCCTCAGGAGATCGGCGAAGAGGTGGTGGTAGCGGTACCAGCGCCGCTCGTCGTCGAGGGCGACGATAAAGAGATTCGACCGTTCCAGCTCAAGAAGCATGTGCTGGCTGTCATATCGCTGTGTGACGGCATTGCACAGCCCGGCGTTGAACCGCTCCAGAATCGAGGTCTGGAGTAGAAACTCCTGAATGTCGTCCGGCTGCCGGTGGAGCACTTCATCAAGGAGATAGTCGACGATATGGTAGTGCTGGCCGGAGAAGGACTGGATGAATTCGTGCGCGTCTCCCCGCTCACGCATCGAGATCGCCGCCAGCTGCAGGCCAGCAGCCCAGCCCTCGGTGCGCGATTCGAGTTCGGCGATATCGTCCTCGTCGACGCCGCTGTCGATGGCAGCCGCGAGAAATTCGCCAGTTTCGGCGACGGTGAAACGGAGGTCGTCAGCGCCAATATCCATCACCTCGCCCTGGCTGCGCAAGCGGGACAGCGCGAGCGGGGGATCGACCCGGCTGGTCAGCACCAGATGCAGCCCGGCCGGCATGTGCTCGACCAGGAAATTAACGGCATCGTGGATACTCTGATTCTCGATCACATGGTAATCATCTAGAACGAAGACGATCTCTTCCCCGGCAAGCCCGATGCCGTTGATCAGCTGGGTGATGATGACTTCTGGATCAATGTTGGTCGCCAGGGCAAGCAACGACCGGGTTGCCTTGCTGATTTCCGGGTTGACCTGGTGAAAGGCTTCAGCCAGGTAGCTGAGAAACCGGATCGTGTCATTGTCTCGCGCATCGAGTGAGAGCCAGACCAGCGCCAGGTCAGATCGAGAGGTCTGGCTGTGCCAGGCGCTCACCAGCGTCGTTTTGCCAAACCCGGCTGGAGCCGAGATCACCGTCAGTTTCCGGCCTGTGCCCTCCTCCAGCAGTTTCATGAGACGCGGCCTGGCGACCAGTCCCGGGTGCACGGCTGGCACAAACAGCTTGGTCATCAGCAGCGGAACCGGTTGAGGGTGTGTTGCTGCCA
>CAZNYB010000109.1:0-11640 GCA_964577155.1 uncultured Thermomicrobiales bacterium | reverse complement strand
TAGCGAAGGAAACGGCGGCGCGATAGCTGGCGCATGCGATGCTCAGCTAGATCTGCGTTGCCTGCGAAGGATCGAAGCTGTTTCGCTCCTGGATATCGCCGGTATCGACGATCAGGTTCCCGTTCAGGTCGACTTCGATCGGCATCAGGTCCATCGGACGTGGAGCCGGTCCCTTGATCAGCACACCGTGCCGATCGTAATTTGAGCCGTGGCAGGGGCAAATGAACCTGCCCTCAGCCTCCTTCCAGGGAATCGTGCAACCCAGATGCGGGCATTTCCAGTAGAGCGCAAGCAGTCCATCGTCATTGTTGATCAGGAGAAAACGCCCATCCTGCACCTTGAGTGGGGCCGATCCTGGCGCGGGGATGTTCCCCCGCAAGATGGCGATCTTCGAACCGAATGCGCCGGTCTTCTGTGGCCAGAAGAAGTAAAGCAGGCCGCCGGTCAGCTCAAGCAGGATGATCCCGGCGCTGCCAAGCACCGTGTTGCGCAGGAACTGGCGGCGAGATGTGCGGTTGCCGGGCGATCTGGCCAACCGGCGCAGTTGCTGTTGCGCCGGGCGCAACTGCTCTGAGCCTGACCTCGTCATCGCCAGGGTTGCGCTAGCTGGCGCGGGGGCTGCGGCCGGCAGTTCACGGTGTAGCCAGGCGTCCACCGAACCACGGAGGAGGTCGAGGCCGGTCAGCCAGCTCCAGCCCGTCTCGTCAAGCAAATCCGAGAGTTCATTGCCATAGCGTTCACGCCATGATGTGGGGTACAAACGGAGAATCCATTTCATGCTGGAACCTCCAATCGCTCCAATCCAGCGGCGGCCAGGCTCTGAAGCTCCGACAATCGTGCCGTGAGCAAGGCGATGCCGGTGCCGGTCAGCTCATATGGTTGCCGCCGGCCATCTTTTGGTAGTGGCTGTATCCAGCCGCCAGACTCCAGCCTGGCTAACGCACCGTAGAGCGTCCCAGCACCGGGTTTCGACCCGGTCAACTTTTTGATATCCAGCATCATCGCGTAGCCATGTTTCGATCCGCCAGCCAGACTGATCAGGATGTGCAGCGCTGGTTCTGAAAATCGCCCGAAATCGGAGAAAGCATCGTTCATGCCGCGTTGACCTTAACCGCTGAATCATACTATTACGTACCACGATATATTGTATCACGTACTACGTGGTTAAGGCTATATCGATATCTCACTTCCAGATAAACATTGAAGCGTGACACTGTCAGTATATGTAGCGTTGAAGAGGTAGGATTCAGTCATCAGAATATGATTGGTGGCGATGATGACGTTCAATCAAGCCGCCGCGGCGGCCGGACTGGTATTCATCTTCGCGTTTGTCATGTATAGCCAGATTGCAAGTAATCTTTCGCCAGGCAGCCTGGCAAATCCTGGTCCGACCAAAACAATCGAAACCGCATTCACCAGAGACAGTAGATCGGCAACGAGTGATGAGATAGAGACCTTCGAAGCCTTACTACGCCTTGAGCGGCGGGCTATTCTTAGATCTCGTCTCATCGGAGACGTATCCCTGTATCCAGAAGTCTATTTCAATGACCAGACTGTCGACCTGGGCGCGGAGTTTCTCAACATCCTCGAGGAAGACGGAGCTGATGCGGAGCAGGCACTTGCTAGGATTTCTCCAGACAAAGCTGGAGAACCCGCTGGACTCCTTACTGCTCGGATTGCAATTGTTCTCCGTCAGCAAGATGATCAAGCTGCCTGGACAGCAGAGCAAGCGACCGCAGCTCTCGAACACCATCAAACGAGTACAGCCGACATGCAAGACAGTACAAACCCATATCCAGAAAAATATGGGAATCATAATGTTGGCACACCGCAATATGTATTCGATGGATTGATTCTGAATGATCACGCAGAGTTCAAGCTGGCTTATGAACCACCGCAAAGAGCTGCGCTGATTCTGATCTACACGCTCACCCGAGTTGATTCCAGATGGTACATCTCCGGGGAGCGAAGTGAGTATCGCGCAGAACCGTAGCCAATGTAGATCCAAACCTCAATTGTTCTTCACCCCGATGTAGACGCCTCGACCCAACGGCATCAAGTCCGGAACAAAAACCACACTGAATCCGGCATTCTCAAATGCCTGGAGATATTCCTCGTGGGTAAAAAGCCCGATACGATGCCGTTCGGTAAAGTGCTCGACTCCGGCAGGCGTCGCAACGAGGTAGTGGAATTCCAGATCCGAAGTGCGCCCCTCCAGATCACTAATCGACATGCGGGCAATTTTGAGATCTGGCACATCGACAAAGACGGCCGCCACATGGCCATCGATCCAGACATTTGGGTAGATCCAGGGTTCGACGATCAGGACTCCTCCAGTCCGTGTGTGCCGGCTCAGGGTCTTCAGCGTCTGATTGAGCCGTGGCACGGTCTGGACATACCCGATAGCGCTGAAGAGGACGGTGATGGCGTCGAATTGCTCGCCGAGATCGAAGTCGACCATGTCAGCTTCATGAAAGGCAGTTTCAGGGCAGCGTTCTCGGGCGATCGCGAGCAGCCCGGCATCCAGATCCAGCCCCTCAACGTCATAACGGTCGCGAAGATAAAAGAGGTGCTGGCCGGTTCCACAGGCGACATCAAGCAGCTGGTTGCCGCCGCTCTGGCAGTGCTGCTGGATGATCCCGTCGATCAACTCACACTCTTTTGGGTAATCTTTTTCACTGTAGATCAGGTCATAGTAGGCTGCGGACTCCGAGAACATAGCTGACCTCCCTATCGTCGTTCGCCTGGCCCAAACACGCAGCCCAGAACCGGACTGCTGAAGTCGGTGGCCAGCGCTTGCATGTAGATATCGTCCCACCAGCGGCCGCCCATGTACCGGACTTCACGGCGGCGGCCGAACTCCTGAAACCCCGCTTTTTCGTAGGCGCGTATGCCCGCATAGTTGAATTCGGCAACCAGCAGCATCACGTTGTGCAGCCCCAGCGCGGTAAAAGCGTAGTCGAGCATGAGTCTGGTGACTTCGGAGCCATATCCCTGGTTCCGGGCGTCCGGCTCGCCAATCATAATGCCGAAAGTAGCCGATCTGTTGCGGTGGTCAATGCCAGTCAGCGCCGTGTTTCCGACCGGACGCCAGGTATCAAGTTCATACACCGTGAATGCGGCGGTGTCTGAAGACGTTTGCAGGTTCTCGAACCAGGCGGTTTCCTGGTCGAAGGTAACTGGCGCAGGCGGTATGGTCGCAAGCGTCCGCATCGTCTCAAAATTGTTGATCCAGCGCTGGTAGGTTTCAATGAGTTCGCGCCGGTGCGGTCCTAGCCCGATCCACTCACCTTTGATGTTGATGATCGGTGGTGATTCATCAGTGGGACCGTTCATCGGGTTTCCTCCTTCATGGACTGGCACACTTCAGGCTATCATCTGCTGGATGCTGAGGCTGCTATGCGGAAATCCGGCATCTACCATGCCAGGCTGCGATTGACTACGAATTAACCTGCTTGCCCGTATTGTTACCCATGTTTTCGAAGTATGGAAGGAAAAAGAAGCTGATGCAGTCCTTTCGCGGGGTCTACAACATTCTGACAACACCGTTTACCGACGACGAATCGCTGGATATTCCCAGTTTACGCAAGCTGACTGAAGCCACAATCCAGACCGGGGTCGATGGCATCACCATTCTCGGCGTGGCGGGTGAGGCGCAAAAGATGTCCGCCGATGAAGGTCGCCGGGTGATCGAGACCGTTCTGGAGGTCAACGACGGGCGGGTTCCCCTGGTGATCGGCACAGCTCAGAATGGCACCGACACCACGATCAGTTTCTGCCGGGAAGCCCAGGAGTACGGCGCTGCCGGGGTGATGATTGCGCCGCCGACATTTGTCAACCCCGGCGCGGGACTGACGAACCACTTCCGCCGAATCGGCGAAGCGATCGACATCCCGATCATTCTCCAGGACTTTCCACCGGTCAACGGGGTGACGATGACCCCGCGAGACATGGCTGATCTTGCCAACACCAACCCATCAATCACGACTATCAAGCTGGAAGACACGCCAACGGCACAGCGGATTGGCCAGACCCTCGCCCTGCTCGACGAAGGCATCACCATTCTCGGGGCTTGGGGTGGCGTCTACATGCTGGACGAGTTGCGTCGCGGCGCGTCCGGCACGATGACCGGCTTCTCCCACCCGGAGGTGCTGGTCGACATCTGGCAAGCCTGGGAATCCGGCGACCGGCAGCAGGCATCCGAGATCTACTACCGCTGGCTGCCGCTGATTCACTTTGAAGGCCAGCCAAAGATCGGGCTGGCCATCCGCAAAGAGGTAATTCACCGGCGTGGCTTGATCGCATCCCCCACCCTGCGTCAGCCTGGTCCCAGCATCGGCGACGATCTGCAGGCTGATCTGACTGAGACACTTGAGTTTGTTCCATTTGAGGGCTACAGCAATTAACGGAACTATAAATTGACCTGCTACAGAAGTAGGGGCGAACCTTGTGTTCGCCCTGATAACTACCATGTACACTATTCGGGCGAACACAAGGTTCGCCCCTACCAGACACGACTGCTTTGTCCATGATTTTCAGACAACCTAGTTCAAAATATGCCGTACGCGAAGAAAAAGTGTATGTCTCTCACCTCTAACTAGATTGTGTTGAAGAGATAGCCCAAGGCGTTGCTTTGCGAGTGTAATGAGGCAGTTTTGAGAATCGCTCAGATATTTCGCGATCGGAGACGGTTATCAGGTTTGGCCGAATCCAGTTCTGCCAAAATCGTTTGTGAAAACTATGAGGGGATGGGAGCGGGCTCTGCCTATGGCAGGCCCGCATCTGAAGGACCACTGATTGCGATCCCGGCCCGGACAATCGCCCGACCGGTGGCACGGCGTCCGTACCGTAGCGCCCGGCTGGTCGCGCCTCCCTGGTTCGAACCTGCCGCACGCTGGCGCCGCAGATTTTCAGCCTCCGCCAATCGATCCGCTACCCGCGCCTGAGCATGAATCTCGTCGAGATGCCACATATCTTGCCTCCTGTCGTAACTGTCTAAACCACTTTAGACAGTTAGAGTATCGCATATTTGATGTAACTTGTCAAGTGATGTATGATGGTTACATATGATATTTCGAAGGTGTAATAAAGCATGAAAACGACGCTCGAACGGCGGAAGTTAGTGAACACACCAGGGATCCGTTGGAGGGTTACATGACCGTAATAACTGAATTCAGCATCGACGGTGAACAGCTCTGCATAGACTTCGCAAACACCCTGGACGACCGTTCCACCGAAGCGCCCATTGAGCGGCTAGGAGGCTACTCCGATCTGCTCCAGTTCGGGTTGGTCACAGAATCGCTTGATTCATCGGTAGCAGATCAACTCTCCGAGCTAGCCACCCAGCAGCCCCGCAATGCCGAGGAGGTTCGTCTCTCAGCTATCACCCTGCGTGAAGCCGTCTACCGAGTGCTAGCAGAGCACGCAGCGGGAGAGACACCAGATCAAACAGATCTCGAATGTATCAACCAGGCGATCAGCCAGGCCGCCAACCACGGCCGCATCGAGCTGGCCAACGGTCAGTTCGCATGGAGATGGCAGGAGGATCCGCTGGAGCTTGAGCGACCGATCTGGCCAATCATCGATTCCATCCGTGACTTTCTGCTCAACGGAGATCTCGATCGTCTGCACGTATGCGCTGCCGAGGATTGCCAGTGGTTGTTCTACGACACCAGTCGCAACCGCAGTCGGAAATGGTGTGACATGGAAACCTGCGGAAACCGGGCGAAGATCAATCGCTACCGCAAGCGGCACAGTGACGAGAGCTAGGAGGCAGCAAGGATGCAGAAGAGTTTCAAGAGAGTGAGAAGAGCGTAACCGGAGAGGGAACAGTGTTTACCCCTGGTTGCATGAGTTCATAGTCTCAGGTTCTCATACATTGCCTTCATCCACTCGCAGAATTCATTCAAATCCTTCACCACCAGATCCGGTTCAACCCCCCATGGATCCGGGATCACCTTTGGATCACGATGCACCCAGGCTGCCCGGAGACCAGTCGCGCGAGCGCCGGTAATATCCCAGTAGTTGCTGGAGAGGAGCCAGGTTTCTCCAGGGCTGCGGTCGACCCGACCGGCCAGATGGAGATACACATCAGGATTTGGCTTGAAGGTGCTGATTTCATCAACGCTGACAATGTCATCGAGATAAGAAAGCACACCAGCGCGGTTGAGCAGATCCTCAAGCGTCGCCGCGACACCATTTGAGAATGCTACTAGCCGATGTCCGCGTTCGCGGAGCGTTTTCATAGCCGGGATGACATCAGGAAACGGCTTTAAATGTTGATACCGGTCAATGAGCATCGCCTGCTGCTTGTCATCAATCTCAATGGCAAAGTGCCGGGCGGCGTACAGCAGTGCATCGCGGGTGCAGACATCGAAGTTCTGGTAGTCGCGCATCAACCCGCGACGGAAGGTGTACTCCAGCTGCTTCTGTCTCCAGAGCGCCGCAAGCGGGGCAGCCAGTTCTTCTCCGGCAACTGAATACAGGTGCTCGTCCATCGCCAGTGGATCGACCAGCGTTCCATACACATCAAATCCGATTGCGTCCGGCATAGCTGCCTCCATTTACGGCGAGTGTTCAGCCGCAAGCATAAGATACCGGGCATACTCTTATAATTTTGTAAACCAGGCAGCGAGGTTGATTGCCTGCAGATTTGCTATCGTTTTCCTCCGCATGATGGGCGTGCATGGCGAAAATAGGACAACAGGACCAGACACTCGTTCAACCACATGCAGGCACTTCACAGGATGTTGCCTCTAGTAAATCGATGCCCGGTGTCAGAGTGCTGCTTTCCAGGTGGATCTGGGTAGCCTGGGCGGTGCTGTTGAGCCTGTTCGCGGTCGCCGTTGTCGCGCCTGAGCTAGGCAACTACCCGGTCGTAAGCGGCAACGACGGCTGGATCATGTCGGCATCGTACAAACTGGCAAATGACGGGGTCTTTGGATCGGATCTCTATGCCGGGTTTTACAATGCAGAACAGGTCTACTTCATCGCCTTGCCGGTTCACCACGTTCTCCAGGCGTTAGCGTTCCGGATCGCAGGCGTCGGCATGTTCGAAGCCCGTGTTGTGGCGCTCCTCGGTGGATTGGTCGTTCTCTGGTGTGTCGCCTGGTTAGGTTACCGGTGGTACGGCTCTTTCGTCTCAGTTATCGCAACGCTGTTGCTTATCTTCTGGCGGGCTGGTCTGCTGGATGCCGGAAGCGGGTTGCCCTGGCTGGATACCTCGCGCTGGGGCCGCTACGACATGACTGCCGTGGCATTTCTCTGGCTGACCATCGTGCTGCTCGACCGGCAACTCCGGCGGCCAGGTATCTGGCTCGCAACCGCTGTTGGGTTTACTGCAGGGTTGGCGACGCTCAGCCAGTTTTTCGGCATCTTCGTGCTGCCGATCATAGCCGGCGCATTGCTCTGGGATAAGTATCGGCCAGCCGGAGCCCGTGAATACAGTATCTGGAGATCCAGCCTGTGGATGCTGTTCGGCTGGCTTGTGGTGATACTCCCCTATCTGTTCTATATCGCCAGGCACCCGAAAGAGTTCGCCGGGCAGGCTGAATTGAAAGAAGGTCGCACTGACTTCTACCTTCCTTCGTTCTATATCAACAATTTACTGGATGAACTCGACCGGTACCGGCCATTGCTCGAAAAGGGAATTCCCGGGCTGACTGCTTCCTACGACCCGTCATTTCACCCTGCAGGACCGGTCGTTCTGGCCGTGGCCATCGTTCCCGCAATCGTCTACCTTGGCTACCGCATCCGCCGCTTCGGCACTGTTGGCGACCGGCTACTCAGCTTGAGCCTGGTGACGCTGGCAGTCTCGCTGGCGCTCTTCGATAGCACGAACAACAGTCTCTACGCCATCGTCCTCTTTCCAGCTATCGTCCTCACTGTAGCCCTGGGCTGGACAGCTGCTATTCGTTGGGCGGCACACGGTATATCACGGAGGTCGTTCCAGCGACATGATCCCCGGCGGTTGGCAGACTCACTGGCAAGAATAGCTGCCAGCGTTGTGCTGGTGGTGTTACTTGGCGGTGTCGTCGCCGAAGGCGCGGAAATTTACCGGTTGGACCGCAACTACGCGAGCACCATTGCCGACTACCGTGATGAATTTGGCGCTGAAATAGAATCCTATCTCGAGCCTGGCGCGACAGTTATTGGCCCCGACTTTGCCTGGTGGGCGCTTGCCGACCACCCTTACCGTTCTATCAATAGTGTCTTCTTGCTCTGGCAATCGGACGTCGAAGACGGCACACTTTCCTCCTTTGTTCCGGTTGTAGAGTCGAACCGGGCTGGTTATATTCTCTTCGGCGGTGAAGCGTGGGAGGATCTGGAAGACATGCCTGCCGAGCAGGAGGAACCGATCCGCGCCTTTCTCTTTCACTGCACCGAACATATCGGGACGATAGATAGCCCTGGATACGACCGGATCATGGTCTTCGAAGTGCTTCCGGACGATCCAACCCGGCCGGAGTGCCGGGCCTGATACATCAGTAGCTATCGTTCACGGGGCATCACGAGAAGATAACCGGACAGGCAGCAGGCAATGAGCAGGCATTTTCCCCCGGCACAAACCAGAGCCTGGCGGCATGTCGTCGTCATTGGCGCGGGTTTCGCGGGGCTCCAGGCAACCCGGCTACTAGCCCGGCATCCCGATATCCGGGTGACGCTAATCGACCGACAGAACCACCACCTTTTCCTGCCGTTGCTCTATCAGGTCGCCATTGCTGGCATGGGCGCGCCGGCGATCGCCCGCCCGGTCCGGGAGATCCTGCACCACCACCGCCGGGCGAGATCGGTCATGGGAGAGGTGACACACATCGATCGTGCCGCCAAAAAGGTGCGGGTAGATCATGGCTGGATACCCTATGACGACCTCATCGTCGCGAGCGGCAGCACCACCGCGCATCTGAATATCCCCGGTCAGGTCGAGAATGCGCGCTACCTGAAGACGCTTGACGAAGCGATGGACATCCGAGACCAGATCCTCTCTGCCTGTGAAGAAGCCACCCGCACCAGCAATCCCGAGCGCCGCAGGATGCTGACCAGATTCAACATCGTTGGCGGCGGCGCGACCGGCGTCGAACTGGCGGCGTCACTGGGCGAGTTCCGGGTCCGGCTTATCAGCGCTGACTACCCGGAGCTGAACCCGGAGGACTTCCAGGTCACGTTGATCCATGGCGGTGACCGGCTGTTGCAGATGATGTCGGAGAAATCATCTGCCTATGCGCTCCAGTCACTTCAAGCTGTCGGCGTCGACGTGGTCCTGAACACCCATGTCACTAAGGTGAAGCCAAATGGCGTCAAGACCGATAGCGGGCAATTTTTCGACGGGTTTACCACGATCTGGACTGCCGGGGTGACGGGTAATTACATCTCTGGTCTGCCGGAGCCTGAACATGGCAATCGAGTCATGACGACGGACGAACTGCACCTGCCGGACGACCCGAACGTCTATATCGTCGGCGATCTCAATGGGCTGACCGACCCGGAGACTGGCTACCCGTACCCGCAGATCGCCGCAACGGCGATCCAGCAGGCGACGCTTGCGGCGAAGAACATTGTGGCTGATCTGGCAGGCAAAGAGCAGCATGCCTATGTCTTCAAGGATCCCGGCGCGGTCGTTCCGCTCAGCAGAAACCGTGGCGTCTTCGAACGAGGACGGATTGGCAGCCGCGGGTTCCTGGCCTGGTTTGTCTACTACCTCTACCATCTCTATACACTCTCTGGATTTCGCACCCGGCTCTATGTCTTTCTCACCTGGGCTTACCACTACGTCACCTACGAGAACACCGCCCGGGTGCTCTACCACCGCCGGACGTTTCCGGACGAGTTGCGGCCAGAACAAACGACATCCAGTGACTGATGCACGAAGCTAGCAGCCGCTTGCGATGTAGCTCGAATCACGGAATCACCGCTATCAGCCGGTAACGAACCGAGCACTTTCGCTAGATTGCGGTTGAATTCTCTAAAAACCCATTCAAGCGAAACAGCGTAAAATACAACAGTAAAAAACGGCAGCTATTCAAATAGATTGTGGGATATCCTTGGAAGTTCTAAAACTCTCTGACGGTCGCGACCTCGTCTACGATGTCTATGGCGACCCGGATGGCTCGCCGGTCATCTTCAACCATGGCTTCACCGACTCATGTCTGATCCGTAATCCAGACGAGGAACTGACGAAATCGTTAGGTGTCCGGGTTATCGCTGCCAACCAACCCGGGGTCGGCAAATCTTCACCACAAAAAGGCCGCAAGATGGTCGACTGGGGCAAGGACATGGAGGAACTGGCGGACCATGTCGGCCTGGACCGATTCGTCTCGGCCGGTCACTCCGGCGGTTCGCCGCATGCGCTTGCTGTCGCCTATCACATGCCGGACCGGGTGGAGAAGGTCGTCCTGGCGTCGCCGGCTGCCGACCTCAACGAACCCGGCATGGCCAAACTGATGATCAATAAAGATCTCAAGCTGATCGCCAGGTTGCACCACATCCACCTCCTGATCAAAGTCGCCAGCAGAATGACGGCGCATGATACCCTCAAGGACATCCCGAGCTTCGTCGACGCGACCGCCGATAGCGATCCTTCTGATGCCGATACATTCCTCAGAAGCCCTGCCCAGACGGAGATGTTCGAAAAGTCCTGGACTGAAGGTATGGCGCAGAGCGGCGAGGGCATGTACGAGATGATCATGGCGCTCTGGGGTTGGGGCTTCGACCTGAAGGATGTCAAGCAACACGTCGATGTCTTCTACGGCGATGCCGACGACATTCTCGACCCGAAGATGCCGCTGCACGTCGCAGATGAATTGCCCGACAGCACAACCCATGTCTGGCCAGGCGCGGGCCACTACGGTTTCGTCGACCGCGACCGCTGGGTCGAATACATGACCGCGGCAAAAGGCGACTAGAGAGCCTGGCGTGCAGCCGAGAGTATTAGAACCCGGACGGAGAACCAGCGAACACTGTTCCCTGACCTCAACTTAACATGGGTGCCGCCTGCAACTTTGAGATAGCCCAGGGACAGTGAGATGTGTTCAGGGTGATCGCGTTAATTCAGCGCCCGCCCTTGGGTACGAATCCTCCTCCTCTTGTCCAATTCTTCGCGGAATAGAGCAATTCAAAAATCTACTGAAGAGAGTTTGCAGAGTGAAACACGGAGATTTCCCAACGGTACAAGGTGATGAGACCAAGGTGAACAATACCTTTGCTCTTTCTCTGGAGTATGTTGAGCCAACAGATCCTTCAACAAATTTACACCGGCACAATGGCAGGGGCGAACCTTGTGTTCGCCAGATTTATGCCTTATGGTGTTTTCAGGGTGAACACAAGGTCACCTGTTCCACCTAATTATCAGTAAGGGCCGGATATCTGGGAAATACACGGTCGCCGACGTCATCCCGAGCGGAGTCTTCGAAGCCGAGGGATCCAAGAATCACCAATTCGAGTGGTGTCGAGGTGTACTTGAGCTAAGTTCTACCTGCCTTTTCATATAAAGTGCCCAACCCAATGCTTGATTGTGATGCGGTTGTCACTCTTCGGCATTCTTGGCTCTCGGATTCCTCGCACCCAGCGGGTACCCGGGAAGCCTCCGCTCGGAATGACTCTTTGTCAGAATTGGGGAACGGGGCAGGCTCTGACCCACGGAAT
>CAZNYB010000108.1:0-11860 GCA_964577155.1 uncultured Thermomicrobiales bacterium | reverse complement strand
CGGCAATCGCTTCCCGTTCATTGCCAGGCACGCAGGCAATCTCGAAATCTGCCAGTTCCTGAAACTCATCTGGCTGGTTGGCTTCGGGATAGTCACGTTCCAGCGTCACCAGTGTCACATCGTCTTCCTGGATCCAGCCGGTGCCGGTAAATTCACCGAGATCTTCCAGCAGCCGTTCGATCATCGAGCAACCGGATCGCCGGGCGAGCACGCTATCGCGGACTCTGGCGAAGCCGAACATCTGCCGTTCCGGATTGTGAGCTTCAGCCAGGCCGTCGCTGTGGAGGAGCAGGTGATCACCTTGATCGATCACTGTCTGCCGTTCTTCGTAGCTCATCCCCGGCATCAGGCCGAGTGGCATGCCGGTCGCCTTCAGTTCTTCGGTCGTTTCAGCGCGTGCCAGGTAGGGAAGGTCATGACCTGCATTGGCGTACTGAACTTCGCCGGTTTTCGGGTTGAGAATCAAGTAGAAGCAGGTGACAAACATGTTCGCCGGAATCTCGTCCTGAAGCAGGTTGTTCACCCGCTCCAGCACCGCGCCCGGCATGATCAGCCGTTCAGCACTGGCCCGGAGCAGGCTCCGGGTGGTGGCCATCACCAGTGCCGAGGGGACGCCTTTGTCGGTTACATCGCCGATAATGACGCCCAGATTGCCGTCCTCAAATGCGATGAAATCGTAGAAATCACCGCCGACTTCCCAGGCTGGCTGGTAGTAGGCGTCCAGTTTCCAGCCGGGAATTTCAGGGATATTTTTCGGCAGCAGCGTCTGCTGAATCGTTCGGGCCAGCCTTAGCTGGTGATTGATCCGTTCCCGTTCCTGTAATTCGGCCTGCTGCTGGCTGACCATCCTCGCGACTTGCAGTGATGGCGCAGCCTGGCTGGCCAGATTCTCCAGCAGTTGCCGGTCGTCCGATGAATACTCCTGCTCGCTCAGCCGGGGGCCAAGATTGATCAGCCCGACCAGCTCTCCCTGGCTGACAAGCGGAACGATCAGCGTGACGCCGTCCGCTCGCATTTCACGGATTGCCGGGGAATCCAGCAGTATTTTGTCCAGTTCAACCACGCCAGACGCGCTTTGTAGGTAGGCGAGTAGCGGATCGTTATTCGGGATGTTGACCGGGTCGATCACTCTGGTCGGGATCTCCTGCTGCGGCTCCGCGACCGGTTCCACCGCTTCTGGAGCTGAATCACGATGCAGCAGTGAGCGCCAGAACCGTGAAAAGCGGTGTGGCATTCGCATGACTGCGGAATCTGATTGCATGTCCGTTCCCTTCGCATTCATCAGCACTACCGTATCAATCGATCGTCACGAGATCGTTACGAATATCAGCTGAAGGTTCACGTTCACGTTTTTCTCTTCGGATCGATTGGCAGCCAGATCGAAACGTGGGCTGGCTGCACCGTCGTCGCGACAACATCAGTGAGGCTGCTCGTCAGCTGGTCGAGCTGGACGGCTTCGCGAGCGGTGACGCTAAACGCCTGCAACACCTGCCGGGCGTCATACTTTTGCCGGTAGAAGCGCCGGTCGACGGTACGCTGGATCCGCCGGCGGACCGGCCGGAAGAGCGCCGCCACCGCCAGGGTTGAGGCTGCGATGACCAGATCCGATGTCTGGCCGGTGATAGCCCGGGTAACGCCGCCCAGCACCACGCTTATCCCGAGATAGGTTGCCAGCAAACTCGCCGTCAAGGTGGCGTAGACCAGTGTCCGGTTGATCAGCCTGTCGATGTCATAAAGGTTATAGCGCAAGATTGCAATCCCGACTGATACCGGTATACCGATCATTGCGATGAGTAACGTTGTTATCCAGCCAACCGCGCCTATCCAGCCGCCTTGATCATCCGGGTCCAACGCCGCCGCGCTTGCTGCCAGTACGACAGCCGCAACCAGCATGACCACGGCATAGGTGAACCACTTCATCTGCTGTCGTTCGACTCCGGTGGATCTTCGAAAACGAATGATGAGCGACAGCAACGAGATGAACATGATTGCCGTCGGGGCAAGGAAGAGCAAGAACGCCCCGCTCCAGTTGAAGAAATGGACAACAGCCGGGATATCGACGGGATTTTGAACGGCAGGATCATCGGAGACTGTCTCCGTGCCAATGGCTCCACGAAGAACTGATGTGGCGATGACGGCGGCATTGAGCCATGCTATCCACCGCCAGCGCGGTGAGAGTAGCCGACCACTTGGAAACAGTAAGAGCCAGAAGGAGATGCCCATGATCACGATTGGCGTCGCGACCCAACTGCTTACCCAGAGGATCCAGGTTGTTGCTGGCAGCGACTGATGGGTAAACGAGTATTCAGCATAGTCCTCCGTTATCCCGGAGATAGCAATGGCTAAAGCCATCATGCAGAAGATCCAGCCAATCAGATTTCTCGGTTGGCGGGAAACGACCAGGGCGCCGACTGTCGCCATCGTCAGATTTCCAGCAGCCAGAATAAGTAGAAGCAGTATCTCTTCATCGAACCAGCTGGATTTGGATGCGAGGTACAGGAGCGTGCCTGCCAGGATGAGCGCAAACGTCAGACTCCAGAGTGCCCATGAAAGCAGCGCATAGTTCCGGGTCGTGCGGCTTCTCCAGTAGGAGTTTGTCAAACGGGCGTGCGCATTGTGCCGGCTTCTGGAGCTGTTTGGCTTTTGCGCCATTTTCATGACTCTCCTGGCCTGTCAGCTGGCAGCCAGATCGAAACGTGGGCTGGCTGCACCGTCGTCGCGACAACATCCGTCAGGCTGCTCGTCAGCTGGTCGAGCTGGACCGCCTCACGAGCAGTAACGCTGAAATCCTGCAACACCTGCCGGGCGTCGTACTTTTGCCGGTAGAAGCGCCGGTCGACGAAATGTTGCAGACCGTTTCGTACTGGTCGGAAGAGTGCTGCCACCAGCAGCGTCGAGCCGGCAACCGCCAAATCGTTGCCTGCTGTAACAGGATCGAGGAGGAACTGGAAGAGGACGACGCTGCCGACGAAACTCAGCAACAGGAGCACCGTCAGCGAGCCGTAGACCAGCGATCGATTGATGATCCGGTCGATCTCGTAGAGACGGTAACGCAGGATAGCGAAGCCAATTGCAATCGGCAGACCGAAGATGGTGGCCGCGAAAGTGACCAGCCACCCGGCGCTACTGATGGTATTCAAGAGATCTGTGTCACCAAAATCCCCTGCGCCGGAGAGCAAGATAGCGACGGTGAGGATGGCGATGACGAAAGCGAACCACTTCATCTGCAACCGCTCGATCCCCTGAGCGTGTCGGAAGCGCACGACAATCGAGAGAATTGCCGCAATCGCTGCCCCGGCAACCGCCATTAAAACCAGAACATCAATCGACGAAGCTATTCTTGCGAGTGTCTCGCTGTTGATGGCATCTGGTGGCTGGATGTCGCTGTCTGGTTCGTCGCCGACGTAGGCTGTTTCGAACGACCAGAGAATGATAGCCAGAGCCGCTAGCCAGAGCACCGGTTTCCAGCGCCGCGACGGTAATTTGCCGGTTGGAAACAGGAGCGGCAAGGCAGTGAAGAGCAACACCAACGCTGGCACGTACGACCAATTTCCGAGCCAGATGACCCAGCTCGCCAGAGGTGCGCCAGTGATGGTATCAGGGTTGTCGCTGTGTGTGGACAGGATAGCTGGCACTGCCCAGCCAAAGCCAATCGTCATCATGATCCAGCCAACTGGATTCCCAGGCTGGCGAGCGGAGATCAGTGCTCCAACCGTGGTCAGTGGCAGAAGGAGTATGGGGAGAGCCCAGGACCCGACATAGATGGAGATCGAGTAACCGGGATTTAACATCAACCAGCTGCTGAGCAACGGGACCAGAACAATAACGACAAGATAGCTGGCGACGTATAGTGCAGCTTTTCGATTGGTCGAATAACCCTTCACGACCGACCCTCCTGTTCTGGCCGCAGCCAGATCGAGATATGTTCCGGCTGCATGGTTCTGGTGACGATGTCGGTCAGACCGCCGGTCAGCTGATCGAGCTGGACGGCATCGCGGGCGGTGACGCTAAAGCTCCGGAGCAACTGGCGGGCGTCGTACTTCCGCCGGTAGAAGCGGCGGTCGACGAAGTGCTGCACGCTATTCCGTATCGGGCGGAAGAGCGCCGCGATCAGCAACGTCGAGCCGGCCACAGCCAGGTCGTTGCCACCGGTGACAGGATCGAGCAGGAACTGGAAGAGGATGACACTTCCAATGAAGCTCAGCAATAGAAGCACCGTGAGCGAGCCATAGACAAGCGAGCGATTGATAATCCGGTCGATATCGTAGAGGTTGTAGCGCAGGATGGCGATACCAATGGCGACGGGGAGGATAGCAATCCCCAGGATATAAAAAGGGATCCCAATACCGGTGTGGGTAAAGCTAAATAGCACGAGTTCGATGACCAGTCCAACTATCGGTATCGCGGCAGCGAAGGCAAACCACTTGATCTGCTGGCGTTCTCGACCAGTTGCCTGACGAAAGCGTGCAAAGATCGACAGTACCGAACCAATCAAGAGAACGGGCCAGACGAGGATGGTGAACCCTGTTAGTACATATTCAAATGTGTCGCCCAACGCCTGAATGCCGACTGGGTTGCTGAACGCTGGATGGTCCGCGTCGATGTCTTGCAGTTGCGGGTTAAACATCTCCGCGACGACGAATATCGTCAAACAGCTAGCGACACACCAGGCAAATGGGCGCCAGCGCTGTGATGGCAATCGGCCGGTCGGAAAGAGCAAGATACCAAATGTTGTTGGCAAGAGAAAACTAAGCACCCAGGCCCAGGAACCTACCCAGAAAAGGAGTGTCAACTTCGGCAACGTGCCTGGCGCAGTCTTGATGATATAGATAGCATACTCATCAGAAGTGCCAACGACGACTTGCGATAGAGCAGCAACCAGGAAGATCCAGCCGATAGGGTTTCCTGGACGGTGAATCGCGAGAATGACCCCGACAGTTGCTAAGGTACAGACCCCCAGCGCGAATACACCCGTCCCGTCGAGAAAGAGGCTGGAGATGCGCTCGTTCGCATACATCACGATGAGGACACAGACGATAAAAATCAGAGTGAGTATCCACAATGAACCTGCCAGCCAGTTCGTCCAGCGAGTTCTCAATGCCAACGCTCCTTCGGGAACCCGATTGCTCGGTCAGGTTGCTATCAATGTCCCGACGTTGTCCAATTCGTACTGTTCGTAGAGAGTCTCAAGATATTAACGTTCAAGATAGGGAACGGTTGCCAGCCAGCTCGGAAGCCGCTGTGTGCCATTCCTTGCGCGTCTCTCCGGTTGGTTGGTGGCAGGATATTCTGGCTAGCGTTACGAAATCGTCACGGGATGACCGGAGCACGTTTATCGTTTCACTGGCTGCGTGTGCAAGTGGAATTCTTACCGGAACATTAGGATCTCGACTCGCCTGGCTGACCGCCCGGCAGCCAGATCGAGACGTGCTCCGGCTGGACCGTTTCCACCACGACACTGGTGAGTTCTGCCGCTAGTTGGTCAAGATTAACGGCGTCGCGAGCGGTCAGGCTGAAGGTCCGCAGCGTCTGTTGAGCATTGTACTTGCGCCGGTAGAAGCGCCGGTCGACGAACCGTTGCAGCCTGTTTCGTAGTGGTCGGAAGAGGGCCGCCACCAGCAAGGTCGAGCCAGCGACGGCCAGGTCGTTGCCACCTGTGAGCGGGTCTAGCAGGAACTGGAAGAGAATGACGCTGCCTGTGAAGCCGAGCAACAACAGGGAGGATAAGAGCCCGTAGACCAGTGCCCGGTTGAGGATGCTGTCGATGTCATAGAGCCGGTATTTGACAATGGAAAAGGTTACGGTAATTGGGAGCAGTATGGATAGCGGCAACCAAACGGTGAAAAAGACCAGATACAACCAGAGTTGTGTTGTGCTCGTTGGGGTGAGCACGGTATCGAACAGAAAGAGCCAGGCAATACCGGTCGCCATTACCCCGATTAGTCCAGAGAGTATCCATTTGAACTGCTGTCGTTCGGTCTGTGTCAGGATGTGCCGGTATCGTTGAACCTGCCCTGCTATTGCAAAGATCAACAGAATAATTGTCGCGAATGACAGTATGGGGACAAATAGTCTCTGGCTGAGTTCCGGGAAAAACAACCGAAGCAGCATCTGCAGTGTATTGATGCCGATCATCCCCAGTGTTGCCCAGAGCATCCAGCCAGGCTGGAATCTGCCATTCGGAAATGTGAATACCAGATAGAAAAAGGCAGGAACCACGACAATTGTCAGGAAGGCAATCGGCGTTGTCATCGCCGGATAGGCGCGATCGAGCGCAGAAGGTAGCTCAGGGAGAACGATCAAACCAGCAACGACAAGCCCGAGCGACATCAGCAGAGCCACTGGATTCTCAGGGAGCTTTAGCACGATGAAAATGGCCAACGCCAGATAGACCAGCGCGATGAGTACTTCGCCGATGACCAGGTAGCTGGCCCAGAATCTCAGAGTTACACCTGAATCAACCAGTCTTGCCGACTGGCCTGGAGTGAGCACGAAGCTGCCACAGTCTCGAAGCTGGTGTCCGGAGAGGCAGGTTTGTTGCAGCTCATCAAAGCGCGGGATCACTGCGGCGAAGAAGGTGGCCACGATCATCAACACCAGCAGCCACCAAATCGTATGCAGCAAAATGAGAGAGCGTTTTTTCGTTTTCACAGGCGCTTCGGAATCAGCTGTATATTGCTCATTCGCTCTAGATTTGCCTGTAGCCCGCCGCGACCACCGCTTCATAGTTGAGGATCCTTCCTCGTCGGGTCAGGCAGCCAGATGGACACATGTGCTGGTTGGACCGTCCTGGCAACGATGTCGGTCAAACCGCCGGTGAGCTCATCGAGCCGGACGGCGTCGCGGGCGGTGACACTAAAGGTTTGCAAGGTCCGCCGGGCGTCATATTTGCGGCGGTAGAAGCGACGGTCGACGAAACGCTGCAACCGGTCCCGGATGGGTCGGAAGAGAGCCGCCACCAGCAGGGTTGAGCCAGCGACCGCCAGGTCGTTGCCACCGGTGAGCGGGTCCAGCAGGAACTGGAAGAGAAAGACGCTGCCGAGGAAGCTCAGCAGCAACAGAATGGTCAAGGAACCGTAGACCAGCGATCGGTTGATCAGCCGGTCGATATCGTAGAGGTTGTGGCGCAGGATGGCGATGCCAATGGCGACTGGCAAGGCGGCGATGCCGAGAAGAAACAGATAGTCAGATATATTCGTCTCTGAATCAACAGTCGTTGACGCCAAACCCTGTTCGAAGATGGCAATGGCGATCGCAAGAATCTGGATACTGGCTGCCAGGGCAAACCATTTGAGTTGTTGGCGTTCCTGGCTGGTTGCGGACCGTGCTCGAACGAAGAGCGAGGCCACACAGACAAGAGTCAGCAGGATAATTCCCAGCGCGTTGACCGACCGAACAACGTCGAACAGCTCGCTCAGGACGTGAATGCCAGTTGGGTTGAGCAGATCCGGCAGCCTACCCTCAGAATCCAGCGGGCCAGGGTAGAGCATGTCACTGGCGGCCACCAGCGTTAGCCAGATGGCAGTAAGCCAGGCAAACGGTCGCCAGCCTTGCGACGGCAACCGGCCGGTCGGGAAGAGCAAAATGCCGAACGTCGTCGGCAGAGCAAATGCGACAACCCAGAGCCAGGCGCCTGACCATAGCAGGAGCGTCAGATCCGGCCTCGCGCCCGAAGTGGTTGCCAGGAAATCGAAATAGGCGTCCGACGCGCCGACGATCATCTGGGCCAGGGCGGCGCTGAGAAAGATCCAGCCGATAGGGTTGCCTGGCCGGTGAATGGCCAGGAGAACGCCGACGAAGACCTGCGACAGAAACATCAGTATGAAAAAGACCGCGCTGATACTTACTTGCGGATTGTCTTCGCGGAGCAGGTTGAGTAGCAAGTTGCCTGCAAAGGCGACCATCGCCATTGCCCAGAGTGCCAGGGCCAGGTACGTTGTCCAGCGAGATTTCATTGGCGTTCCTCCTGGAGATCGAGCCGGTTGAGCCAGATCGAGATGTGCGCTGGTTGGACCGTCCTGGCGACGACAGCGGTAAGATCGCCGGTTAGCTCATCGAGCTGGACTGCGTCGCGTGCGGTGACGCTGAACGTCTGGAGTGTCTGCCGGGCATCGTATTTGCGCCGGTAGAAACGCCGGTCGATGAAGCGCTGTAACCGGTTACGCACCGGCCGGAAGAGGGCAGCGACGAGCAAGGTCGAGCCAGCGACGGCCAGGTCGTTACCGCTGGTGAGCGGGCTGAGTAGGAATTGGAAGAAGATCACACTACCAGCGAAGCTCAGCAGCAACGTGATCGTCAGAGATCCGTAGACCAGCGTACGGTTGATCAACCGGTCGATGTCGTAAAGATTGTGGCGCAGGATGGCAATGCCGATGGCAACGGGAATGAGGACGGCGACTCCCAGGATAACAATAAAGTATCCGAAATCGTCAGCTGTTTTACTACGGAATCCGGGCGATACCGCAAGAATCAGAGTAATTCCAATTCCGACCAGTAGAACGATCGCTGCATAGGCAATCCATTTGATCTGCCGGCGTTCGCTGTCAGATGCCTGACGCATGCGGGTGAAGATAGATATCACTGAACCGGCAACCGCAACGAAAAATATCGGAGTCAAAACGAGACCGTGTAGCATTACATTGAATACTGCATCCAATGATTGAATGCCGAGCGGGTTGTTGAACGATGAGAGCGGTTTGACCGGCTCCAGCGGCCCTGGACGAAACATCTCCGCTACGATCACAAGCGAGAGCCAGATAGCGACGACCCAGGCGAAAGGTCGCCAGCGGCGCGAAGGCAATCTACCAGTCGGAAAGAGCAAGAGGCCGAATGTTGGAAGCAGTAGAAACATAGGAACATATGCCCAGCCACCGAACCAGAAAAGCAACGTGATTTCAGGCAGACCGCCAGGCGATACCTCAGTGATGTATCTTACGTAGCTGAAAGCGGTTTCATGGATACCCATGGCGATTGCAGCGGCGAGGAATAACCAGCTAATAGGATTCGTGGGACGGTGTGTAGCGAGCAGTGCGCCGATGGTAGCCAGCGATCCAAGGACGAGGAATGTGAGAATAAGTCCGATTTC
This sequence comes from uncultured Thermomicrobiales bacterium, assembly GCA_964577155.1. Classification (GTDB taxonomy): domain Bacteria; phylum Chloroflexota; class Chloroflexia; order Thermomicrobiales; family CFX8; genus CAZNYB01. The sequence goes on along the minus strand of CAZNYB010000108.1, from coordinate 2,775 downwards.
ATTCAAAACTAAATCGTTGAATTCTTCGGATGCGTACATCAGGACACACATGCAGACACCAAGCGTCATCGCAAGTGTCCAGAGCGAGATCGCCAGCCAGGTTGTCCAGGCTGCTCTCAATGCCGTTCCTCCCGAATATTCAATCGATTGAGCCAGATAGAGATGTGTGCAGGCTGGACCGTTGTAGCAACAACACCGGTCAGGTTGTCTGTCAATTCATTGATCTGGACCGCTTCGCGAGAAGTCACACTGAACGCCTGGAGTGTCTGCTGAGCGTCATATTTCCGACGGTAGAAACGCCGGTCGACGAAGCGCTGCAGCCGGTTCCTGGCCGGCTGGAACAGGGCGGCGACCAGCAGAGTCGATCCAGCGACGGCCAGGTCGTTGCCGCCGGTGAGCGGGTCGAGCAGGAACTGGAAGAAGATGACGCTACCAGCGAAACTCAGCAGCAACATGATCGTTAGCGAGCCGTAAACCGCCGTTCGATTGATTAGACGGTCGATGTCGTAGAGGTTGTGGCGCAGGATGGCAATGCCGATGGTGATTGGCAACGTCGCGACACCGATCAAGAAAAGATAATCTCCTGCCACGTTCCATATCGTTGACGAGAACAGCTGATTTTCAATGCCTGATAACAGGATGATGGCGATTGGTATTAACGCACCGTAAGTGAACCACTTGAGTTGCTGTCGTTCCTGACCCGTTGCACGGTGGAGGCGGAGAAAGAGTGACGCAATCGAACCGATGAAGAGGAAAAAGAAAACAAAAATTCCTGCAAACAACTCAATTACGCTGACTAGAACATTGAGAGAGTCGATTCCAGTGGGATTGAGAACTTCTTCGTGCCAGCCAATATCTTCTATTGGCCCAGATTTTATGATTATTGCTACCACGAAGAGGACAAGCTGAGAAGCGCCGATCCAGGCGAATATTCGCCAGCGTTTTGAAAGCAGCCGGCCTGTAGGGAAGAGCAGTGAGCCGAATGTTACTGGAAGAATAAATGCTACTATCCAGACCCAGTTTTGAAGCCAGAAGAGCAGGGTAGGTTCAGGCAGAGTTCGGTCTGGTGATTCAGCAATGTATTCTGGATACAGCTCGGCAACCGCCATGATCATTTGTGCAATGGATGCCGTGAGAAAAATCCAGCCGATGGGATTCCCTGGTCGATGGATTGAGAGCATTAACCCGACAGTGGCCATCGAGGCGAAGGCCACTGTGAAGATCGCTTGTGAGCTTCCAAGGACGCCAAGGAGATTGTTGCTCGCGTATGTCAATATCAAGACACAGCCGAGTCCGGTCATCGCTAGAGTGAAAAGTGAGATCGCCAGCCAGGTTGTCCAGGATGCTCTCATAGCTGATCTTTCCGGAGGTCCAGCCGGTTGAGCCAGATCGAGACATGCTCCGGCTGGACTGTCCTGGCGACGACGTCGGTTAAACCGCCTGTCAACTCATCGAGTTGGACAGCGTCGCGGGCGGTCAGGCTGAACGCTTGTAGCGTCTGCTGAGCGTCGTACTTGCGGCGGTAGAAGCGACGGTCGACGAAGCGCTGTAACCGGTTCCTCGCCGGACGGAAGAGTGCTGCCACCAGCAAGGTCGAGCCAGCCACTGCCAGATCGTTGCCGCCGGTAAGCGGATCGAGCAGGAACTGGAAGAAGATGACGCCACAAATAAATCCCAGTAAGAGCAGCGCCGTCAACAAACCGTAGGTGAGGACGCGGCTGATGATGACGTCGATATCCCAGAGTTTGTAACGCAGGATGGCAATGCCCATTGCCAGCGGTATCAGGGCGATTGAGGCGGAGAAGAGCGGCCCGGTCACCTTGACCCACGACGAAGGCTCCGAGCGAACGATGGTGTCAGTGATCGCGACCGCGACCACCAGCACCAGGGTCAAGACAACCCACTTGTACTGCTCACGAGCAGTTCCTCTGGAGCGGCGAAAGCGCAGCACCAGCAGCGCGCTGGCGGCTAACCCGCAGAGCAGCAGCGTCATGACTGAGATGAATGGGTTGACGATGGGTTCGCCCAGGTAGAACGGGCTGGGTGTCCGGTCGAAAAGTTCAGGAAAACCGGGCGGGACGATGCTGGATGTAAGCAGCGCGCTGACAAGCGTGACGCTGGCGATAGCCGAGACGACGGCAACGGTTTTTGTGAACCAGCCCACCAGGTGCCCGCTCGGGAAGAAGAGGAGCGGGAAGGTTGGGAATCCAGACCAGGCTAAAATCGCGAACCCAAGCCAGAGCGCGGCGTTCGCTCCTGGCAGGCCCGGATGAGTTTCCAACCCGTAGACAGCCCAGTGCGAGAGCAGCGAGGCGACGGACGCTGTCAAGCCGGTGGCCAGAAACAGCCAGCCGATGAAGTTGCCTGGACGGCGCAGGGCGATCAGCACGCCAACGACGCTGTAGATCACGGCGACGAAGAACTGTTGCGGTTCGACGATCTGCCAGACCTCAGCGGCGTGCCGGTTCGCGACAGCCAGCCCAAGGGCAAACGGCAGCAACCCGAGCGAAAGAAAACATAGCGTCCAGGCCAGCCAGCGTGTCAATGTTGTTCCTTGCGGCTGGTCATCGCCGCCAAACGTAGCACCCATGTCGTCCTCCTCGTTCACTGGAATTGCCCCGATTGCGCCGTTGTTGGTCGCAACCACACCGAAACATGTTCTGGCTGGACCGTCTCCACCACGACACTGGTGAGCTCTCCCGATAGCTGATCAAGATTGACGGCGTCGCGAGTGGTGACGCTAAAAGTTTGCAGCGTCTGTCGGGCATCATATTT
>CAZNYB010000107.1:0-12275 GCA_964577155.1 uncultured Thermomicrobiales bacterium | reverse complement strand
GTTTGACCGTTTTGAGCAAGGTGGCCTGCGGTTCACTTGTTCCGGGTGGAAAATCCAGCAGCAGAAGATCGAGATCGCCCCAGTCGACCATCGTGAGCAGATTCCGTACGAGCCAGCCAACACTCGAGACATTGTCGAACATAGCCGACTGGTCCTCACCGACCAACAAGCCAACTGACATCATACGGACGCCAAAGCGATCCAGCGCTGGCATCATATGGTGCTGTCGATCTGCTGGTCCGGTTGCAAGAGGAACCATCGCCGCCCAACCGCTGGATGCCTGCTTTCTTCGCACGCCCATCATCAATGGAACATTCGGACCGTGTACATCTGCATCGAGGAGTCCGATCCTGAATCCAAGACGGGTCAAACCAACGGCGATATTGACGGCGATCGTCGATTTCCCGACGCCGCCTTTGCCACTGGAGATTGCAACGATCTTGTTCACTCGCTCCACTTTTAGCAGTTGTTTGCCGAGCGACATAGCGATCCCTTTCGACGACTTCGTTGATCTATGCACTATGATAAAGGTGTAATGGTAGTTGAACGTTCACAATGATGATACTGAGTGGATTGGATGATTCATGCAACAGACGGTGAAATTTGGGATCAGATGTAGCCAGCACCATCGGGAATGGGCTGAGATCAAAGAGTGGTTTGTGGCAGCTGACGAATGGGGATTGGAATCCGCCTGGGTATTTGACCATATGATTCCCCTCTCCGATCCACGCACCGGTCCAAATCTGGAAGGCTGGACCTTGCTTGCCGGTCTGGCCGAGGCCACGAGCAACATTGAAATTGGCCCAATGGTGACCGGCATCACCTACCGCAACCCGGCGATGCTGTTAAAGAATGCGACGACAGTCGATCATATATCCAACGGACGGGCATTGCTTGGCGTAGGGGCTGCCTGGTTTGAAGGCGAACACAAGATGTTCGGGTTTGACTTCCCAGGACCGGGAGCGCGCGTGTCGATGCTCGATGAGTCGCTCCAGATGTTCACCATGTTGCAATCTCAGGAACGAAGTTCATTTGATGGAACCTATTACCAGCTTGATGAGGCGATTTTTGAACCCAAGCCGGTTCGCAACCCGATGCCGGTCGTTATCGGCGGATCAAAGCCTCGCATGCTGCGGTTGATTGCCCGTCACGCGGATCAATGGGATAACAATATCAGTAACCTTGATGAATATCTCGCACGGGTTGAACAGCTGGAAAATGCATGCCGCGCTATCGGTCGCGATCCATCCGAAATCCGACGATCCACCACGCTTGGTCCGGCTTCGCTTGAGGACGAGGGCCAGCTGCGATCGAGGATGCAAGAGCTGCGAGACGCGGGCATCACCGATTTCCTCTTTCATGTGCCGGAAGAGATGGCTGATATTCGACCACTTATCGACGTCATCATTCCGGAAATGAGAGCTGCCTGGACGACATAGCCAACCTTGAAAGGAGCCGTCGATGAGCGTTGCCTTTGTGGCCGGCGATGATGTCGTCGGCAGGCGGGTTGGCCCGGTTCTGGCAACCTGGCGGCTTGAGTTGGGATGGACTCAGGAAGAATTGGCAACCCGGGCCGGAATCAGTCGGGGATACCTGTCACGACTTGAACGAGGTGTCCCCGAGCGTCCGGGTCTCGATGTTATCAGTCGTGTCTGTGCCGCCATGGGCCACTCCTGGACTGATCTGTTCGCCGTCGCCGGGCTGAGTCTTCCTGGGGACGTTACCCTGGCCGACATTGCAGATGGGCTGGCTGACCCGGAACTGATGCTGTATCTCCGAAGACTGCCCGAACTGGACGAACGGGACCGTGACATTCTCCGGGCAGTGCTCCGAGCATTTTTTGAACGGCCGGTACACATCTCATCAGTTCGATCCCCTGCAGTGCAACAGCTTGCATTGCCGGCTGCGAACCCAGAACGTAGCCCGGAAGCGTAGATAATTCAAAATACGAAGTGAATATTGTTATTGTCAATTATTATTGACAAAAAAGAAAGTAATATGTATGATTTAGATGATAGGAGTTGAAATAATGACAGTAACAATTGATTCGTGCCCAGCCTGTGCCGGTAATCTTGAAATTCGCGAATACTATTGTGCCCATTGTGATGTTACGGTCCGTGGTCACTTTACCAGTGTCGGAACGGCTCAATTTTCCAACCTGGATTCAGAACAACTTGCCTTTTTGAAGCTTTTTGTGACCAGCCGCGGGAACATGTCAGATATTGAGCGTACCCTCGGGGTCTCATATCCAACGGTCCGGGCTAAACTCGATGATCTCATCGCATCAATTGAAGATGTCGATGTAACCGAATCCGCTCCTCTGCCCGGCCCACAGAGCCGGTCGGAGCTATTTGCTGACGTCTCTTCCGGAAAGCTCGATGTGGATGCTGCGATGCAGCTCCTCAAAAACCTCCCGAAGAATAACGACTAAGAAGGGTGATCCCGTGAGTTCAGCATCTGGTGATGCCATCCGATTACAGGAATCTTCTCTCGACGGTATCACCTTGATAGACGTGAGCTTGCAGCACGCTGATGTGACGCTTGAAGGGGACCACTCGCTGGAAAACCAGATCAAGACGCTGACAGATTCTGAGTCGAATACGGTCAGTCTCATCCGGGACGGCTCGACACTCCGAATTCAACAGACGGATGGCGCTCGCAAGTCAAAACCCGTTACCGTGTTGTTGCCCGAGAGCGACCTCCCACCATTCCAGTGTTCGATCCGGCGTGGAAGCGCAACGTTCAAGCAGATAAACGCCAAAGTGGCATTCAACGGAAACCGGGGCAACCTTCATGTTGCTGGCGGCGCTGGCCCGCTCACTGCTTCCGTGTCCCGTGGTGATGTGTCGATCGCTGACCGGTCCGGAGCGTTAACGGTCAACTGCTCTAGCGGAGATTTGCGATTTGATTCCTGCTCCGGCCCGCTCGCGATCAATTCATCAAGCGGTGATGTATTTATGTCTGGCTGTAGTAGCGTTGCGGCAATTAATGCCATTTCCGGTGACATCGTGATATCCAGACCTCTTGCACAGCAGATTGATGCAAGTTTGAAGAAAGGCGACGTTCTCATCAAAGATGGCTCTGTGGCCGGCGCTTCTGTCAAGTCTGTAAAAGGCGATGTTGTTGTTAAGTCGCGCCTGCTTCTACCCTCTCAACGTCTGGCGGTTGTCGTCGATGCCGATAGCGATGAGTTTGATTGGGACGATGATCTGGATCGGGACATACCGGGCTCAGGCATCTCGATCGCCGGGGATCTCGAAATTGAAGCCGGTGGGGAAGGTCTCCGAATCCGAAAAGGCGGCCAGGAGATCGTACGAGCTGGCGCGGATGGACTGCGCATCGCACATGGGAGTCACGGTGAGATCAGCATGGGCGCGGAAGGCATCAAAGTTGGAAGCGCCTCCACCAGCGACAACTCCGGACGATTTACCTTTATCACTCGAAAGGGTGATGTCATCCTCATGATCCCTGATGATGTGGCAGCACGTGTTGAAGTGCTGTCAAACCGTGGCGATGTTTCTTCGGATATTGCGCTTGTTGAAGTCGGACGTCCTGGTCCGAAGGGCACCACCAGAAGGTTCGTCGGCGCGACTGACACCGCTGATGGTGAGCGGTTACTCGTGCGAGCTAAAACAGACAGCGGTGACATCAGCATCAAGAAAGGGTCAATGGCCATGGGTACGACAGGCCGGGAAGATACCGGAAGTCGCGAGGAACACATTCGGTCTGTGCTAACTGCGCTGGCCAATGGCGAGATCTCCTCGGAGGAGGCACAGACGCTCATCGCAGTTATCGAGCGTGGATACTGATTAGCTGACCGCCAAACACAGACACTCACTCTCTAGCTGACGCTTTACGATCCAGCATGGCAGTTCTTGCTGGCCTGGTTTGCTGATGCTCGATTCATGAAGTGGTAGTTGCGCCTTATGGAAACTGAAACAGCTCAAATTGTGGCCAAGAAACACGGAACACGGACGTTCCGGGACCGCACCGGCATCTGGTCGCTGGTGGTTGCTTCGACAGTATCAAACGTTGGCAATGGCATTACCAACCTGGCAATACCATGGTTCGTGCTGGTGACAACGGGAAGTGCTGCGAAGACTGGTATTGTCGGCGGGCTCTCAGCGCTGGCAGTCGTTCTCTCCGGCATGTTTGGCGGCACTGCTGTTGACCGGTTGGGTTTTAAAGCAACGAGCATTTTTTCTGACTTCGCCAGCATGTTGACGGTAGCGTTGATCCCTACGCTCTACTGGCTGGATCTGCTCGACTTCTGGATGCTGCTGGCGCTGGTATTTCTCGGCGCGGCGTTCGACGCGCCAGGCGGCGCTGCTCGCACTTCGATGGTGCCGCAACTCTCAAAGCGGTCTGGCACAAAGCTCGAACGTTCGAACGCTGCCATGCAACTGAGTACCAATGTCAGTAACACATTGCTCGGCCCAGTCGCTGCCGGGCTGTTAATCGGGATTATTGGCGCGGCAAATGTCCTGTATATCGATGCGCTTACCTTTGCATTCGCGATTTTCATGGTGGCAACGCTGATCCCGCTTCCGTTTCGGCGAAGCACTCGTGGAGTAGATCCTGCTCAAGCGACCGGACACCCAGCGTTAGCCGAAAAAACGTCATATCTCGCCGATATGGCCGCTGGATATCGCTTTTTCATCAACGACTCCTTTCTGCGCCTGGTGGTCCCTATCTCGATGCTCTACAACTTTCTCTTCGCGCCGATGTTCGCCGTCGTCATGCCGGTCTTTGTGCGTGATGAATTCAATAACGCTGGCGCGCTTGGACTTATTGTGGCCAGTTTTGGCGCAGGAGCGGCAATCGGAACGGTCGCCTTCGGCACATTTGGTCACCGCGTTAGCCGGTACTGGCTTTTTCTTGTCGCGGTCGTGTTTATAGCAATCGGGTTCTGGATCGTTGCTTTATCAACCCAGGTCGTGATCACCGTGATCGGAATGGCGATCGTTGGTCTCGCAATCGGGCCAACGAATGCGTTAGGGATGGTCCTGATGCAAATCCGCGTGCCGGAAGCCATGCTGGGTCGGGTGTTGAGCATGATGTTCGCCGCCGGGGCTATCGCCACACCTCTAGGTGTGCTGCTGAGCGGATTCTACGTAGAGGCATTCTCCTACCGTTCTGCGCTCATTATTGGCGGCATCGGCACCACCATCGCCGCGCTCTGGGTCATTCTCAGTCCAGGTCTCCGAGCCATTCGTAGCGAACTGGAACATACTCCCATTCAGGAATCTGATGATCTGGATGCCTCAATGCAGCAAATCTAATATTCGGAGGGGAGATGCTTCAGGAACCAATCCTAGACAAAAACGAACTCCCAGTACTGAGCTACTGGGAGTTCGTTTGATTACTGGCTGATAGTTATTAGGCTGCGGTCGAAAGCTCGATCAGATCGCTCTTGCGCAGTTTTGCCAGCGCTTCTTTTTCAATCTGGCGGACTCGCTCGCGGCTGATGCCATAGTGCTCAGCGATCTCCGCCAGCGTCTGCGGCTGCTGTCCACCGAGACCAAAGCGGAGAATGACAACGCCCCGTTCCCGGTCGGAAAGACATTCCAGCGATTCGCGAATCTGATCGCGGATGGCGCTTGAGACGGCTTCTTCGACGACCTGGTCGCTTGCCGGGTCTGGCAACAGGTCGCCAATAGTTGATTCCCCGTCTTCGCCAATCGGTTTATCCAGCGACGAGGTGCGAGGAATAGCTGATCGGGCCTGCTCCACCTTCTCGACTTCCATCTCCAGGTGGTGTGCGATCTCCTGATCGGTGGCCGGTCGGCCAAATATCTGTTCGAGTTGCGATTCTGTCCGGCGCACCTTTGAGATCAGATCATGCATATGTACCGGCACCCGGATCGTCCGGCTGAGGTTGGCGACGGCGCGACCGATGGCCTGCCGGATCCAGAAAGTCGCGTAGGTGCTGAACCGGTAACCAAGTTCTGGATCATATCGTTCAACCGCCGTCATCAGCCCGATGTTGCCCTCCTGAATGAGGTCAATCAACGGCAACCCGCTCGAGCGATATTTCTTCGCGATTGAAACGACCAGCCGCAGGTTGTGCCGGATCAATTTTTCGCGGGCAATGCGTGTTCGGACTCGTGTCGTTTCGATCTCCCGTGCTTCGGTTGGCATCCATGAGTAGAAGCTGGCAGGTTTGATCGGAAGCTCGACCGGAAAAACGGTGTCCTTGGTAATTTCCGGAGTCTCTTCTTCATACAGCTGGGTAATCTCGTCGTCGGTCGGTTCCCGACCCAGTTCCTCACTGAGATACTCGACTGCCTTCTGGCGTGCGAGGTATTCAGCCACCTGGTCTTCAGTCGGCTTGCGGCCGATTTCCTCTTCGACAATTGCCCTGGCAGTGAGGATCATCTCAATGTAGGCTTCGATACTCTCCTCTGGCGCTTCATAGAGCATGTCTTTGCCGGTCTTGGCTTTGTGATCGAGTTTGTCTTTTGCCTCGAGAATCCTCGAGTACTCGGCGATCTCGATGTCAGTCGGCATGCGGCCAAGTTCCGGTGTGTCCGGGTGTTCCAGATAGGCGGTGATTTCTTCGTCCGTCGGCATCTGCCCCAGTTCCTTGGTCAGGATCTCGATGGCCCGCTCCCTGGCATAGATTGCAGGCAATTCCTGTTCCGATTGACGAATCTTCAAGCCTTTCTGGACCCAACGAGATTCTTCAATTTCTTCGGCATGGTTAAGAAGCCGGTGACCGCCAACGTCTCGGAAGTACCGGTAGACTGCATCGCTCGTCGCCTGATCGAGAAGCTCAGCTGACTCATCAACTATTTCACCGACTTCAGCCTTATCTGCTAGCTTCTCAAGTTCTGAGGCGTCCTGGATTGCTCTTTCTGTCATGCAGCTCCTTCAATTCCTGTGTGATTAGCCGGAACATCTATTGCCGGGCAGTTCATCTGTCCGGCTCAACGTCCGCCCGGTTCTTATTGGTGCCCCCACCAGTCGTCTATCCACTGTTGACTCTTCAGATTGTGAAGAATCCCACAAACTATGGACCATAATATGGGTTTATCGCGATTTTGTAAATACCTTTATTAATAACGAGCCGGTAATGATGGTGTTTCTATATAGTACGTACACTGAATAGATTGTTTTGTCAACTCCTGGGTGTCATGCTCGTGTGTTGCGATCCAGGCATTGACCCCTTCTTTGTGCCATTCGCTGACCGGTTGATTCGTACAGTTAGCTCGGCAAAACGCAATATCCCTGAGACGTCCGGTCCAGTATCCGGCTAACTACATATGACAATTCATGAATACAGTATTAAGTACGCTCCCAGTGGACGGAAATAATGATTGGCCTGCGCCTGATCGGGGATTCAACACAGTATATAACGCAATATGAGTCGATTTATTCCAGGTCAGATTAGTCTCTCATAAAAGCCGTCCTGTATCGCGATCAGGCAACCCCTCGATTAACACGTTCGTTCCACGCTACACTGCTTCTGCAATTGTCAAGAGGAAGGAAGATGAATGCAAGAACATGATCTTCGCGACCAACCGATCACCATCATTGGTGCAGGCGCTATCGGCGGCACTGTCGGCGCATACCTGACCGAAGCCGGGTATGACATCACGCTCGTTGATGTCGTGCCAGAGCATGTCGAGATCATGAATAGCCGAGGATTGCGGATATCCGGCGTTCGTGGCGACAACACCTTTCAGGTGAGAGCCGTTCAAGCCGACGATCTCAAAGGACCGCTCGGAGTGACCTTTCTCTGTGTCAAAGGGCATTTCACGGAACCAGCGATGCAGCAGTATGGATCGCTCCTGGCAGATGACGGCTATATAGTCTCTTTGCAGAACGGATTAAATGAGGAGATCATCGCCAGACATGTCGGCGAAGAACGAACCGTCGGCGCGTTCGTTCACTTTGGCGCGGATTACCTCGAACCTGGCCATATTCTACTCGGCCAGGAACGACCGCTCTTTGTCGGGGAACTGGACGGATCGACAACCCCGCGGATTGAAGCGATCCGTACCACTTTGGATCACGTCATGCCGGCGAATATCACGACCAATATCAAAGGCTATCTCTGGGGCAAGCTTGGCTATGGCGCGATGGCGTTCGTTGTCTCAACGATAGATGCCCCGGTGCCAGACATTCTTGACGATGAGCTGGGCCGCAAACTTTGCCGGATGGCATCAGCCGAGGCCTACCTGGTGGGCAGAACCCAGGCTCAGCCGTTGGAGATGATTGGCGATTTTGACCCGAACGCGTTCGCGCCTGGTGATGATTTTGTTGAACGCGCCGACACCACACTGCTGGAGATGGCCGAACCGATGCGCGCATCGGAAAAACAGCACATGGGCATCTGGAGGGATCTGGCAATCAAGAAGCGGAAAACTGAAGTCGATATGCAGACGGCTGTGATCGTTGAGTATGGCAACCGGCTCGGCATTCCAACGCCGGTTAATGCGGCGACACTCCGGGTAACTCACGAGATCGAGGATGGGGAGCGCGGCATGGAGTGGTCGAACCTCATCGACATCGCCAACCTGGCGGGAGTAGATATTTAGCCGTGGTTCGCCTCCGTTCCACTAGTAGTTGCATTGCAAACTCAGCCAAGAAAGGATTGCCTCTTCGTTGTTAGCGAAACCGTTTTACGAGATGATCCAGCCGGATGGCATGTACCGAGCATCGACCTACGATCATGGAATGCGTGCTGGAAACATGCTCTTCGTGGCGGGACAGGTTGGTCGCAATGCCGATGGGGACCTGGTCGGACCTCACGACGCTACAGCCCAGGCCAGAGTTGCCCACGAGAATCTGCGCCAGATCCTTGAAGCCGCCGGATCCGGGTTCGACCAGGTTGTCTCAGTAAAGACCTTCTATGTCAATCCAGACGATATCGCGAAGACGGTCGACATCAGGCGTGAGTATTTTGGCGATCACCGGCCGCCACACACTGGTAACGTCATATCTATGCTTGGTTCACCTGACGTTCGATTTGAGATCGAAGTTATCGCCATGATTCCGGAGAGCACAGGAGAGTACGTGATGGCCGATCCGAACTTTGAGATGATCCAGCCGGAGGGAATGCACCGCGCATTGACTTACGATCATGGCTTGAAGACCGGTAACCTGCTGTTCGTCGCTGGTCAGGTCGGGGTTGATCGAGATGGGAATCTGGTGGAACCGTTTGACCCTGAAGCGCAGGCCAGGCAAGCCTTCGAGAATCTCAAGCGAGTGTTAAACGAAGCAGGCGCTGACTTCTCGAATGTGGTCAAGGTGACGACCATGTGTGTTGATACCGACGAATTTCCGGTCGTGACGAAGGTTCGTCAGGAATACTTCGGCAACCACCGACCGCCACACACCGGCATCGTTATCAGCCAGCTGGGATCGCCAGCGACTCGCTTCGAGGTTGAAGTCATTGCCGTTCTCCCGCCGGAGTCAACCTGATCTATGCTGGAAACAGCTGATCTCCTGCTGCTCAATGGCTACGTCATCACGATGGATAGCGATGACTCGGTTTTCAAGGATGGCGGTGTCGCGGTAACTGGCGACCGGATCACTGCTGTCGGACCCAGCGATTGGCTGCGCCTTGAGATCCAGTCCGACCGGGTGATTGATGCCTCCCGAAAGGTCATCATGCCGGGTTTGATCGACACCTATGGACACGCCGGACACGGTCTGATCCGAGCGATCTGGCATGCAACCCATGGGTGGCCGCCCGGCGAGATCTATTTTCGGGCAACGACACCGGACTGGTGGTATGCCGAAGCCCGATTAGCCGCAGTCGAAAGGCTCCGATTTGGCGTCACCACCGGACAATCCGTCATCGGCGCGACTCCAGCCCGTCTTGATGACCCGATCTTCGCCATCAAGAACGCCGAAGCCTATAGCGAAGTCGGCATCCGGGCATCGCTGGCCGTCGGTCCGCCGGATCTCTTCTTCTCTCATCTGCCCGACCCCTGGAGTGGAACCTTTCTCGAAGATGGCCAGTGGGTTGAGCGGGACTTTACCTATGAGCAGGCGATGGAGAATGCCATCGCATTCGTCGAGGAGTGGCACAACGGTTCGGACGACCGCATCCGGGCTGCCTTCCACCCACCATACCTGATGGGCCGGTTCACGAAACGGCACTCGGCCCTGATGTACGACTACCAGCCAGAAGACATCCCGGTGATGATCGAAAAGGCGGAAGAAGTTCGCAATCTGGCTGACCTCTACAGTGTCCAGATCCACACGCACCTCTTCGATGGTTCGGTTGATTTCGCACTCGAACATTTTGGTCGCGGCACCGTCGAGTGGCTGCTTGGACCGGACGTCCTGGTGCTGCATGGCAACGGGTTGCGACCAACCGAAGTCGAGATCGTCGGCGGCACAAAGTGCAATATCGCATCGTCGCCATCCACCGCAGAGAATGTCCAGGATGGCATCCTGCCGATGATCGACCTGCTTGATGAGGGCGCAAACATCGCGATCGCGACCGACGGCAGCGCCCCGCGTTTCAGCTTTGACCTGCTCAAGGAAATCCCACGGGCGTTGATGCACCAGTGGATGGCGCACCGCTCCCAGCAAGTACTACCGCCAGGCAAGGCTCTGCGTATGGTGACGATTGACGCCGCAAAAGCCCTCAACTGGGATGCGGAGATCGGCTCGCTGGAGCCGGGGAAGAAAGCCGACATCATCACCATCGATCTCAACCAGCCACATTTGACCCCACAGGCTCATATCCCGCAGTTGCTGACCTTTTACGCCAGCGGTCAGGATGTCGACACAGCAATCGTCGATGGCCGGATCCTGATGGAAAACCGCCAGATTCTGAGCGTCGACGCCAATGCTGTTATGACCCAGGCCCGTGACGAAGCCGGAAAAGTCTTCGACCGTGTCGACCTTGACCGCTACCTGACGATGGATAGAGATTTCTGGCGCGGTTCGCGGTATTGAATCTGCGATGTCAACGGGAGTTCGTCGAATGGTATCGGTCAGCTTTTAGGTCCGGCCTGCTCGGGAGACATTACCAGGTAAATTCGACGCCTCTGCACGAAGTTCAAACATCTGTGCAAGTTTCCTGAACGCCGCCGGCGGCGGGCCTGTGTCCAGATGATGCTGCAAGAGTGCGGCGCACCTTTCTGGACGGAGGGTTGCTGTGTCGATCTCAAGATCATAGGTTCCGTGTTGGTGGAGGACCCGCTCGAACCAGTTCGCCAGCGCTAGACCTCGTTCGCCGTCCGGTCGATCCCCACGTTTGATCGTGCGTTCCATCTGAACGGGGATCGGGCAGGTAACCCCGACGAACCAGGCCGGCAGGTACTGGATGCGGGCGGTGAGATCTTCCAACCAGACCTCGTGCCCCAGGACGTGGTCGGCGATGACGTTGTGTCCCGCTTCACAGAGCGCGGCGATTGCGGCGTGAAGTCCTGCAATCGCATGATCGGCAACTGGACCGTTCTCCCAGACCATCTCCGGGGGATCCCGGTCCAGGTAGAGTTCCATATGAAAACCATCGAAGTTGTTGTCAAACGAAGCAGGCAAGTCTGTGGACGGTTGATCATGGTCTTCAAAGAACCTGTCCGGAGCGACCTCGAAGATGAAGTTATCTATCCCAAACAGCAACCAGGGATCGGCCGCAAGTTCCTGAAACGCTCGCGCCATCGATGTCTTTCCGGCGCTGACCGGACCGTTCAGGATGATGATCCGGCCTGGTTTGACCGGACGAGTGTCGTGTTTGCCGTTTGTGCCTGCCACGGCGGTCTCCAATCGGGTTATGTCGATACCCCATCATAACCTGTTGAACAGTGACAGGGTATCGAGATCGGTCCGTTGGTCAGAGAATCACTCTACCCGGTCACCAGCGGGAGTTCCGGGTCAGCGCCCCACTCGGTCATCGAGCCGTCATAGAGCGCGACCTTCTCGACGCCGAGCATCGTCAAGAGCAAGGCGGTGCTGCTGGCGGCGATGGCGCCGCCGCAATAGGTGATGACCTGGTCGGCACTGGTTGCGCCAACATCGTCGAAACGCTGCCGGAGTTCGTCAGCTGGCAGGTACTCGGTCGTCGTCTCCAGCTCGATTGTCTCGATCTGCGGCACATTGACGCTGCCGGGAATGTGTCCAGAGCGTGTGTAGTGGACCGGGAAACCGCGGTCGCCATGATGTTCATCGGCAGGGAGGGCGTTGACGACGCAGACAGTGTCGTCATCAATAGCGGCCAGGACCTCATCGCGGCCGGCGATGAGGTCAGGTCGTTGCCTGGGAACAAATGTCGCCGGCGGGTAGCTGGCCGGTTCGGTTGAAACTGGCCG
>CAZNYB010000106.1:0-12501 GCA_964577155.1 uncultured Thermomicrobiales bacterium | reverse complement strand
ACACAAGGTTCGCCCCTACGAACAAGATCAGTGCTGTTTTGCGACACTGCCGTAGACAACGAACAGCACAGCCAGCATTAGCAGATTAATCAGCAACGCAATTGCTCCCTGATCTGGCAACTGACGCCGTGCTCCATCCCAGAACAGCATGTGGAGAGCGATAGAAACAGCAGCCGAAACCGCTGTTGACGGGTGCCACCTCATCCAAAGGATTATCTCAACAACGCATCACCCATGGAAACGGTGGACATAGCGGGACACCCTGGCTCTCGCCGCCCGTTCGGCAGGCCCGAGCTGCCTGAGGTGGAACGAACCGCCGACGAAGATCAGCACGAGCACGAAACCGACGGCAGCAAGCACGACGTTGGCCAGCATTCCTGCCTGAAATCCGCTCATGAAGGCATCTTCAGCAAACCCGGTGATGCGCGTCTGGATCGCCTCCGGAAAGCGCATCAGAGCCTGGGTGGCCGAGTCCGAGTTGATCAGCAGGTTGTCCAGCTTCTTCACCTCTTGGTTGGAGAGCGAAATACCCGCGTCGCTGGCCAGATCGCTGACTTCATTGCGGGATGCCGACATAAAGACGGCCGTGGTAAGCGCTATCCCGATCGCGCCACCCATAATACGCGCCATCATGATCAGGCCGCCGCCCAGGCTATCAAGCGCTTCGTCAAGCGAGGTGACCCCGGCGGTCGTCGCGGCTGAAAAGAAGATGCCGATACCAGCCCCAAGCACGAGCATTCCCGGAATGAACCAGACAAAAGATGGGTCATCAGGCACGACAGCAAGCAGCGTCGTTCCAACAACGAGCAGAGCGGCTCCGCCGGAGACGGTTAGTTTTGGCCCGATCTTGTCGTAGATTGATCCGGAGATAAACGAGGAGACCGCGAAGGTCGCCACCATCGGCACCAGGGCAACTCCGGCAACGAGCGCAGAGTAGCCAAGGAACTTCTGTGCGAACTGCGGGATATAGAGCATCGCCACAAAGAAAGGTGCCGAGAGCAGGACGACTGCCAGCATGTTTACCATGAACTCCCGGTTTCTCATGACTTCCCGCGGCACGAGCGCCCGTTCGCCAATTCGTCGCTCCACGAGGACAAACACCACCAGCGAGACAACTGCAACCACCAGGAGCGCGATGATGCGCGGATCGCCCCAACCCCAGCTCGATGACTGATCGAAGGCAAAGAGCAGCGCGAACAGCCCCAACCCGATCAACACGCTGCCAAGATAATCAATCCTTTTGCCTTCGCCGGCAGATTCAGGATCTGGCGTGATGACTCGCCAGGAGATCACCATCGCAATAACCATGATCGGGAGGTTGATGAAGAGAATCCAGCGCCAACTCAGGTAGGTGGTAAGAAAACCACCGAGGATAGGCCCGATCACCTCGCCGGTACCAACGCTCCCGGCAAAGAGCCCCCCGGCAAGGGCGGCGCGATCGCCAGTCAGTGTTTCATAGAGGATGCCGACCACGGCCGGAAAGACGATGGCAGCTCCGATGCCCATCAGCAAGCGAAACCCGATCAGCATGTAGATGTTCGTCGAGAACCCGCCAGCAAACGATGCCACGGCAAAAATAGCAGTGCCGATGAAATAGCTTCGACGCCGGCCATAGATATCGGCAATCCGGCCACCGGTCACGATGAGAACGGCGAACGAGAGCATGAACGCGTTCACCACCCACTGGGCAGTTGCCAGGTTCGTGTCAAACGTTTTCTCAATTGAGGGGATGGCAATGTTCATCGACGAAAAGTCGTTGCCCATCACGATAGTCGTCAGGCACATGGCGAAGATGAGCAGAATCGCATTGCGTGATAATCCGTTGCCCGCCAACTTACACCCCTTCTCATCCAGAACCGACCATCGTTCCCCGTGCCCACATCGTAGCAACAAACTGGCCGGAACGGCAGCGGGACTTTCGACCTGCAACCTGAACGATTCTGCCGGTTACCGGCAGAATAGAAGACTGATTGCCATAGTCGCCTATTCGTTGCTGAATGTATGGCGAGGGTTTGGCTTGTCAGATCCAACCTGGGAAGCCGTCACCTACTCCGCGTTAAGCTGGCGGTAGATATCGATGCCATCCCACTCACCGCTGCGTTCCACGATCAACCCATTCCGGATGTGCAGCGTCTCAATGCCACGGAAGAGAACGCGCCGCCCGCTTGCCGGAACGCCGAGAAACAGTCCCTGGTGGGTGCCGGTTGCCGACCAGCGCACGGCAATTTTCGCCCGTTCAACGTCGATGATGAGTTCATCGATCTCCGCATGAAAGTCGGGGAAGGCGCTGTACAGTTCACTGATGCCACGGACGTTGTCATCCCGGTCACCGCGTTCGGCGTATGGATTGCTCAAATCGACGAAATCGGGAGTGTACATCGCCCGGACCGCCCCGGCATCACCCTGTTGCCAGCCCGCCTCCACCCAGCGCCGGGCGATCTGTTCCAGTTCGCTTCGTGCGTCATTCACCTGGTCTGACAATGCCAACGCCGGGTTCCTCCTGACATGTCCCTGATTTCGCGAGATCGAGAGCCGCCGTTACGTCATTGTCGGCGATAGTCCTGCCTCAGACAACGAAATGTGATGTAGATTCAGCCGTCGATGAGAACGACAGTGCGATCAATGGCTGGAAACAATACGAGAGAGCCGGATTAACCTTCTGGCCAATCCTCACTGTATGATACGCATATCTGAACTGGATTGAATAAACCGGCGCAAGGCGCACGGCTACATCACGCCAGTTCAATTCGCGGTAATTCGAACCGGAGAGACCAATGAGTGAGCGCTTTTTATCCGGGCTAGGCGATCTGGTAGCACGCGTCGGTCAAATCGACGACGACGATCACGAGCGGTGGCTCGAGAAGACCATCGTGCTGACCTGGACGTTGATGATCATCATTGCCGCAACGATCTGGGGCGTTATCTATCTGCTGCTTGGCGCGCCGCTAGCTGGCGCGATCCCGTTGACCTACGCTGTCCTTTCGATTCTTTATATTGTCATTTTCAGGATGAATCGCCGCTTCGAATTCTTCCGATTCGGACAAATGTCGTTGATTCTGCTGTTGCCATTCTTCCTCTTCCTCGTCCTCGGCGGGTTTCAGGGCAGCAGCGCCGTTATCCTCTGGTCCCTGATTGCCCCGCTCGGAGCACTCCTGGTCGTCGAACGAAGGCAGGCGCTGTGGTGGATGGTGGCCTACCTGGCGCTTGTCGTCAGTTCAGCCATCCTCGACCCATTTATTTCCGGGCTTAATGAACTTCCATCCGGCGCGACAACCCTCTTCTTTTTCATGAATATCGCAACCGTCTCCACGGTCTCCTTCATTCTGGTCTATTTTTTCGTCGGGCAAAAAGACGCCGCCATCGCCACCAGCAACGAGTTGTATATAGAGGCGCGTGAAGCGCGGGAGGCGGCAGAAGCCGCAAACCAGGCCAAGAGCGCGTTCCTCGCGAATATGAGCCACGAGATCCGCACCCCGATGAATGCCGTTATTGGCATGACCAGCCTGCTCAGAAACACCGATCTCTCACTGGAACAGCGGGAGTTCACCGAGACGATCCGCCGCAGCAGCGAGGATTTGCTGACGATCATCAACGACATTCTTGATTTCTCGAAGATAGAGGCTGAAAAACTTGAGCTAGAAGTACAACCCTTCGATCTTCGTGACTGCATCGAAAGCGCGCTCGACCTGATTAGCCCGATGGCTGCCGCCAAAGGGCTGGATCTAGCCTACCTCGTCTGCGAGCAATCGCCAGTATCGATTTTCGGGGATGTCACCCGGCTGCGTCAGATTCTGGTCAACTTGCTGGGAAACGCGGTCAAATTCACCAGCCAGGGCGAAATCGTCCTCTCGGTGAATAGCACCTGGCAGGAAGAGAAGGGCTGTTTCGAGCTTGAATTTTCGGTTAGAGATACCGGCATCGGTATTCCGGCGGACCGTATTCCGCACCTCTTTCAATCATTCAGCCAGGTGGATGCTTCAACGACCCGGCAATATGGTGGGACCGGTCTCGGGCTGGCCATCAGCAAACGATTGAGTGAGCTTATGGGTGGCACGATGTGGGTCGAGACAGAGGCCGGGCAGGGGACAACATTCTTCTTCACCATTGAAGCCCGGGAAGCGCCGGC
Organism: uncultured Thermomicrobiales bacterium; assembly: GCA_964577155.1. Taxonomy (GTDB): domain Bacteria; phylum Chloroflexota; class Chloroflexia; order Thermomicrobiales; family CFX8; genus CAZNYB01. The sequence goes on along the minus strand of CAZNYB010000106.1, from coordinate 8,375 downwards.
AGCCGATCACGTCTACCTGCACGATGTTCAGCCGCAGTTGCGCGGCAAACGGATTCTTATCGTCGACGACAACCAGACGAACCGTCAGATTGTCTCTCAGCACTCGTTGACCTGGGAGATGGAACCAGAGGACACCGAATCAGCTCGTGAGGCGCTGGAGTGGCTTCGTGCCGGCAAGCAGTTCGACATCGTGGTGCTTGATATGAAGCTGGGAGAAATGGACGGGATCGAGCTGGCAACGGCGATCAAAAAAGAACCGGCCTGCGCCTCGATCCCGCTGGTGATGCTGACCTCGCTTGATTACCGTATCGAGGCTGATTCTGACGGTCAGCTACTCTCGGCCTGCCTGACGAAACCGATCAAACCATCGTCGCTCTACAACGTGTTCGTTGAAGTGCTGTCCGGACGACCAACCCGGTACCAGCAAGGCGCCCAGCCAGAGAGCACCGAATTCGACGCTGAAATGGGCGAGAAGCAGCCACTCCGTATTCTGGTAGCTGAAGATGTCGCCACGAACCAGAAAATCATTCATCGCATCCTGGAGCGTCTCGGCTACCGTGCCGACATCGCCGCCAACGGCAAGGAGGCGCTGCAAGCACTGGAGCGGCAACCCTACGATGTTGTCCTGATGGATGTCCAGATGCCGGAGATGGACGGGTTGGAAGCCACCCGGGCAATCCTGCAAACCTGGCCAGAGAACAGGCCACGTATCATTGCGCTGACCGCCAACGCCATGGCTGGCGACCGGGAAATCTTCCTCCAAGCAGGCATGGATGACTATCTCAGTAAACCTATCCGGGTTCCGGCGCTGGTGAAGGCACTCGAAGCGAGTTACGCTCAGGCTGGTTCTCCACCAGCAACTGAAGACCAGGAAGAGCCGGATCTCGCTACCAGCCGGTTAGATCCCGCCGCCCTGGAACAGCTTCGCGACACTGCCGGAGGGGATGACGAGATTGTCGGTGAGTTCATTGACGCCTTTCTCGAAGACGCTCCCGGGCTGTTCGAAAATCTCCAGCAAGCCATTGACGATGGCGACCTGAACGGCGCGCGGCTGGCGGCGCACAGCCTGAAATCGAACGCCGCCACCTTCGGAGCGACACATCTGGCAAACCTGTGCCGTCAGCTAGAGATGCTGGCTCGGGAGGGAATCCTCGAAGGCGCGCCGGATCTGCTTACCCAGGCACAAACTGAATACGCTCAGGTGGCTGCCGAACTGGTATCAATACGCGAAACGTCCAGCAACGCTATCAAGGAACGGGTCTAAGGTGCAGAACGAATCCGGGCATATCCTGGTGGTTGACGATAACCGCCTGAATCGCATGACCCTCTCCAGAGGGATCGAGCAGCACGGGCATTCGGTTGAAACGGCTGAAGACGGTCGTGTCGCGCTTGCAATGATCCGCGAGAAAGCGTTCGATGTCATCATCCTGGACATCATCATGCCGGAAGTCGATGGCTATCAGGTGCTCGAAGAGATCAAAGGTGACAGCGCGCTGCGGGACATCCCGGTTATCGTCGTCTCCGCTGTCGATGATATCGAGAGCATCGTCCGTTGTATCGAGCTGGGAGCGGAAGATTACCTCACTAAACCACTCAACCCGGTGCTCCTGAAAGCCCGGCTGGACACCTCGCTTGATAAAAAACGGCACCGCGATCTTGAGCGTGCCTACCTCCAGCAGGAACTAACGTTGCGGGAGAACGAGAAGCTGGCGACCTTGGGCCGGCTTAGCGCCGGGATGGCGCACGAACTCAATAATCCGGCCGCTGCGGCCAGAAGCGGCGTCAGGCAGGCCGAGACCGCCTTCACCCGGCTGCAACACGCCTACTTTGACCTCTTCGGAGCGCAGCTATCGTCGGAACAGATCCAGCACCTGCATCAGATCGATGAAATGGCTCAATCATGTGCGGGCCGGACTGAGATGCTCGACGCACTGGCGCGGAGCGACCGTGAACAGGAGTATGAAGAACTGCTTGAGACCATCGGGGTCGAAAACAGCTGGGAATACTCCTCGTCGCTGGCACACCTGAGTGTCGAGGTCGAGGAGTTGATCTCAACCCTGGGCATCTTCTCGGCAAGACAGATCACGACCGTCATTGCCTGGTTGAGCGAGTCGATCACGATGTACCGGCTGAACCACGAGATTCGGCATTCGCTGGAACGGGTGACGGCAATCGTCACCGCCCTGAAATCCTACTCCTATATGGACCAGGCTCCGGTTCAGACCGTCGACATCCACGATGGGCTGAATGACACGCTGGTGATGCTGAACCACCGCCTTAACGACAGGGTGACAGTCCAACGGACCTACGCCGAAGATCTGCCTCCAATTCAGGGGTATGGCAGCGAACTCAACCAGGTCTGGACTAATATCCTGAATAATGCGATTGATGCCGTAGACGGGGCTGGAACGATCACCCTCCGCACCTGTGAGATCGATCGCTGGGTGGTGGTGCAGATCGAAGATACTGGCGCGGGCATCCCCGAGGAAAACATGAACCGCGTCTTTGACCCCTTCTTTACGACAAAACCGCCCGGGCAAGGTACCGGCCTCGGGCTGAGCATCAGCCACAACATCATCGTTCAGAAGCACCACGGTCAGATCAATGTGACCTCAGCGCCGGGCCAGACCCGGTTTGACATCAGGCTTCCCCGCGATCCAGGTGTTTGATGGCTGCAATCAACGGAACAACCTCCTGAATGGGAACATCCTGTTACAAAAAGTGAGGTTTCTCAATTGATGGCAACACAATGGCGCAACCGCTTGTAGCGACTGCTCGCGAGCATGTTCGTTGCCACTTCTAAGCCAGTTAATTTGAGTTGACAAAGCGGTGCTCCGCCGTCACAATGAACCTACTCATGTGCAACGAACGAGACGTGATGGTCACCATTGGCGTTGCCATCGCAAATCCGTTCACCTGACTCATTCCAACTATCCAGTCATAGATTTCTCCTCATTCGCGTCGGGGTAGAAGGAGAAGACGATGAGGTTCTTTCGGCAGTGGTGGAGGTTTGGCGGCGCGGCCGGCATTGCGTTCATCGTACTGTTCATCGTTGGAGTCATTCTCCAGGAAGCTCCCCCATTTTTCGACGATCCCATCGACGAGATACGGGAGGATTGGGTGAACGACGGCCAGCAGTACCTCATCGCTGGGTACATCCTCAGTCTGGCCTATGTCTTTTTCTACTTCCCGTTCATTTCGGCGCTATACGGGTTGCTCAGTCGCGCGGAAGGAGGGGTTCATCTCTGGTCGCGGGTAGCGTTCGTTGGAGCGCTCATCTTCGTGTTGTGGAGCGCCTGGTCGAGCATCTTCTGGGGCGCTCTCGCTTTCGGTGATTTCGCTGAGACTGCCTCCGACGAAACGCTCCGGACGCTTATGGTCCTCGACTACTACGCCGTCTCTGGAGCGCCATTTACAGTTGTTGTCTTTGTTGGCGCGGCGTCAATTGTCATCGCGACAACTGGCGTACTCAGGCGCTGGTTGGTCGTCGTCGGCGTCATCGTAGTCGTGCTTTCGGCGCTCGCGCCGCTGGCCATACTCTCCACGAGTAGTGAAAGTGTGTTCGATGTCGTCTACCTGATCGCGTTCCTGATCTTGCCGCTCTGGATCCTGCTGGTGAGTATCTTGATGCTGCTGAAGCGGGATGAGCCAGCGCCAGCCGCGCCTTGACCCGCAATTCTGCTACGGGTGGATCTCCGACAGAATTGCTGAACGCACGTTTTCAATCGGCAGATCAACTTGCTCCGCCAGACCGGAGAGGTGGCTCTGGTACTCCATGTCGGCCAGTTCCTGATCAATGCGCCCGCCAAGATGGCTCATGCTGTCATGTTCGACAATCAGCGTCAGGGTGCCAGTGCCTTCACCGGCGTAGGTCGCCTGGAAGATACGGGGCCGGTGACCGCCGACCCGATCGGTATGATCGCCAAGTTTGCTGACCATCTCGATCGCCTCGCTCCGCCGTCCGGGTTTGATATCCATTGTCATCATGGTCAGGATCGCCATGTCGCTCCTCCTTGTGAGTATTTCAAGGCTACGTACTTCTGCCATCGCATGGTAGCACAGCTGATGGCTCGTTCAGCACCAGATGCCAGAGACGCCCATGCTATACTGACCCATTGCGACGAAACAAATCCAGAAGCAGGAGTGACTGCCATGAGTGAGAGTTGGCGTGTCGTGCTACTGACCGATGGTCCTCCGGGCATCGCCAGATTCTGCCAGCGCTTCTTTGAGGCCAGGGGACACCGGCTGGCAGGGATCGTGACAACATCACGACGATCGAGGAATTATGTTGAAACTGTCAGTGAGGTCGGGGACAAGACCGACGTTGTCATCGCTAACGATGCCCGGCAGCTGTTCCGCTACGTCCCGGTGTTAACACCTGATCTCATCATTAGTCATATTTTTCCGTTCCGGATCCCGGACGACATTCTGGCGCTTCCGTCACTCGGGGCGGTAAATATACACCCGGCGTTGCTCCCGAAATACCGTGGCACAACCACGCCGTTCTGGCTGTACTACTTTGGCGAAACAACAGGCGGATTCACCCTTCACCGGATGGTGACCGGCTTTGACGCCGGACCAATCCTTGCCCAGGTCACCTTTCCGCTCAGCCGTGAAGATACTATTGACGATTTCATCGGGAACGCGCAGGCATCGCTCCCCAAACTTTGGGAGCTGGCGTTGCCGAGGATTGCCGTCCGCGACCCCGGCGACCCGCAGGACGAGTCACAGGCAACCTACTTCAGCAGACCGTCAGAGTCGCTCAGACAACTCGACTGGAAACATCCGGCCAACGAGCTACGGAACGCTGTCCATGCTTGGTCGCTCCCGTTCAGCGATCAACCCGGAGCGATCGGCGAGATCGACGGATCGAGCTACCGCATCTTCAAAGCCCGGGTCGCAGACACGCCTGCCGACTCAGACTCGCCCGGGAAAGTACTCAGAAAAGCTGATGATAGCATCCTGATCCAGACCGGCGACGGGATCCTCGAGATTCTGGAGTGGACGCCGGTATAGGTTCGCCCTACCCCAGGGACGTTGCTGGCTAGACTCCAATGATCTTTGTGCCGTTATCGCGAGTGCCTGCTACCTGAAAATTAATACCGAGACAGCCTAAGCCTGGGACGAGATACGACGCTGGACACATGTTCGGATCAGATCCAGGTTATCGCTGGTGAATCCATCGACACCCCAGTCGAGTACTCTTTCCAATTGGCTGGTCGTATTGACCGGCCACGAAATCACCGTTGACACCCGCTCTTTCAACGCAAGCATAGTTGCAGGATCAAGAATGCGAGCGTCAATCGAGACATGATCGTTATCTTTTTTCGCGAGGTGGCTCCAGACGTTAGCTAGCTGTCGACGGCTGCCAATGGAGTAAAAACGGGCGACCTCCGAGTAGCGCGCCAAGCGATCCAACGTCGTCCAGTTCTGGGAACAAACGATGAGCTGGTTTTCATGGCCGGAGTGTCTGATTGTTTCCATCAAGATTTCTGCGATGTCAGGGGAACGCCCTTTCAGATCGAGTAGGAGTCGCGTCTCTGCACTCTTTTCGGCAAGCAAATCTGAAAGTTGGCGTCGCGGCCTCCAGCCAGGTTCAAGAGACCAGAAATCCCAGAGAACTGGAACCGGACCGAGCGTTTTTGAATGACGAACTTCCAACCGGTTCCGGTAGAGCCAGACATCGGCTTCGATCAGGTCAGCGCCAGCTTGTTCTGCCAGACGGAGCGTCTGAGGCTGGTTTCCAAAACGGTGGGCGATGACCAGAGGGCGAATTTCCGGGAGATGATCAAGGTAGCCGCTGTTCATTCCAGTTAGTCCGAGGTGTCTCCGCTGTGATCCAAACCGCGTTCGCTGTATTTCCTGCGGAAACGTCGTACCGCCTGATCGCTCTGCTGACGAGCGAAGTCCTGTATTGCTTGAAGATGCGTGGCGATGGCCATGCTGAAGAGGACCACGATCGCGCCTACGAAAGCATCAAGGAAGTAGTGGTTGGCTGTAAGAATAATGGCACAGAACATAGCTACTGGAACGATGACGCCGGTGATCCGAACCGGCCATCGAGTAGCGACCCGAAACACCGCAATACCCATCACCAGATTCCATCCAAAATGAAGGCTCGGCATCGCTGCATACGGGTCGGCTAACGCAGGAGGTTGAAGTACGCGATAGGACTGAGAACGCAAGGTTATCGTGTCAACGACACTGATGCCCTCCACCAGCCGGGGCGGCGCTTCGGGGTAAATTAAAAAGAATGAGAACCCGATTAATCCCGAGATAAAAACAGTGTTTCGATAGACCACAAATTTTTCCTGGTGGAAGATGGCAAGCCAGATCAACACCACGATGATAAATGGCCAGTGCCCCCAGACATACACCCAGTTCACCAGGTCGACGATCAAATTTGATGCCAGGATCTTTCGCTGCAGGTACGGTTCCCAGAAAATCCCGAGCGAACGCTCAAAATCGATCACACGCAAAGCATGTGCAGACGCCGTCGCTGAGTGAGCATTAACCAGGCCACGTACGAGAAAGTAGAGCAATATTGCTGGAATGACCAGGAGTGTTTCTCGTAATAATCGGAGGGACCAACGCTCTGAACGAGGTATCAAAAAATGCAACAACAGTGTCCCGGCAGCGAGGACGATAAAGGTTGCAGTGCTCCAATGTAGTGGATTGATTCCGGGAAGGGTAAGAAGCGGACCGCCGAGCATAATCAACAGAATACTTTTCCCTGCGGGCTTGTTGTCTAGCTCCGGTTAAACCGCAAGCTATCTGATTCTATAGCATACCAGTTGCTATAAAAATGGCAGAGACTGGCCGGTTGCGAAAAAGAAAAACGCCGGAACAGCAGCACAAAACACGACTGCTGCTACACGCGGCCCCATGGCCCGCCACGATGAAGTATCAGCATTCAGGAGAGTAAGCAGACTGGCTCGACGCTGCGGAACTGCCCGGCGAATCATTGGGCTGTTCGCGACATGCACTGCCAGCCCGAGTCCCAGGGGGAACCAGACATCGAAAAACCGGAACAGTAGTGTCGCGGCAATCGCGCTTGTTACAGGAACTCCCATGTGCTGCAGAGAGGCAGCCATTGTTACCTCAACAATGCCAATACCCTGAAAAACCGGCGCAATTGTGAGCATCAGCATACCGGTAGCGTAGGCAAAGAGCACCGTGACTGGCGAAGCCTGGTATCCGACAGCAAGCAGAGCGACATACATCGTCGCGACCCCGGCGATATTGGCTGCCAGAGAAAGAAGAACTGGCCTGCTGAGATCCTTCAAGCCAATGCCGTGCTCGCGGACCTGCTCGACGAACGACGTGACACGTTCGGGGCTTCGCTGTTGAAACCATTGCGGGAGTTCATTGCTCTGCAGGAGCAATACAACCATGCCAACCATCACGAAGAAGAGAATAGCGACAATAGACACCCCGAGAACAAGCGGCCAGGCCGGTCCACTCAGGAGCACAATCGGAACGAACAGAACGACAAAAGAAGCGTAGCCAGCCATGCTCCTGAGTGCTGCTGTGAGCAACGCATCGCTCGACGAAATGCCATGAGCGCCAAGCGACCGTACAAAGGCATAGATCGATGCTGGACCGCCTACGGGCGTGACCGTTCCGACAACATGACGCCGCAGGTGGATCTCAGCCAGTCGTAGCCTGCCCAATCCGTGACCCAGCCGCCGGAGTAGCACGCAATAGGTTTGAGCGAAGAGACCAAGAATTCCGCACTGTATCAGGGCTACAACTGCTATCCACCTCGGGTCAGCGCCAGACACGGTCTGTCCAAACTGGACGATTTCGCCTTGCTGACGAAAGATAAAGAGGCCGGTGAATAGAACCAGAAGAACTATCCAGATCTGTGTCAGGTAGGCGCTCAACGCACCCCGGAGCTGACGGAGACCCTCAATACCGGTTGTCAATTGCAACACTCGATTCTTCAAGGATGTACAGGCTGGCACGCCAGATCAGTCGAAAACGTATTGGACGAAAGGATCTCAAAAGAAAGTGTTCACCATAGGACAATGGCTGATTGCGGATATTGATAGCTGTAGATACTGCTATCTACTCATGCATGCTAAGGTTATCATTTACTTCTCCTGATAGCGGGAAATATCGTGCGAACAATTGCTCATGGACAGCTTCGGAAACATTCGAACTGAGCCCCCTGATTTGGCTTGTAATCCGAGCGTCGGCACGTGCCGCAACTTACCCGTACGGCGAGATCGACAGACCAGGAATGGCATCTTCTACATCCGGCTTCTGGACACGCCTGCCAACCCGGACCCGTCTGGAACTGTACCCGCGAAAGCTGATGACCGTATCCAGATCCAGACCGGCGACGGGATCCTCGAGATTCTGGAGTGGGA
>CAZNYB010000105.1:0-12590 GCA_964577155.1 uncultured Thermomicrobiales bacterium | reverse complement strand
ACCCACCCGGGGTACGAACATCTCACCTGGGAGGTCGAGGTGGAGACGGTTGAACCGATGCGGCGGTTAGCCTGGCGCTGGCATCCCTATGCGGTTGACCCGGACCACGACTACTCGAACGAACCGACCACCCTGGTAGTGTTCGATCTTGCTGAAACCGATGGTGGGACGCTGTTGACCGTCACGGAATCCGGGTTCAGCGCGATTCCAGTTGAGCGGCTGAGCGACGCCTACCGGATGAATGAGCAGGGTTGGGAGATCCAGATGCAGTCAATCGCTGGTTACCTCGATGGTTCAGACTGATTTCCATCCGGAAAACATTGAGGCGATGGATATGTTCGATCAGGCAGCTCCGGTGTTCGCCGCCTTTGGGAATGAAACACGTTTGCGGCTGGCGGCGCGGCTGGTCGCCAGCGGTCCGCTCTCGATCTCGGAGCTGACCGCCGGTTCGAATATCTCCCGCCAGGCCATCACCAAACATCTGCAAGTGCTGTCCGAAGCGGGTCTCGTTCACGATGTCCGGCATGGCCGTGAACGGGTCTGGGAGCTGAACCCTGAGGGGGCTCTGCCAGCACGTTTGTACCTGGACCGGCTCTCGGAGCAGTGGGATGAACGACTGGGCCGTCTCAAAGCGTTTGTCGAGATCGATAACCCGGATGAAATCAAATAGCTGCATATGAAACGACAGAATTCACAGACAATGGAGTAGCGAAAGGGGTATCGAACCGATGATCAGACTCGCCGTTACCAGCATCTTCGTCGTCGATCAGCAACTGGCTTTCGACTTCTACACCAGTGTGCTCGGCTTCTCTCTGGCCAGGGATATACCGATTGGCAATGCCCGGTGGCTGACGGTGACCGCGCCGGGCGGACCGGAAGGGATCGAGCTGCTGCTTGAGCCAGGTGATGGTCCAATTGCCGCGCCTTACCGGCAAGCGCTGTATGAAGCGGGAATCCCGGCGACGGCGTTCGCGGTTGATAATCTGGATGCTGAATATGCGCGGCTGGAGGAGCTTGGCGTCGTCTTCGCCGGGGAGCCGGTTGATGCTCCCGGCGGCGCTCGGGTGGCGGCGTTCGATGACACCTGCGGCAACTTCATCCAGCTCTTCGAAACGGGGGAGTAGTCGCCAGACATCACTCAGGAGGACACTGTGCAGATCGATCTGACTGGCAAGCGAGCGCTGGTGACCGGCGCGACTTTTTCAGAGACGAACTCAGGCTATGTGATCGCGAAAACGCTGGCGCAGTCAGGCGCGTCGGTGGTGATGAATGGCCGGACCGCTGAACGGGTCGACAACGCGCTTTCGGCGTTGAAAGCGGAAGTTCCGGAAGCTGACCTGACCGCCGCTCCAGCGGATCTGTCATCCGCCGCTGGTGTCGGGAAGCTGATCGCTCTTGCCCCGAACGTCGATATCTTTGTTCACAATGCCGGACTGCCGGAAGTCAAGTCGTTCTTCGATCTCAACGAGGCTGATTGGGATCTTCACTAGCAGGTGCATGTGATGGCGGCGGTGCGCTTGTCGCGGAATTACCTGCCAGCCATGCTCGCGGCTGGCTGGGGCCGGATTCTCTTCAGCGCCAGCACCACCGGCGGCTTTCGCAGCGGCGAGATGGTCCACTACGGCACGACCAAGACGGCGCTGCTTGGCCTCGCCCGCGGGCTGGCTGAGACCGTCTCCGGCAGCGGCGTCACGGTGAACTGCTTCCTGCCGGGACCAATGCGCGAGCGGACTGATGAGGTGATCGAGTGGGAGAAGGAGCTATTCACCGAGTCGGTCCTCTCCACCTCGCTGCTGGAGCGGTTTATCACGCCCGAGGAGCTGGCGAATTTCGTCGTCTTCCTGGCGTCCGATCAGGCTTCGGCGATCACCGGATCAGCCCTGCGGGTCGATGGCGGGATCGTGCGGTCGTTGGTGTGAGAGAAGAGTCCTCACCCCTCGGTCCCCTCTCCCACGAAACGGGGAGAGGGGAGGAAAGGCGTGACGATGGGTGTGGTCTTAAAGTCCCTCTCCCGCTTCTGGGAGAGGGATTTAGGGTGAGGGGCTTATTCTTCAACACATCCGGCTGGCCGCTCGACTTCACGCCCGGCAAAGATGTCGCCTGACACTGGTCCCTCTTCCAGGCGGCAAGCAGCCGGGTAAACGTAGATCGTGGCGGTGAACTCCTGGTCTTCGATTTTGACATTGACATGCCAGCATCCAGACACTGGGAAGAACCCTTTGGCGACCCAGGCATCGCCGCCTTGACCGGCAGTCTGGGATAATTCGAAATTGATATACTGGCCAGCTTCGTCGAATTGCGCACCTCCTGTCCAGGCAACAATCTCTGGTCGGGTGTCGCCCAGTTTCTGGACAACAAGTTCCTCTTCACCTTCAAAAAAGACTCCTGAAAGATCGCGCATAGCGATACCGCCATTGTCGATCCAGTAGTAGATTCCGAAGCTTTCACGGATCTCCGGTCCAGTCCACTGATTCGCGTTGCAGGTGGCTGGTGTCGGGTACGGGATCATGGCCTGCCGGACGTTTACAAATAACTGGACATCGGTGCGGGCTTCAAATGGCAGGACATTGACAGTGAACGTTGCTTGACGATCACCGATGGTGGCGTCTATTTCCCAGCAACCAGGTTCTGGAAATTCGGTAAGGGCGACGTAGATTGACGGATCAAACGAGCCGGTGATCGATTGCGTGTCGTCGAAGCTAAAGCTGAGTGACGGATTGGTCAAGCTGTGGGCTGTTGCGCTGAAAGGTCCCGATTCTTCACTATACCAGGCAGTATCGATGGCTGGTCCGGCATGCCAGCTTCCCCCGAAATACGCAGGTGGGCTGACCCAGATACCGTTGATCGACATCCAGTCGGTAAACTGTTGATTGAAGGATCTGAGCAAAGGTGGCACTTCCTCGGCCAGCGGTATCATCTGGCAATTTTGCGCTATCGCGGTTGCCACAGCGTCGTGTTCGGAGGCTCCGCCAGGTAGACGGGGACTTGGGGTCGGGGAGACTTCCGCTGTGGCAGGCTCTTCGGTCGCGATAGCCTGCGTGTTGTCAGGATTCGGGGATCCAGATGAGCTACCCGATCCGCCAGGTTCGAGTTGCCAGACGGCGATTGCCAGTACGGCAATCACCAGCACGGCGAGAAGGCCAACCTCAAGCAGGTGCGACCGGCGAGAGGTGCGATCCATGCCGGTTGCCTGTGCCGAGATCATCTCCAAGTGTCGTTGCCGTGACGCGTTCGGCAAGGAAACCCGGCGCAGTAGCTGTGTCAGCTGTTCGTCAGTTGGTGGTGTGTGTTCCGGCTGGTCGGTCATTCGGTTCAAGCTCCTTTCGCCGGTAGTTGTTCGCCAAGTCGCCGGGTAGCCCGGCTGAGTCGCATCCTGACCGCGTTCTGGGTGATGCCGAGTAGGTTGCTGAGTTCGGCGGTCGTCAAGCCGCCGCCGTAGCGCAGGGCGATCAGGTTCTGATCATCGGTTGAGAGGGATTCCATGGCCTGGTAGACGGTTGCCATCTCTTCGTCGTGAAGCAGCAGTTCAAGCGCCTGTCGCGTGTCATCATCAGCTGTTCGAGGAGCTGGCAGGCGGCTGAGAAACCGCCGGAATCGCTGGTGATAGCGGTAGTGATCGGCGATCTTGCGGCTGGCTATGGCGAAGATCCAGCTTGAGAACGCGCCACGGCTGGCGTCAAACTGGTCCAGCCGTTCAAGGGCCGTCAGGACGGTGTCGCTCACGATATCGTCCGCGATCGTGGCCGATCGTGTTCGCGAGAGCGCATACCAGTAGAGCCGGTCGGCGTAGAGCTGGTAGAGGCGACGGAATTCCCGGGGGTCGTTCAGGGCCAGCGCCACCAGATAGCTATCCCCGTCGTCAAACTGTTTGTTCTCTAGCGCCACGCCGATACCCATCTGCCAGCCCCCTATCAGAAGGTATACGTGTAAACGGGGAAAGGTGTAACAGGGGTTGAGAAGGAGAGTGTTTGGGAAGGTGTCCGGAGAGGAGAAGGAGAGTAAGACGGGACAGGAAGATAAGATAGGAAGACAAGAACGGTGGAAGAGAGTTTACGAAGAGGTAGTCTGGCCTGATACGATCGTAGGGGCGAACCTTGTGTTCGCCCTTTTAATTTCTGAATAAGAATAATCGGGCGAACACAAGGTTCGCCCCTACGACGATTGTATACGTTTAGTGTGGGTTGCATGGATCTTGGTTCATCGTGAATCTAGGTAAGTGGACCTCATCTGTCGAAGACCGACGAACCCGGTGACCGTCTGACACCGAATTGTACGTACACACTGTATACTTCATCTGGCGTTGTGTGGTGTGACGCCGTTGCCTCTGGTTTCCGTCACTGGAAGTTGTTTGCCAGGTTGTGAACTTTGCTGAACAATGTGAACTCTGTGCTAGACTGTCCGTCGCGCGAATTCACAATTCGTTGCCGTTTGGCGCAACGTATTGCCGTCTCGTTCGTTGAATAACCAGAGGTCTGATCCGAGAATCAACGCCAGCGTGAAATGTCCCGAACTGATGTCCGTCAGTGCATGTCCAGTTAGGTTGGTAAACGCAATATGAGCAGTCGGTACGATATGTACTCCTCCCAGTATCCGCTTCTTCCTCTTAAGAATGTTGTTATCTTCCCCCGCAATGTCGTCACCATGCTCGTTGGCCGCACCCGTTCGATTCAGGCTGTTGAAGAAGCGATGAACCGTGACCGGCGCATCGTCGTTACCACGCACAAGATCCCGAACATCGATGATCCCCGTCCGGAGGATCTCCATACGGTCGGCACACTGGTTGAGATCGTCTCGATCGAACGGCAGCAGGGACAGAACATCCAGGTCATTCTTGAGGGCCTGACCCGGGTGGCCATCGAACAGTTTGACAACAACCGATCGTTCTACTGCGTCAACGCCGTGCCAGCGGAGGAGGTTGAACCGTCGATCGAAGCCGACATGATGGTCAATATCATCAGCGAGCTAATCAACACCTACAGCGAATCCAAGAACAAGATCAGCCCTGAAGTGCTGGAGATGATCCTGCAGACGACCGATCCCAGCCACATGGCCGACCTGGTCACCACCCAGCTGGTGAGCGAGGCGGACGAACGGCAGGAGTACCTCGAGAACTTCGACCCGACCGACCGGCTGGAAAATCTGATCATTCAGCTCACCAGCGAAGTCGAGATGGCCGAACTGGAGAAAAAGATCAAGGAGCGGGTTCGCGAGCAGATCGACCGCAATCAGCGCGAGTACTACCTGCGGGAACAGCTGAAAGTTATTCATGACGAGCTATCCGGCGAGGGCGGCAATGAGATTCAAAAGCTGCGGGACCGGATCGAGGAGACCGAGCTTCCTGAGGAAGTCACCGAACGGCTGCTCCGCGAGGTGACCCGGCTGGAGCGTATGCCGGCCGTCTCCGCCGAGGCAACGATTGTCCGCAACTACCTGGACACGATGATGGCGATTCCCTGGAGCGAGGAGAGCGAGGACAACCTCGACCTCGATCACGCGGAAGAGATTCTGAACGAGGACCACTACGGGTTGCAGCAGGTCAAGGAACGGATTATCGAGTTCCTGGCCGTCCGGGCGTTGACGCGGGACAACCCGGACGCCAGCGGCTCCACGGCGATTCTCTGTCTGGCTGGACCACCCGGGGTCGGGAAAACGAGCCTTGGTCGTTCGGTCGCCCGCTCGATGGGTCGCGAGTTTGTCCGGGTGAGTCTCGGCGGGGTGCGTGATGAAGCGGAGATCCGTGGCCACCGGCGCACCTACATCGGCGCGTACCCTGGCCGGATCGCTAGCGCGATGAAGACAGCCGGGACGATCAATCCGGTGATTCTGCTTGATGAGATCGACAAGATGTCCTCCGACTACCGGGGAGACCCGGCGTCGGCCCTGCTGGAAGTGCTGGACCCGGAACAGAACAAGTATTACAGCGACCACTTCCTTGATACGCCCTACGACCTCTCCAATGTGCTCTTCATCACCACCGCCAATCAGCTCTCCAACATCCCGCTGCCGTTGCGCGACCGCATGGAAATCATTGAGATCAGCGGCTACACCGAGGATGAGAAGATCGGCATCGCCAAATATCACCTGCTGCCGAAACAGCTGCAAGCGCACGGCCTGGAAGAAGGCGCAATCGAGATCTCGCAGCGAATTTGGTTGCAGATCATCCGAGATTACACCCGCGAAGCCGGAGTCCGGTCGCTGGAGCGGCAGCTGGCCAATCTCTGCCGCAAGGTTGCCCGCGACATCGTGCGCGGCAAGGCTGCCAAGATGCGAATGACGCCGAATCGGATCACCGAATTTCTGGGGCCGAAACGCTTCGGGTTCGAGCACGAGATCGGTGACGCGCAGATCGGCGTCGCGATCGGGCTTGGCACGACCAGCATTGGCGGGGAACTCATCCCGGTCGAGGTTGCCGTCATGCCCGGGAAAGGCAACCTGACAATCACCGGGCAGGCAGGCGACGTGATGCAGGAATCGGCGCAGGCGGCGCTCTCCTATGCCAGATCACGGGCGGCTAGCCTGGATATCTCGCCCGATTTCCAGGAGAAGATCGACATCCACATCCACCTGCCGGAGGGCGCGACGCCGAAAGACGGCCCGTCAGCCGGCATCACGATGGCCATCGCGCTCATCTCAGCAGTCAGCCGCCGGCCGGTTCGCAGCGATATCGCGATGACCGGGGAGGTTACCCTGCGAGGCCGGGTGCTCCCGATTGGCGGTTTGAAAGACAAGACACTGGCCGCGCACCGGGTGGGCATTCGCACGATGATCGCGCCAGCGGAGAACGAAAAAGATCTGGTCGAGCTGCCGGACAAGGTCCAGAAGGATATGGAGTTCATCTGGGTCAGCAGCATGGACGAAGTAACCTCGGCGACGCTGCTCGTCTCTGCCGACGACATCGAAGTGACGGTCAAAGAGGTGCCGCCACCGACCGTCAACCTCCCGGTCGCCGACGCAGCTGGCGATCTGGGGGGCGTCGAAGCTGAGATGTAGGCCGGAACCCTCACCCCCAGCCCCTCTCCCACGAAACCGGGGAGAGAGGAAAGATAAAAGTTAATGTGTTGCTCGATCTGAAAGTCCCTCTCCCCGCTTTGTGGAAGAGGGATTCAGGGTGAGGGCGATTTCCCTCTTACTGGTTGCAACAACATCCCGTCGTTCGAAACAGCCAGGATCTAGCGCACGATCAAACTGACACCGACAATGAGCGGCGCTCGACCAACGCCACGAATCTCTACATCCGCCTCGTATCGTCCTCGTTGATTGATCTCCCCCTGTAGCAAAAAGTCGGCAACGGCTGTCGCGCCGGATCTGGACTCATACCAGATGGTCAGGCCGGTCAGACCGGCACTCCCATCACCGTTCGCATCACTACAGCTGGCGGTTGGCGCAGGGTCGGTAGCCGGGCGGTAGACAACGGTGCGCGAGCTTGCTCCGTCTTTGATCCTGAGCACGCCACGGGCGGTGACATCACCCTGCCGGTCGATGAGCACCGGACCAGCGAGCTGCGCGCCCGGCGATCTGGCAGGTGGGTCAATCTCGATACGGGGCGTCACGAAGATGAGAAGCGAATGACCTCCCGAACCGGAAGGCGGCTCGTGTCAGGTGCCGTCGTGGGCAGCGCTGGCAGCGCCCGGTGACCAGAAGAGAGCGCAGAGTACGAGAATGACAACCAACCGTCGCATGGCCGACTCCTCCGTATGTAAGCACGGTCTGAGCTTCCAGCCTAACCGATATGCTCGCAGCATGCAATCTGAAGAACTGCTGGCGACGGTTCGTCGGTGTCTACCGAGCCGGCGAATGTAGTACAGTCTCCGGCAGAGCGTTCGCACAATCCAGAAAGGAACGACGATGCATTTTCTTCTCGTCTTGTTGCTCGTGATCGCCAATATCTTCGTGTTCGGCGGCAGGTAGCAGACCGTCTGTCACCGTTGACCGGATCTAACTTGCAGTAGATTGGAAGGTTCAGAGATGGGCTCAGCTTTTATTATCGTCTATCTGTTATTCCTGGTGATTGGGATCATCTTCGGCTAGCAGGCTCTGCGATTGCCCAGCATAGATACCAGCATATTGTAAACCTGAAGGTTGGCGTCGATCATCAGTGATCTGCACTGGTCTGTCGGTGTTTGTCACTGCTCGCTGGCGATATCAGATCACCTGTCGCTCTGACCATGAGCTGCAGGTCGCTGACCAGCCTGGCAAGCTCGACGGCGACGACACTGGATCCGGTCGGGGATGCCAGCGACGTGGAAGGCGCTGCAGCAGCGCCGGAATGCTGTTCCCCTGTTGCCTGGCGGAGAGCCTGATTGAGATCAGGCAGGTCTCCTGGTGGACTAGTGTTGTGAACTGCCTTCTCCAGCCTGTCTAACGTTGTATCGACCACCGATGTGAATGGTTCAGGAATCTGTTCGTCATCGACCATGTTGGCTGTGCCGTGATGCAGGACGAGCGCCGTCAGACGGTCTGAGAATTGCCGGTTGGCGACCCCGAGTTCGTAGAAAGATCCAGCGTTGTCCGCTTCACGGCCGGATTCGACCAGGAAGCGCTGGAACGCAACTTCCTCATTGCTGTTGCTCAACACGGTCGCGCGGCGGGACTGGCGGAGTGCCTCCGGATCGTTAACTCCACGGTACGCAGCGGCGACCTGATCGAAGTAGCTGTGGTTGGCGGACATCGCCAGGGCGATCTTTTCGGGAACGACGGCTCGCATCCAGAGTGGCCAGAGCAGGTACCCGGCTACGATCGCCAGCGCACCGCCGATGGCGGTGTAGAGAACTCGCTCGACTGCCAGGACCCAGTTGCCGGGATCAGAAAGATTCAGCAGGGCGATGATGAAGATAGTCAGAAAGGTCACTCCCCAGCGGTAGTTGTACGCCAGTTCTGAGAATGCGATGACCGCGGTAATAATCACTATCGCGTAGAGGGCGTAGATATTCAGCACAAAGGCGACCACCACCGCGGCAACCCCGCCGCCTGCCAGCGTCGCCAGCGTCCGGTCAATTGCCATCTTTCGGGAGCCGCCAAAGTCCGGTTTGAGCACCAGGATCACGGTGAGCGGCACCCAGAATCCCTGGTGAATGCCGAGCAGCCGGGTGACAACGACAGCAAAGGTAACAGTCACTCCCAGACGGAGCGCGTGCCGGAACATGAGCGATTGGAAGGTCAGGTTGGCGGCGAAACGCCCGCCCGCCTCTCGCAGTATCTTACGCGGTTTCACCGGAACGGAAGGATCCCGGTCGACCAGTGGCCGCCGGGCGCCTTCAATGATTTCATCGGCAGCTTCCATATCGCTGGCGATTGCTCGCAACTCGTCAAGTGCTGCTTCGACATCGGTATCAGGGGACGTATCGTGATCGTTCTGTCCGGAATCCGGATTGCTCGCACTTCCCGCGCTGGCTTGCGTATCAGCATCGGCGCTGCCAGCCTGCCTGGACCGGGTGAGTTGTGCCTCGATTGATGTGCCGATGTGGTCGGCTTGCTCCGCAAGTTGCTGCATTCTTTCGACCAGCATCGACATCGCATCGTTCGGTTGCGAGCGATTCTTCAGCTGCTGGAGCGCCTCGGCGAGAGCGATCGCCGCAACGGTCATCTGATGCTGCAGGTGGATGAGCAGCAGCACGGCGTCGATGGTGGAGTTGCGTCCGGTGCGTAACATGCGCTCTCCGATGATTGCCGACCTGGTTTCGTTGATCGACGTTGCCAGGGCTTCGCGATCATCTTTCACTGTGTCCTGCCAGTGTTGTTGTGATCTGTCTTCATCCACTGTAAACGCTGCCAGTGAGGCCATAAGTGACGAGAACCTGTGAAATCCGTCGGCGGTCGATTGCAGGAGTGGTTCGAAAGGCCGGAACGGCCAGGCCCAGAGCGCCATCGCCATGGCGAGCAGAGCGCCGGCGGTTGTCACAAGGAACCGGTCGATTGCTGGAGTGTCAACCGAGATGACTGCCAGTCCGATGAGCATCGCAAGGGAAGAAACCAGACCAACTTTCGCGAATGCGCTTCCAAAGACACCGAGCATTGCGCCGATGAAGGTCACCAAGCCCATGACCGGCGCGGCAAGCCAGATCGTTTCGCCGAAGATCGGCGAAAGGGTAAACATGGAGACGATGCTGGCCACGGCAGTCAGCAGCACGAACGCCCTGACCCGGTAGTCGCCAGCCGGATCGGACAAGCCAACCAGCATTGCGCTGAGTCCGGCTAGGATGCCCAGGCTGGGATTCCCCAGCAGCTGGCCAATAGCAACCGGGATCATCATGCCGGCCGTCGTTCGCACTCCGACTCGAAGCTCGGGCCAGGTCGGCCACAACGATCTCAGCGTGGTGGTGAATTTCGTGTCTTTCAGTGCCAGCGGAACGAATTACCTTTCAGAATCGGTCAGTAGCGCGCTTGTCCGCATTCTCCCGGGCCGTTGCAATGCGGGAGTGGTTCTGGTCGCATCGTCAAGAATCGGTCAGCGGTCACCGTCTTGAAGACGGGATGCGAGTTCGGATCAACAGCTACTTCATGTCGTACGTACGCAGCAAACTGCGTATCGGTGTATTGTAAACCTTCACGATTTGGTATACTAGATGATAATAATTATCATGTGGTAATCACTACCTGATAGGTCGGAATTAGCAAAACAGACGGTACAGACGTGAGGGAATGGGAATGGTTGATACCGCACTGGCGCAACAGACACAGCTCGATGTCGAACCGGCGGATATGACCCCGGCAGGGGACGAAGAAGAGAGCTTATTCGAGCGCTACTCGCTGATGGGTTCGGCGATCATCACCGGCGTTGCGCTGGTGCTTGGCTGGGGTCTTGGCTGGCTGGGAGTGATTGACGGCGACGTGCAGATCGCCTTCTACGTCGTCGCCTATCTAGCCGGCGGAACGTTTGCCGCCATCGAGGCGACCAGGTCGCTCTGGGACCGGCGCATCGAGATCGACCTGTTGATGGTGGCTGCCGCAATCGGCGCAGCGACGATCGGCCACTGGGTGGAAGGAGCGATTTTGCTCTTCCTTTTCTCACTCGGCAACGCCCTCGAACACTACGCGATGGGGAGAACGACGAGCGCCGTCCGGAAGCTGATGGAACTCAGCCCGGAAGATGCCACCGTGTTGCGGGATGGCAACGAGGAGGTCGTGCACGTCAGCGAGCTGGTCATCGGCGATACAGTGCTGGTGCGGCCTGGCGAGCGGATCGCCGCTGACGGTGACGTCATCCGCGGCGATTCATCCATCGACCAGTCAGCGATAACCGGGGAGTCGATCCCGGTCCATAAGTGGCCTGGTGATCCGGTCTTCACCGGAACGATCAACGGGCAGGGCGCGTTACGGATCAGAGTCACCCGGCTGGCGCACGAGAGCACCCTGGCGAAGATCATCCGCATCGTGCAGAGCGCCCAGGACGACAAATCCGAAACGCAGCGGTTTACCGATCGCTTCGAAGGCACCTATGCCGGTCTGGTCATCCTCTCTTCCTTCCTGTACCTTGTCGGACTGGTCGTTATCGGCGGGATGGATTTCTACGACGCCTTCTACCGCTCGATGATCCTGCTGGTGGTTGCCTCGCCCTGTGCGCTGGTGATCTCGACACCGGCTTCCACCCTTTCGGCGCTGGCGAACGCCGCTCGCAACGGCATCCTGATCAAAGGCGCGGCCCAGCTTGAGAATGTTGGCACGGTCAAAGCGGTCGCCTTCGACAAGACCGGCACGATGACTATTGGCGAACCGCGCCTGACCGACCTCCGGCCTGCACCCGGCATCAGCACTGACGAACTGCTGACCATCGCTGCCAGCGCCGAGAGAACATCCGAACACCCGCTGGCGGAAGCGATTGTTGCCGCCGCCAGATCGCGCGATCTCAGATTGCAGGAATCGCAGGATCTGACGGCTGTCGTTGGCCAGGGCATCTCGGTGCATGTCGACACTGATACGGTCCTGATCGGCAATGAGACACTCTTCGAATCGAAAGGCATCGAGCTCCCGGCGGCATCGCTGCGTGAAGCCAATCAGCTGCGTGAAGACGGCAAGACAACGATGTACGTGGTGTCGGTGCAACCGGACAGCGGAGTCAAGGTGCTGGGCGTCATCGGCGTGGCGGATACGATCCGCCCGGTGGCGGCCGATGTCATCCGGCAGCTGCATGAGATGGGTGTTGAGAAGACGGTCATGCTGACCGGTGACAACGAGCGTGCGGCTCTGTCGATCGGCCGGCAGACTGGCATCGACGAGATCCACGCTGGCCTGCTTCCCGAGGAGAAAGTGAAGGTCGTCGAACAGCTCAAAAAGGAGTATGGCGAAGTCATCATGGTTGGTGACGGCGTCAACGACGCCCCGGCGCTGGCTACAGCGTCTATCGGTGTCGCGATGGGCGCTGCTGGATCGGATGTAGCCCTCGAAACCGCCGATATCGTGCTGATGGGTGATGATCTGACTCGATTGCCCTACGTTGTGGAGCTAAGCCGGAAGACCCGGCGGATCATTCGCCAGAATTTGACCTTCGCGCTGAGCGTCATCGTACTCCTGGTGATCGGAACCCTGGCCGGTGTGACCACATTGCCGTTGGGCGTCGTCGGTCACGAGGGCAGCACGATTATCGTTGTCGCCAA
>CAZNYB010000104.1:0-12745 GCA_964577155.1 uncultured Thermomicrobiales bacterium | reverse complement strand
TTTCGTGCTACGCGTGAAACAGTTTCGTGGGTTGAAGTGGCAACTTCTTGCATCTTCGACAACTGAATGTCGGTAATAAGAGGGAGGGGTTCGGTTGTCCCGGTTGAGGAGTTGGCTCGTTCGAAGGACTGCATTCCCACGATTCGACGGTTACTCTTCATAGATTCGGATTGTACGCAAGTTGTCGGGGTGATTGCCGTACTGGTAGACTCGATAAGTTGTCTTTGTGGAGAAATCTAGACAACATAACGATTGATAGACATTGCAGACCGGAGAGGTCAGAGGACTTGGCTCATTCTAAACAGGCAATGAAACGTATCGCGCTGGCAGAACGTCAACGCGTGCGTAACCGTGTCTACCGTTCAACTTCCCGTACGCTCGTAACCCAGGCGGAAGCTGCAATAGCATCCGGCGATCGAGAATCTGCTGAAGCGGCGGTGCTGCGGGCTATAAAGATGCTGGATCGTACTGCGAGCAAACGGGTAATTCACCAGAACAATGCTGCCCGCCGCAAGTCTCGTCTTGTGTCCAAGCTCAATGCGATGTCCGGATAGCCGGCTTCGATCTTCGATCTCGTATCTGCTATCCCCGAAATCGACTTGAAATCCCAGCTACCAATGGGACAATCACCGATGCCGTTCGTGGACTCCGACCGGTTTTGACAAGCCACTCGGCCTGGCGCAACGCTTCTGACGACCAGACCAGGGCATCCGGCTTCCGCCAACCTGATTTTCTGCTGATTGTCATTGAGATCTGACCAGGGCTGACATCGGAAGCTACCGCGATTTCAGCCGCTCCGTATTCGTCAGAGCAACGCGCAGCCTGCAGCACTGTGATCTCTCTTCCGATCTGAGCCAGCACCCGTTCTGGCACATCGCCGCTTGAGAGCATATTGTCCAGCTCTTCCAGTGCTTGCTCAGGTTTTCCAGAAAACATGACATCGTTGAGTTTGAATGCCGTGACTCCGCTCCTGTCATAGACGAGAGCTTCAACGTCCTCTGCCGAGATTGCATTGTTCGATGCTGCTGTGACGAGTTTGTCGAGTTCCGTCGCCAGCAATTGCAGGTCGACCCCGTCAGATTGGTACCTGGGTTCTTGCTCCCAACTGACGGGAAACAACCGTGTAAGGAGCAACCTGGCGGCGCCGGCATCTATTGTCGCGCCTTGGTGGCTGACGCGTTCACCTACCCATGCCAGGAGATCGCTGCCTCGTGGTATCCCAAATTGTTCAACGATCCACTGCGCCTTTTTCGCAAACGCTACCGGTCGGCTGCGAGCTTGTAGCATCGTAGCCATCGTAACGATGATTGAAGTTGATGATGGCGCATGTTCCAGATAGGGAAGTAAGCTGCTCCAATCGACCTGTCCGCGTCCGCCGGTACTGGATTGCTTCGACAACGCAACATTTTTCAGAATCGCGATCCGAGTGCCACCAAAAAATGGACTTGCGTTAACGGCTTCGTCTATATCGGATAGTTGACAGTTAACGAGATCGATCGAGGTGGTGCTAAAGCCGTCAGGATCGTTCTCCTGGCAGATCACCTCCACTCGCTCTTGAAGATCCACCTGGTTTGGTCCATATAACAGGTAACTTGAAGCCATAGAATATACCTTGTCGTCAATTTTTAGTGGATTGGGCGAGTATGTCGAGCAGTGTGCGGACTAGCTTCGAGCCTGCATTTGCAGGTGGGTGTTTCGACGAGCAGCCTCATCAGGCACCCGAAGAACTCCCGAAGACTAGATAACGTAGGCTCGAATTGCATAGTGATCCGCCCACTGGAGTCTCGTTCCTCGCCCACCATCGAGTATACCAACGGTCGTGGCAGTGGGAGGTAAGTGACCGTTACAATCGGTCGACGGAAACCGCGCAGTGGTCTTATCGCGGCGAAGCAATCGAGTTTACAGGTGATGGAATGCCGGAGGTAAAGGGCTGTGTCGGTCAACGGGGAGCAAGATGTTGTAGTCACCGGGATGGGGTGCATTACCCCGCTCGGTATCGGGCGTGAACTAACCTGGGATGCATTGACTGCGTCAAATGGTGGAATAGACGCGATCTCGCGATTTGACGCCTCAGATTATCCGTCAAAGATCGCAGGCGAGGTGAAGGACTTTGATCCGGTTCAATACCTGGATCGTAAAGAAGCCAGGAAAACTGACCGCTTCATCCAGTTTGCGCTTGCAGCTTCGATTGAAGCGCTGGATCACGCAGGTTTCGCCATTACCGACGACAACGCCGATCGCGTCGGTGTGATCGTTGGCTCTGCAATTGGCGGACTCGCTACCTTTGAACGAGGTGTGCGAACACTGCAAGAACGTGGTCCCAGGCGAGTGAGCCCTTTCTTTATTCCAATGACACTCGTTGATATGGCGGCTGGCTATGTCTCAATTCAGCTCGGTGCGCGGGGGCCAAACCTGGCAACGGTCAGCGCCTGCTCTACCGGTGCTCACGCAATTGGAGAAGCAGCGGCGACTATTAAGCGTGGCGCCGCCGATGTCATGCTGGCTGGAGCATCGGAAGCCCCGGTTGAACCGTCGGGTGTTGCCGGTTTTGCTGCTGCTGGCGCGCTTTCAACTCGAAACGATGACCCGACACATGCCAGCAGACCATTTGATGTCGAACGGGACGGCTTTGTTATCGCAGAAGGCGCAGGAATTCTGGTGTTGGAAAGCCGGAAACATGCTGTTGCTCGTGGAGCAACCCCACTTGCGACAGTCAGCGGCTACGCTACGACAGCGGACGCCAGCCATATCGTTCAACCCGCCGAGCACGGTGCGGGCGCGGCCAGGGCGATGAGTCTGGCGATTGAGACTGCGGGACTATCAACCCGTGACATCGACTACGTCAACGCCCATGGAACATCAACCCCGCTTAATGACAAGAATGAAACCCTCGCATTGAAAACAGTGTTTCAATCCAACGTGCCGCTAGTTTCATCGACAAAAGGCGCGACCGGGCATCTTCTGGGAGCTGCTCCGGCAATCGAAGCTGTCTTCGCCGTGCAATCGTTACAATGCCAGTTGATACCGCCAACGATCAACTACCAGTTTGAGGATCCGGACTGCGATTTAGATTACGTGCCGAACGTAAAGCGTTCACACAAGATCTCACATGTGTTGAGCAATTCATTCGGTTTCGGCGGACACAACGCCGTGCTCGTCTTCTCCAGACCGTAATACGATTCAGTCGAGATACCCGCGCAATTTCCGGCTGTATTTCGGGTGACGAAGCTTTCGGAGCGCTTTGGACTCTATCTGTCGGATGCGCTCGCGTGTGATGCCGAACTCTCTGCCGACCTCTTCCAGCGTTCGATATTTTCCATCCTCAAGACCAAACCGGAGAATGACGATGCGCCGCTCACGCGGTTCGAGATCCTTCAAGACGTCACCAAGCTGACCTTTAAGCAACCCGTGGGCGGCGATTTCTAGTGGTACGGGCACGTTGACATCTTCGACAAAATCAGCGAGGAAAGCGTCACCTTCCAGACCGACCGGCGCTTCAAGCGAAATCGGAAATCGGGATGCGTCGAGAATTTGCCGAACCTTCTGCTCCGGCACGTTCATTGCCCTGGCAATCTCCAGATGAGAGGCTTCTCGTTCGTAGATCTGCTGCAGCCGGTGACCGGTCTTTTTGATGCGGTTGATCGTTTCGCCAACATGAACAGGCAACCTGATAGTTCTGCTCTGGTCCGAAATCGCCCGGGTAATTGCCTGCCTGATCCACCAGGTAGCGTAGGTCGAGAATTTGTACCCACGTTTGTAGTCGAATTTATCGGTTGCCTTCATCAATCCAATATTGCCCTCCTGAATGAGATCCAGGAAGGAGAGCCCGCGACCGATATATTTTTTGGCGACGCTGACGACGAGACGAAGATTAGCCTGAATCAGATGTCGACGGGCGGCTTCACCATCTCGCACATCCCGTTGCAGACTTCTCATCTCCCTGCGGTCGGTTATTGTTCCTGACTCTAGCATTTCGGCAGCCAGGAGACCTCGCTCCATTCTTCTGGCGAGCCACTGTTCCTGTTCCATGTTGAGCAGGTCAGTTTCCCCGATTTCCTGCAGGTACAGGCGCACAGAGTCTGCTGCGCCTGAATCAGTGGGCTCAGCCTTTTCGAGGCGGTGAACCAGCATAGCTTCAAGCGAGGCTTCCTTGCCATTTGATGCAGCAACATTGTTTGAAGCCAGTCGTCGATGTCGGGCCAGCAATGAATGTCTGGTGTGTCTAGGTTCTTCAGCAGGAGGGGCGTCGATGACCTCGATTTCGAGATCAAGGAGTTTGATCCAAAACTCGTCTACGGCGTTTATTTCGTTTTCGATGTGTGGAAATTCTTGGAGTATTTCGTCTGAGATCAAAAAGCCTTGGGATTTTCCCTTGCGTAGGAGACTCGTAACCGACATGTAGCCGCTTGCCCTTCCCTGCGATATCAGACATTTGACCTGCCACCTGGTTGCTAGGATGAAGGGCACAGCTTCCCAAAACGAGATATTCCCAGTCTTCCCGTCTTGATTCACTATTGGTTGTAGTTGGCCACCGGCCGTTGTCGAGCGTCTTCTCTATAATACGGTAGATTTGCCTAACTTTCAATAGAATTTTTGAAGCAATATGGAGAAAATCGCTTACACTTGGATAATTATCATCGATTGCAGTGGCAAAACAAGACATGATTACCTTAGGCGTTGACCCCGGTACCGCAATCTTGGGATTTGGGATTATCTCCGGGGACCGTGATCCGTCCTTGTTGCACTATGGCGCAATTCAGACAGCCGCGGAGCTGGTGATGCCTGAGCGATTGCGCTTACTGTATGAAGCCCTGACTGCCGAAGTGGAACAGTTTCAACCTGATGTGCTAGCCATCGAGCAGCTTTTTTTTGCGAGGAATGTGACAACAGCCCTGTCAGTTGGACAGGCACGAGGAGTTGTTCTGTTGCTGGCGGCGCAACATGAGTTGCCGGTGTATGAGTACAAGCCAAACGAAGTGAAACTGGCTGTCGCAGGATATGGAGGAGCGGACAAACTTCAAATGCAGAACATGGTTGCAATAAGTTTACAACTGGATGAAGTGCCGCAACCTGATGATGCAGCGGATGCGCTCGCGGTAGCGTTGTGCCATGTTTTTTCAAACCGGCTGTCCGGGTACACCGGCTAGCGATCTGATGCCTCGGATGTCTCGCAATGTGCGGGCTGATCAACTCGCGTTAGAGCAGCACCTGGGAAGTACGCTCACCGAAGTACGCGCCATGATCGTTGCCGGCGAGATTCGATCTGGCGACCAGGTCGTACTCCAACCATCTCAACTGCTGTCTCATCAAACAGAGTTGCGGAGAATTCAAAAAGAGAAGTACGTCAGCCGTGGCGGCTACAAGCTTGAAGCTATTCTTCTCGAGTACAACATTCCAGTAAGAGGACAAGTCGCCGCCGACATCGGCGCTTCTACCGGCGGGTTCACTGACTGCCTGCTCCAGTTCGGTAGCTCGCGGGTCTACGCGATCGACGCGGGTTACGGGCAACTCGCTTACAAATTACGAACCGACAGCCGTGTTGTAGAGATGGAACGAACCAACGCGCGATATCTCGAACAATTACCTGAGCTTATGGATATCGTTACTATCGACGTATCATTTATCTCATTGACACATCTGTTTCCCGTGGCAGCAAGTGTCAGTTCTGAGGATGCGGATGTCATCGCACTGGTTAAACCGCAGTTCGAGGCGGAAAAGGACGAAGTCGACCGGCGTGGTGTGGTTTTCGATAACACCACGCGACGGTTGACTGTCGAGCGGGTGTATCAGTATGCGTTAGATTCCGGATTGTTGTATCAAGGAATGCTGAGATCGCCGTTGACCGGTCCGGCTGGAAACGAAGAGTTTCTCCTCTGGCTCAAAAAGAAACAAGGGTCAGCGTCATTTTCGAATGATCTTCGCAAACTGTTCAGTCGCTGAGTTCAGCAAACTTGTTGACCAGAGAATCAGCCAGATCTCGAGTGCTCAACTTGCCCGTAGCAGCTAACTCGACCGTCTCCGCGAGAGCAGGGTCAAGGCAAAGATCCGTCAGCCGAGCTTCAATCTCACTCATCGCTATCCGGACTGCTTCAGAGCAGACCCGATTGTTGCGGCTACTATTGGATGTCTCTGTTCTTTGCAGGAAACGCTCGTGAAGTTTGATTTGTTCTACCAATACCTCAACGCTCGATTTGTCAGCTGAGCTTACCTTGACGACCGGCGGTACCCAGTCTTTGGCTGCCGACATCCTGATCATGCTTTGAAGATCGTTGTAGAGTTCTTCAGCGCCAGGTAAATCTGATTTGTTGACGACGTAAATGTCAGCGACTTCGAGGATCCCGGCTTTGATCGACTGGACGCTGTCTCCCAGCCCTGGAACCTGAAGCAGGACGACAGTATCGGCAACGGAAGCGACATCGATCTCATCCTGACCGGTGCCGACTGTCTCAACGATGACAACACCAAACCCAAATGCGTCGAGTGCATCAATTGAGCCTGATACCGCCCGGGAGAGACCACCGCGGTGTCCCCTGGATGCCATCGAGCGAATGTAGACGGCCGAATCATCCCAGGTGTCGAGCATTCTGACCCGATCCCCTAACGTAGCTCCGCCAGTGAGCCTGCTTGAGGGATCGACGGCGATAACGCCAACCGTTTTGTCATCAGCCCGGTAGGCTGAAATCAACATACTTATCAGAGAGCTTTTGCCTGCCCCCGGTGGTCCAGTTATGCCTATCACTTGAGCGGTTCGCACTTGAGGCGTGAGTTGTCTCAGTAGCTCGTTGCCAGCTGGCTGCTCATTTTCGATGAGGCTCAGAAGTCTTGCCAGAGCGCCTCGGTCGCCAGCACGGAATCGGCGTTCAAGCTCGGACGTCGATGGCGTGGTCAACTGAGATCTCGCTCCGGTGCGTGAGTCTTGACATATCTGATTGATTCTTCAAGTGGGGTGCCCGGACCAAAAACAGCTGAAACTCCCATCTCCTGCAATCGGTCGACGTCGGTGTCGGGAATGGTGCCTCCGACAACGACAAGCACGTCATCAAGTCCAATCTGCCGAAGCCCATCAATGATTGGTGGCACAAGTCCAAGGTGGGCACCCGAGAGCACCGACAGCCCGATGACATCGACGTCTTCATCCTGGGCGGCACGCACAATCATCTCGGGAGTTTGAAACAGGCCGGTGTAGATAACTTCCATACCAGCGTCGCGAAAGGCGCGAGTAATCACCTTCGCGCCCCGGTCGTGACCATCGAGGCCAGGTTTTGCAATCAGTACTCGAATCGGGGAGGTTCGCGTCTGCATCGAAGACATCAACGTGCTCCGTCCTTGAGCAGGTCTCTGGCGATAACTAACCGTTGAATTTCGGATGTACCCTCGTAAAGCTCGGTTACCTTGGCATCCCGGTAGAGCCGCTCGACGCCGAAATCCTTGAGGTAGCCGTACCCTCCGTGTATCTGCACCGCCTGATTTGAAGCCCAGACTGCTAGCTCGCTGGCAAATAGTTTCGCCTGCGAGGCATGGCGAGAAAACGACTTTCCGCTATCTTTCAAACGGGCTGCTTGCCAGACGAGCAAGCGAGCAGCTTCTATGCGAGTCGAAATATCGGCAAGTTTCCACTGGATGGCTTGAAAGCTGGAAATCGACTGGCCGAATTGCTTTCGTTGTTTGCTGTATGCCAGGCTGGCGTCAAGCGCGGCTTCCGCAATTCCTAAGGCTTGCGCCGCGATGCCAATTCTCCCGGAATCCAGAAGTTGCATTGCGATGCCAAAACCGCCCCCTTGTTCACCGAGGATATTGGCTCGACTCACTTCAACCTCGTTGAGCACAACTTCGCAGATTTCGGAAGCCAGAATTCCCAGTTTGCGCTCTTTTGTGGAGACTTCCAGGCCAGGAGTATCTCGCTCAACAACGAATGCCGTTATGCGTTTTGACGTTCGCTCAGCAGGATCGGTCACGGCAAAGACGATATATGCACCAGCATGCGCCGCGTTACTGATGAACATCTTCTGGCCGGTGATCGTATAGGTATCGCCATGTGCTACTGCTCTTGAAGAAATAGCACCTGCATCTGAACCCGCGCCAGATTCCGTTAGCGCGTACGCGCCGAGACATGCTCCGCTCGCGAGTTTTGGTAACAGACGTTCCTGTACTTCCCCGCTAGCCCAGCCTGCAATCGCGCTGCTGTGAAGGGTATTGTGTACTGAGAGAATAACTGACATTGCTGCCGAGGCACGGGCAATCTCCTCATACACAAGCGCTGTGGTCACTGAGTCAACAGCGGAGCCACCGTAAGTCTCCGGAATCGCCAGCCCCATCAAACCAATTTGAGCGGCAGTGGCAAGCTCCTCTTCCGGGAATGATTCGGAACTGTCGCGTTCAGCAGCCCGAGGGGCGACAGTATTGGCAGCGAAATCCCGGGTAAGCTCCTGAAGCATGATTTGGTCATCGGTAAGCGGAAGTGACATAACGATCTCCCTGGCTGCAATCATGATGAGTAGGTGTAGAAGCCTTCGCCAGTCTTACGTCCCAGTTTACCTGCATCAACCATCAATTTGAGAAGCGGGCATGGTCGGTACTTTGGATCGCCGAAATTTTTCTGCAAGACATTAAGGATGCTGTAGCAGACATCGAGTCCGATCAGGTCGGCAAGCGCCAACGGTCCCATCGGGTGATTCAATCCGAGGCGGATCACGGAATCGATATCTTCTTTCGTAGCCACACCTTCCATCAGGCAGTACACCGCTTCGTTTATCATCGGCATCAGCACACGATTGGAGACAAAACCAGGGAAGTCAGCTACGACCACCGGAGTTTTATTCAATCGCTCGGTAAGGCTACGTACGGCGTCAACCGTTTCATCGCTTGTGTTCAGCCCACGCACAATCTCGACCAGGTTCATGACCGGAACCGGGTTGAAAAAGTGCATTCCGACGACGCGATCGGGTCGCTCAGTCACAGCAGCCAGCGAAGTAACCGAAATCGAAGAGGTGTTTGATGCCAGAATCGAACGCTCGGGGGCGAGTTGATCCAGTTCGGCAAACAGTTTCGATTTGACATCGGGATCTTCGATCACAGCTTCAATCACCAGATCCGCGGTTGCGACAGAGTCAAGTGTGGTGGTCGTTTCGATCAAACTAACCGCGAGGTTGTAGTCGTCCTCAGACAGTCGGCCACGGTCGACGGAACGCAACAGACTCTGGTCAATTTGAGACTCCGCTCTGGTCACAGCCTCCGAAGACTGGTCAGACATCGTGACAACGATTCCCGACTGAGCGAGCACCTGGGTGATGCCACTGCCCATCGTTCCTGCGCCAATAACGGTGACTCGGGTGATATCCATTGCATTCTCCTGGATCGTTAGACTGCCTCTTCTGCAGTACGCCGGTTGGTCTCATTCATCGCGCTCTGGATGCCCTGTTGAAGCCAATGTTCAACGGCATCCGCGGCTTGTGTCAATAGTCCTGGAAGCCGGTTTTCCTGCTCATCGTCAAACGAGTCTAATACGTAATCTATCGTCGCGCCTCGAACTGGTCGACCGATTCCAAATCGCAACCTTGGGACGTCGTTTGTTCCGAGTGCCTCCAGCACAGATCGCATCCCGTTGTGACCGCCTGCGCTCCCGCCTGGCCGAATCTGCATCCGGCCAAATGCGAGATCCAGTTCATCGTATACCACGAGCAGGTCTTCGAGCTGAATAGCGTAGTACCTCAATATCTGGTCAACCGCGATACCGCTTCGATTCATGTAGGTTAGTGGTTTGGCGAATATAACTGCGCCGTCGTTTTGGTTGTATTGACTCAGTATCGATCCGAATCGATTTCCTCGATCAGTCAGCTGGTATCTTGCACAGAGCTGGTCGACGATCATAAATCCTGCGTTGTGACGGGACTGGCTATATTCCGGACCAGGATTTCCTAACCCGATCACAGCTTTATAGCGAATCTTTGTTGAGCTTTCATCGGAACGAATGCGCTGTACGAGTCTTCTAAGCATTGCAACCTTTCCAAGATTGTCCGGTAGTCTGTACTATTTTACGAGTTAGAAAAACGAGACCGGATGATATACTCGCCACGTATTCCATGCAGAAACCAGACGCTGGTCTGCAGGCAAGGATAAGAAATTCCGGAGCATTCCACATGACCTTTTTCGGTATCGGGGCACTAGAAGCCATGGTGATCCTGGTCGTTGCGCTGCTCATACTTGGTCCGGGCCGATTGCCAGAAGTAATGGGAGAGGCGGGTCGCACCTTACGCGAGTTTCGCCGCATGACCAAGGATCTAACCGGCGACCTGGAGGGACCGATTTCAGAAATTCGTTCGTCGTTAGAAGAAGTCCAGGGCGAATTCGAGGGTACGGTCAGGGAAATCACCCGAGAAACCAAAGGTATCGGAAAAACGATTACAGGCACAGTCGATGAGGCTGTACAGGATGTCAACCCCGTCAACAACTCTTCAACGAAATCGACATCTTCAGCATCAAGTCGCTCAGAGGGCGTGAAAAAAGCACCTGAGCCTGCGAATGAAATCGAACCAGTGTCGCAAGAAGCAACTGAAAAGACTGCTTCACGAGAAGATCCTTTAGCCGACCTTGTGGATCTCGACGAAGAAGTCCTGAGTTCAAATGGTTCGAAAAATAGTCCTTCGTAGGTAGCTATCTAC
This sequence comes from uncultured Thermomicrobiales bacterium, assembly GCA_964577155.1. Lineage (GTDB taxonomy): Bacteria > Chloroflexota > Chloroflexia > Thermomicrobiales > CFX8 > CAZNYB01. Next base: position 2,087 of record CAZNYB010000104.1, on the reverse strand, counting down.
GCTTTCCTATCCAGTACCATGCGGTACCCCATTCGTCCTCCACTGGACGAATTTCCCCGGGAATACGCTCGGAACCGAACTGGCTACTATCGAATGCGGTTGCTAGATCTTGATTGCCGTAGGCAATTTTGGCAAGGATTTGCCGGATACAAGAGAACGGTCCTCGTGTGTACGTGCCACCAAGCAGTATCCCGATCGTAGCACCTGGTTTGGTTACCCGTTCCAGTTCGACCCAGGTCGCGGGTTCGGCTATCCACGGACCGGGGTAAGTGACGACTATCCGGTCAAATTGATGTGCTGGAGCCGGTACTGTTGCGGCGGTCCCGCGAATGACCTTGCAGCCTCTACTTTTCGCCAGACCCCGCATCGCTTTTGATGGATCGACGCCAACCGCTATAGAATGGTCCCTGGATATTTCCATGAGCAGGCTTCCGCTCCCGCAGCCAAGGTCAAGCGTTATACGAGCTGGCCCGGTAAGCGAGAGGATGCGGAGACGGCGCTCAGGCCATGCTCGACCACTGACGATACGACCTGCTGGCTCGTGCATAATCGCCAACGGTCCATACAAGAGGCTGAAAGTCTGTTGAAGAACTGTGGCGCGAAGGTGGTGAATGAAGGTTCTATTGCTCATTGATCAGTCTAGAACAATCAGGATCGTTAATGTCAATCCGTAAACCAAATCTTCCGTTTAATGTTTGTTCATCGGATGGAGCGGCCAGAACCGGAACGTTGCACCTCACTACTGGCGAGGTGCAAACTCCTGTGTTCATGCCGGTTGGCACCCAGGCAAGCGTCAAGGCAGTTGGAGTCGATGATCTTGAAGCGTTAGGCGCAGAAATTGTCCTTGGCAACACTTACCATTTGATGCAACGTCCGGGAGATGTTCTCATCTCTGAACTAGGTGGCCTGGGTAAGTTCATGGGTTGGCACCGGCCGACCTTAACCGACTCGGGTGGCTATCAAATATATAGCCTGGCCAGGAAACGCAAACTGAGCGAGCAAGGCGTTGAGTTTCGTTCTCACGTTGATGGCAGCTTGCAACGCTTGAGTCCAGAATCCGCGATAGAGACGCAAATCCGAATTGGCGCGGATATCATCATGCCGCTCGATGTCTGTGCCGGTTTCGATACCACTGATACCGAACAGCAACAAGCGGCCGAACTTACTCACAGCTGGCTTCCTAGAAACATAACTACCTTCGACCGGCGTATAGACAGGACGATGATTCCCAGGAAGTTGTTGTTTGGCATCGCTCAGGGCGGGTTTGATACGGAGAGACGACGACATTCAGCACGGTTTATTGCGAGTCAGGATGTCGATGGGTCGGCAATAGGTGGGCTGAGTGTTGGCGAACCGAAAGAGATTATGGCGGAGATGCTGTCCGCGTCGGTAGAGCCCCTGCCATGGAACCGGCCTCGCTATCTGATGGGAGTTGGCTCACCCGAAGATCTTTGGAACGCCGTTGCTCAAGGGATCGACATGTTCGATTGTGTCTTGCCGACAAGGGTCGGCCGGCACGGCAGTCTCTATACGCCTACCGGCAGGATCAACCTAAAAGGAGCAGCCTACCGGTCGATCGACGAAGCCGTGGACGTTACCTGCGATTGTTTAGCCTGCAAGAGCTACTCCACCGCATACCTGCATCATCTCTTCCGAACGAAAGAACCGCTAGCGCTCAGACTAGCCTCGATTCATAACCTCCGGTTTCTTGTCCGTCAGATTAATGTCATGCGCGCTGCCATAGCAAGCGGCACGTTTCAAACCGCACATCGCAGATTCATCAGCTCCTTCAACCCTGTGGATCCTGTTGTTTCGGCTGCCCAGCGCAAACAGTATTTCGCCAGCACTGCAGATAGTCGATCTAAACGGTCCTGAGAGAGAGTAATCAGGAGACGTGGGCGTCACTGGCACCTATTCTCAATCGCGGACCGCGGCAAGTCAGATTCGACGAGCCTGGATTATTATCACCACCTGCACCTTTCTCTTTGGCGTCATCATTGTTCTGATCGTTGCCGGTGCGCTCTATGTCTATACCCATGCAAGCGTTGCTCAATCTGCCAACCTGGAAATCGTCCACGGTTCTGGCG
>CAZNYB010000103.1:0-12917 GCA_964577155.1 uncultured Thermomicrobiales bacterium | reverse complement strand
TCGATCGACAACGCACCGGAAGAACGGGACCGTGGCATCACGATCGCCATCTCCCACGTCGAGTATGAAACCGATAGCCGGCACTACGCTCATGTCGACTGTCCCGGTCATGCCGACTACATCAAGAACATGATCACCGGCGCTGCCCAGATGGATGGCGCGATTCTGGTGGTCAGCGCTCCAGACGGACCAATGCCCCAGACCCGGGAACACATCTTGCTGGCTCGACAGGTAGAAGTGCCAGCGATGGTCGTCTACCTGAACAAGGTAGATATGATGGACGACGAGGAGTTGCTGGAACTGGTGGAACTGGAAGTCCGGGAACTGCTGAGCGAATATCAGTTTCCTGGTGATGACATCCCGGTAATCCGGGGGAGTGCGTTGGCTGCCCTGGAGAGCAGCAGCGAGGATGTGAGTGCGCCAGAGTACCAGTCGATTCTCGAGTTGATGCAGGCAGTGGATGACTACATTCCGACTCCAGAACGAGCGGTCGATCAACCGTTTCTGATGCCGGTGGAGGATGTGTTCGGGATCAAAGGACGCGGCACAGTGGTGACCGGTCGAGTTGAACGCGGCCGGGTGGTAGCTGGCGAGACGGTGTCGATTGTCGGGATCAAGGACACCCGGGAAGTGGTGGTGACCGGGGTTGAGATGTTCCAGAAGACGCTGGAGTCGGGCGAAGCTGGCGACAACGTGGGTTGTCTGTTGCGCGGGATTGACCGGGAAGAGGTCGAACGGGGTCAGGTGTTGAGCAAACCGGGTTCGATCCTGCCGCATCAGAAGTTCAAAGCGGAAGTTTATGTGCTGGGGAAAGATGAGGGAGGACGGCACACGCCATTTTTCCGCGGGTACCGGCCACAGTTTTACATTCGGACGACGGATGTGACAGGAGCGATCGATTTCGACAGTGAGATCGAGATGGTGATGCCGGGAGACAATGTGGAGATGGAAGTGGAGTTGATCCAGCCGGTGGCGATTGAAGAAGGATTGCGGTTTGCGATTCGCGAAGGTGGTCGCACAGTTGGCGCTGGCGTCGTCACTTCAATCAGCGAGTAGACTGGTTCCGAAGTAAGTAGCGCTCGGGCAAAGTATCAAGGCGTATACTTATGAGACAACAATTTCACATTGCTGCCAGGCGCCGGTGGTAAACAAAACCCGGAAATGGATGGTATATAATGGCCAGAGCTAGAGGTAACCGCATTCTGATCACCCTTGAGTGTACGGAATGCAGGGAACGGAACTATCATTCGGAGAAGAACCGGCGAAACGATCCGAGCCGGCTTGAGTTGAAAAAATATTGCCCGCGATGTCGGGAGCAGAGATTGCACCGGGAGACGCGATAAATCGCAGACTCAGTGTATTCAGGGTCGTAGCTCAATTGGTAGAGCAACGGTCTCCAAAACCGTAGGTTGCGGGTTCGAGTCCTGCCGGCCCTGCAAGAGTCAGACTCCATTGCTACATGGTATGACGAGGCTGACAGCAAATTAACCGGTCCCAATGGAAGCAGAGTATCGCTGGAGATGCATGATTCGCTCTGGTGTGTTCCAATCGCCCTAATCAAAGGAATCTGAAATGGCATCAGAGCCAACCGCCCGGAGATCTTCAAAATCTCGCACAAAACCTGCCGTAACGCAGGAACCAAACGTTAAAGAGCCAGAAAAGCGAGCCGCACGTCGTCCGGCGCGTTCTACCGATCCTCATAGTGGGTTTGGCCGAATCCAGAACTCACTTCGTGACACAATCGCCGAGATCAAGAAAGTAACCTGGCCGGACGCTCAAACGACACGCAATCTGACGATCGTCGTTATTGCAATGGCATTTGTGCTCGGCATATTGCTAGGCAGCATCGACGCTATATTCGTCCGGCTTTGGGACAATATTCCCTCAATCTAGTTAGGAACTGGTAAAAATAAATGGCACGTTCGCTGCGCGATAGACTGAAGAAAAATCGTGAAGCCGCGGAAGGCGGAGTCGCGACCGAAGAACGACCTAAAGGGAACTGGTACGTCGTACACACCTATTCCGGGTACGAGAACAAAGTCAGCCAGAATCTCGAACACCGCATTGAATCCATGGACGCAGAAGATCGCATTTTCGAGATCATTGTTCCCACGCAGGAAGAAATAGAAATAAAGTCTGGACAACGAAAAACGGTCCAGCGCAAGGTGTTTCCTGGCTACGTGCTGGTGCGAATGGACATGGATGATGAATCCTGGTCGATAGTTCGTAACACACCTGGGGTTACAAATTTTGTGGGTATGGGCGCTGAGCCGGTGTCGCTTAGCGACACTGAAGTCGACTCGATTATCGCGGGAATGGCGTCGGATGCGCCGAAGGTCAAAATGTCACTTACCGTTGGCGATGCAGTGCGTATCATGGACGGACCATTCAGCGACTTCCGGGGTTCGGTCGATGAGATCAACCAGGAAAAAGGTAAGGTCAAAGTTCTGGTCTCGTTCTTTGGCAGAGAAGTTCCCGTAGAACTCGATTTTTTGCAGGTGGAGCGCGAGAGCTAGCCACGACAATTTATTGTAAAATCTGCCGGCACATCTGATGTCGGCCTCCTTTTGCCCGGATGGCACGACAAATAACATGGACAGGGTGAGACGTTGGCGAAAAAAATTCGAACCTATATCAAATTGCAGATACCAGCTGGGAAAGCAACCCCTGCGCCGCCGATCGGTCCGGCGCTCGGTCAGCATGGTGTTGCCATCATGAACTTCTGCAAGGAATACAATGAGCGGACTGCCGGTCAGACTGGACAAATTGTCCCGGTTGTCATCACCGTGTATGAAGACCGCTCGTTTACCTTTATTACGAAAACTCCGCCAGCGACTGACCTCCTGAAGCGCGCCGCTGGGATTGAGCTTGCCTCTCAGAATCCGAAAGAGGAGATCGTCGGTCAGGTTACCAGGGATCAGGTTCGCGAAATTGCGGAAATCAAAATGCCGGATCTCAATGCAGTTGACATCGATGGAGCCATGAAACAGATCGAAGGAACTGCCCGCTCGATGGGGATCGTGGTCGTCTGAGAATCTGGTTTTAAACATGTGGGAGGGAATATCATTTCCCGAAAGCACCACTGAAGGAGTGAAAAATGCCAAAGCATGGCAAAAAATATTTGCAGGCAGTTGAAAAAATCGAACCCGATAAACTGTATCTGCCAGACGAAGGTTTCCAGCTTCTTAAGGAGATTTCGTTCGCCAACTTTGATGAGTCGATCGAAGCGCATTACCGGCTAGGCATTGACCCAAGGCAGGCTGATCAAGCCGTTCGATCTACTGTGATCTTGCCGCATGGCACAGGTAAAGAAATCCGAGTGTTGGTGTTTGCCGAAGGCGAAGGCGCGCGTATCGCAGAACAAGCTGGAGCAAACTTCGTAGGCGTTGACGACTATGTGAACCAGATCCAGGATGGGTGGCTGGAGTTTGACGCCACGATTGCGATGGCCGACCAGATGGGTAAAGTGGGCGGATTGGGCCGGATTCTGGGACGTCGTGGACTGATGCCAAATCCGAGGGCAGGAACTGTCGTTCGGGACGCAGAAGATCTCCCGCGAGTAATTACCGAAGTCAAAGGCGGGCGGGTTGAGTTTCGCAACGATCGAACCGGAATCATCCATGTCGTCATCGGGCGAAAATCCTTTGAAGATGAAAAACTACTCGACAATTTTTATGCTTTGACCGACGCGATTCAACGAAACCGCCCGGACGCTATGAAAGGCAACTATTGTCACTCGATGACAATTACCAGTACAATGGCGCCTGGTATCCCGCTTGATGTGGTCGAGACATTGCGTCTTGCCAATGAGCGAGCGGCTTAGAAAACAGAATAGATCCGTCGCGCCATAGACAGCCGGAGAGGTTTGAGCTCTTAATTCCCGGCCGAGGTAGCGGAGTGGCAAGAATACGTACTTAGTCAGCTTGTGTCTCCGTGCCATTATGGCCGGAGACTTTTTGTTGTTGGAGATCTGAACAACTAGAAAGGAGGACGAAAAAATATGGCAACACCCAAGAAAGAGATGATCGTTGGGGAGTTGACAACGGCTCTGTCCGAAGCAAACCTGACCATAATCACCGATTATCGTGGACTCTCAGTTGGTGATTTGCAGCAGTTGCGCGCAAACTTGCGGCCACACAATGCTGAATTTCGCGTGTCAAAAAATACTCTCACGCGCATCGCCGCCAGAGCGAATGATTTCGAAGGCATGGATGAACTGCTCGTTGGACCGACGGCTCTGATGTTTGCCTATGACGATGTCGCAGAACCGGCCAAAGTCATTCGGGATTTTGTGCGTTCATCTCGAATACTCCAGATACGTTCTGCGGTACTGGATGGAGTGATTGTTGATGCCGGACGGGTCAGCGATATCGCGGACCTTCCAAGCAGGGACGAGCTACTCGCCAAGATTGTTGGCAGCATCGCTGCACCGATATCTGGATTGGTAAATGTGCTGTCAGGACCGCAAAGAAGCCTGCTTTATACGCTGCAAGCCAGAGCGCAACAGGTGGAGCAGGCTGCGTAAATTCAACTGACCTGTTGGTCGGGTACTTTGTACATCAGGAAGGAACTGAAAATTGGCTCTCACTGAAGAAAAAATGAACGAAATCATTGAATCCATTGAACAGATGACCGTCCTCGAACTCTCCGATCTCGTCAAAGCTTTAGAAGAGAAGTTCGGCGTCACTGCTGCTGCGCCGATGGCGATGGCCGCCGCGCCGGGAGCCGCAGGCGATGGAGCCAGCGACTCTGACGATGAACAAACTGAATTTGATGTCATCCTCACAGAGGTCGGCGGACAAAAGATACAGGTGATCAAAGCCGTTCGGGAACTCACAAGTCTCGGTCTTAAAGAAGCCAAAGATGTTGTTGATTCCGCTCCGAAAGCCGTCAAAGAAGGCGTCAGCAAAGAAGATGCTGAAGCAGCCAAAGCACGGCTCGAAGAAGCTGGCGCTACGGCTGAGGTCAAGTAATTAAGTTCCGCAGTGCCAGGCGATAACTCAGGAATGTGACGCCTGGCACTGCGGATTTGTAACCATGTGCGGTGCATGTGCCATGGTAAGATTTGAGACCTTCGGGGCGTGGCGCAGTCTGGTAGCGCACCGGTATGGGGTACCGGTGGTCGGAGGTTCGAATCCTCTCGCCCCGACTCTGTACTCGAAGATTTGGGCGTAGTCGAGGAATCCAGAACTCGATTATTTTCCCAGTTCGCCATGACGTTTGTTCCGGTATTGTTGCCGCAAAGATGGCGGCCAAGCACCCATCAAAAGATGGAAGGTGACGCTGATGTCGCCCAGCCAGGCTCGAATACTGATCGCCGATGAGGAGTCGTTGATCCGTCTTCATCTCCGCGAAATGCTAACCAACCTCGGCTATGATGTTGTGGCAGATGCATCGGATGCAGAGCTCGCTTTCGATCTGGTGAATAAGATTCGACCCGACCTCCTGCTCGTTGATTTCAATCTCACGAACTTCGATCAAAAGACCACTTCGAAATCAATTCTAGAACCGAGAGTTGCACCGGTTGTCATTCTTCTTGACCCTGTTCACATAGATCTAATTTCGCTTGCAGCCGGTGCGGGAGCTTCTGGTTGTCTGGTTAAACCAATCAGAGAGTCGGATCTGACTCCGGTGATTGAAATAGCCTTAAACCAATTTGCCAGACGACAAAATCTCGAACAAAAGGTTAGCGACCTTGAGGAGGCTTTGGAAACGAGAAAACTTGTCGAGCGGGCTAAAGGGGTGTTGATGGAGGCTTACGGACTTAGCGAATCAGAAGCCTTCAACCGCATGCGTCGAACCAGCATGGACAACCGGCGATCAATGCGCGAGGTATCCGAAGCTATTTTGCTCTCCCAAGAGGTACAGACCAAATAACTCTTGCTCGCTCATTTCAAACGAATTCTGCTGCTGCATTAAGATCTCACTCAAAATTAGAAAATTGAACTGACTCCGCTGAGTTTTTATTGTTGGCGCAATACGTGCATACAAGCATGTGATCAATCACGCCGAACTGGTGAAGCTGTGGATAGGCTTAACGTTTCCGCCGGTTGGACCCGAATAATCGTCAACTGCACTTCAGACGGAGTAACATCCAGAAACGATAAACCAGGTGTGAGAATAACCTGAACCGCCGCGCGTGACGTGCTGGTGGTGAGACCATTGGCATCCACAATGGGCACAGGAGGTGATTCAAGCGTACCCAACACCTCTGCAGGACCAGTAATGGTGAACGTTGCCGTCGTCTCTGAAAGTACAGCGCGCATACCAGGTTCCAGATTTACAACCGTAATTGGAATGTCTTCAAATACAACTTCCTCAGGAGCTACTTCAACCCAAACGTCGACGGATGAAACTCCAAGTGTAACGCCATCCGGTAGATTGGACTCATCCAACGGAACTGCGTATATAAAACTCGACTCCTGAATTGTCGAGATATCGACCGGTTCTGTCTCAATCACCCCAACGTCAGCAACCAGGGAAGCAGGACCTACGATTTGCACTTCTGAAGGAATCGAACTGGCGGATTCCGGATTTGTTAGCTCGATACCATTTTCGGTGATACACCTACAAATCACACTGACCGGAATCATCCTGGTTTGAACCTCAAAGAGAATGTCGATGTGAATAACGTCTGGAGAAACGGTAATTCCTTCGACCTCTACACCACCGCTATCGACTGGCACTGCCGAAACATCGACACCAAAGGTATCAGTTCTCCCAGAGAGGTCGAGATTGACGACCACTTTATCAACCCTATCCATCTGCGATTGGGTTCCCGTCAGGACGACGGTATTTGTTGAGAGTTCAATATTTGAGATATTCGGCGGTGATGGTAGCGGTTGTTCCAGCTCAATTTCGAACTCTTCAGTCACTATACGCTCGACGGTGACATCGATTGACGATGGTGTTGTTTCTATCTCTCGCACGCCGTCAATCGACGGAACAGTAATTTTCTGCTCGGTAGTGCCAGGTTCGGTCACATTCTTGAGATCCAGAATAGCTTCCACGTCCGTGGCATCGAGGCTCAAAATGACTGACCGGGGTCCGCGAGCGGTAACATTGACGGTCGGGAGTGGGCTGGTCCGTTGAAGAGCAGGATCCAGGTTTTCCTGTTCGATCTCGATACTGAAAAATGTGCGGCTACGATCCGGGTCAGTCTCCCACTGGACAAAGCCCCAGACGACGAATGCAAGGACGATCGAGATGAGCAGACGCACGAAATTTCCTGCGCTGATTATCCGTCCGATTCGACTTCCCACGCCGTCGCACTCCTTTGATCGGCTGACTCACTTGACTCGTTCGCCTTGCCGTTTGACCTTATTCGAATCCTTCTTCGAATGGTATTCGTTCCATCTTTTCCGCCTTGCTTGCCGTTTGTGCCCTGTTTCTTATCCAGGCGGAGAAGAGTTCTTAACGCTCTGCGTAGCCGCTCCTGATCAAGGTTTTCAACAAGTCTTCCGTTGTGAGCGACTGATATACGGCCAGTCTCTTCAGACACAATAACTGCCAACGCATCAGATTCTTCAGTAATACCAATTGCTGCCTGATGCCGGGTTCCCAGCCTGCCTCCAGCTTCAACATTTTCTGAAAGTGGAAGCACCACTTGAGCAGCGAGGATACGATCCTGTCGAATCAACGCAGCGCCATCGTGCAATGGAGAATTGGGAAAAAAGAGGTTAACCAGAAGTTGTCGGGTCACCGCAGCATCGAGCGGAACACCGCGATCAGCGTACTCAAGGAGTCCAGTCTCTCGTTCGATAACGATTAGCGCGCCGTAGTTACTCCGGCTGAGTTCGGCCGCTGCTTTGCTGATCTCGTTGACTGTTGTCTCAAGACCACCGCCCTGGCTAGCGGGCAACGGAACACGTATCCATTGATCGAAATGACCGATCTGTTCGAGGAGGCGTCGCAATTCCGGTTGGAAAATAATTGGGATTGAGATCAGAAGAATCGGAAGCAAGCTCCCCAACAACCAGCCGACCGCAGTCAACTCAAACACCCGCGACACCAGCCAGATACAGACGGTTAGGATTGCCATGCCTCGGATAATCAGCGCTGCCCTGGTGCCTTGAGCAACTCCCAAAAGCCAGTAGATGACAACAGCAACGACAAGAATATCGAAGAGTGAAGAAAGACTTAGTCTAGACAGTAACCATTGGAAGTCGAGCATGCATTACCTGGTTCGCCATCTGAACGGCTTCGTAGTATGAATCCATTGTAGCGTAGTCATAGCGAGTTGTATCGAAAGTATGCTGAGATCGGATGGCCACCGAATCTAAAAACACCCGTACAGCCGTACGGAAACGGTAGCGCAACTTTTTGCGATTGGCATTTGAATATTAGCTACCACGCTGCAGTGTTTAGTGGTTCGTTCCGAGCGAATCTTGAAACTGTTGGAAACAGTACAGTTGATTCGTGATCGAGGTACGCTGAACATAGATTTTGGTTTATGTTTGCTGTTCAAGCCTCAGGCGACAGTCAGGCAATAGTTCCGAAGTAGGATCTTCTCATTTCGTCGAAGAAACGCCACAAGAAAAGGCAGTTATTGATGTCCGATGAACAACGTGTCAAAGATGATCGAATTAGTCAGGAAGACGTGAGACGGATCGCCGCAGCTGTAAACTTGACTCTTCCCGAAGATCGGACCATTCAGCTTGTCCAGACGCTCTCCAGCTATCTGAGTAGAGCTGAAAGCATGAGACAAACTGACCTCAGAAAAGTGGAACCTCCGGTACTGACGTATGACCGATGCGGATCGTCATGATGAAAGATCCTCAGGTCGAGCTCTGTTTTTCAACAATCAAGACGTTGCACGACCGAATTGCATCCCGTGAGGTTTCACCGATCGAAGTAACGGAAGCGATTCTGAACAGAATCGACCTGCACAACCGTGAGATGCGTGCCTACATTACGGTTGTCCACGATATTGCGATGGCGCAGGCAGAACAGGCGGAACGGGAAATTCGAACCGGGAGGCTGCGCGGACCGTTGCACGGGATTCCGGTTGGGTTGAAGGACAACATTGAAACGCGAGGCATTCGGACATCATGTGGCTCGCTCGTCAACCCTGATTGGATCCCTGACACTGACGCTGGTGTCTATGCACGACTCCGTGCTGCTGGAGCGGTCCTGGTTGGTAAAACAAATCTGTTCGAGTATGCGTTCAGCATGAATGATGCCTTTCCACAACCACTCAATCCCTGGCATGCTGGCAAAACGTCTTCGGGTTCCAGTTCAGGATCAGCTGTCAGCGTTGCTGTTGGCATGGCGCACGGTTCGATTGGCACTGATACAGGCGGTTCCGGTCGCGCGCCAGCCAATGTCAATGGGGTCGTCGGGTTCAAACCGACCTACGGACGTGTCAGCCGGGCAGGCATCGTGCCGCTGAGCTATAGCCTTGACCATGCCAGCGTGTTTACAAGAAGCGTCATCGATGCTGGTTACATGTTGCAGCCAATATCCGGTTTCGATCAGAATGATGAATCTTCATCCCAGCATGTCGTTCCTGATATGCTCGGAAAAATCGGAAGAAACCTGTCCGGAATCAGGGTCGGAGTCGCTACAGGCTACACCGTCTCATCGGTTGATCCAGACGTCGATGGAGCTATTAAGAAGGCAATCAACGTTTTGGTTGATCTTGGAGTCGATGCGGAAGAAGTGACGCTCCCGTTAGTTGAACATGCAGAAGCAATGCAACAGTCAATAATGCTTCCAGAAGTGGCTGCAGTACATTTCGATACGCTACGAGAAACTCCTGAAAAATTCGGCGAAACCGCGCTGATGCGATTGGATCTCGGCAGTGTCATTCCGGCAACCGCATACATTCAAGCACAGCAGGTGCGGGTCAAGCTTCGAGACGCCTTTGAATCGATGTTCGATACGTTTGATGTGGTCGTTGGGCCAGCGAATCCTGCCAGGGCTGGAGATGCCGGTAGCTGGTACACAAACATCGATGGCCGGGTGCTCGACCTTCGGCAAACCGGGCCAGAGTACACCGGAATCTACAATCTTGCCGGGGTACCCGCAATAGTCGTTCCAGCTGGATTCTCGAGTGATGGCACGCCAATCGGTTTCCAGATTGCCGGTCGGTGGTTCGATGAGCCCACTGTGATTCAAGTTGCTCACGCGTTTGAAGGGGCTACTTCCTGGCACACCATGAGACCGCCACTTCCCGGAGACTGATTTACATTCCAGGTTGAGATCTGCCAAAACCGTACTCAGGTAGCCCGGTATTTCGAACGTGATTCAAACCTGACGTATGGTGAACGTCAGGCCAGCCAACATCGCCACCGTAATACAACATCAATTGCATTCGAACACGAGGCTCGTCGGATTCACGGGAATGATGGACTAGCAATTTACTTTTCTGTTGACCCTGACGGAAGTCCTTGGTAGAGTCAAATCAGATTTGTGAACGGTAACATTTAAATTCAAAATGCGATAAAGTTTCATCTTAATTAACTTTCTGCGGAGCTTGAAATTGAACAAACTCCTCAAGAAAGCAGGCTGTTGGCAACGGATGAAGGAACGCTCAAGATGTACATGATGGAACAACCCTGGGTCGACTTTGATGTATTGAGACAGAAAAGCGACCTCGTCATCATTCCAACTGGCGCGGTTGAGGTCTACGGGCAACATCTGCCGGTAGGCACCGACACGATCGTCATCACTCACGTGGCTCGGCGTGTCGGCGAACAACTCGGCGTGGCGGTGCTTCCTACGCTGCCTGTCGGTTTTTCGCGGTCGTTAGGAGATTTTCCCGGGACATTGAACATATCCACCCGGACGCTCATGGCATATGTCCGGGAAACAGCCGAGAGTGTTATAGACTGGGGTTTCAAACGGGTGCTGTTCCTGAATAGCCACCGGGGAAACATCGGTCCCATTTCCGAGGTTGCTATGGAACTACAGCATGCGCGTGAGGTCACCTGTGCCCAGGTGTTCTGGTGGGATTACGTGGCAGATCTGGTCTCCGACATCGTAGATTCAGCGCCGTACGCAAACGGACATGCATCTGAAATTGGTACTTCGATCATGCTCTATCTCGAACCCGAACTGGTCGTTGCGGACCGCATTGAAGATCAGACGCCAACACAATCGGTAGCCTATGGCGACATCATTCAGTACAAGGGGATGAAGGCCCGTTCGGATTCCGGAGTCGTCGGGAATCCCGCGGTCGGCTCAGCCGCCAAAGGTGAGGAAATGATCAATCGAGGTGTCGATCGGATCGTCGCATTTGTACGGGATGAGTTGTAGGACAACTACTTAGCTGTTTATTGGTGAGCTCGATCGAAAGGATTGAAAATGACGGCAGTAAAACCAGGCTTTACGATTGTCAAAACTATCACACGAGCCGACAAAGGCTTGGTTCAGGAATTCAGCGGACTGGCAGCTGCGAACATCTCTGATGTTCAGGGCAAACAGAATACGCTTGATGCCAGAATAAATCCAATTTACACACCGATGCCGCCGCTGTGTGGCACCGCATTGACGGTGAAAGCTCGACCGGGGGACAACCTGCTAGCAACCAAGGCTATACACATGGCGGAGCCAGGAGATGTGATCGTCATTGCCGGCGGATACGATATGTCGCTGTCGGTCTGGGGTGGCGTGATGAGCACGATGGCGAAAAAGAAAGGAATTGCCGGCGTCGTTACTGACGGGCTCGTTCGCGACGTCGCTGAAACGCGTGAAGCTAAACTTCCCGTATTTTCAATAGGCGTAACTCCAGTTGGACCTACCAAAGAAGGGGCGGGACAGATCAATCTGCCAGTTTCTTGCGGTGGCGTCATCGTCAATCCAGGCGACATCATTGTCGGAGACGAGGATGGAGTCGTCGTTGTCAGGAAAGAGGATGCTGAGGCTGTACTGGCTCGAACTCACGCACGCATGAAGTTGGAGGAGTCGTGGTTTGAGCAAATCCAGAATGGGGAAACAATACTGGAGGATTCGGATGACTCACTCCGTGCCCGGGGAGCGGAAATAATCGATTAATCTGGATTGACGGTCAGCTGCTGTAGAGAACCGCAAGGACCCTACTCCCGTACATTAGTGTGTAGATGTGTTTTCGATACAACCCCGGGTTCAATTAGAACAGTAGCTCACCCAACGGAGATAGATAGGAGAAGGAAATTACCGTGGGGAAAGTTCGGCTAGCCTCGATGACCTGGAAAGAGGCTGAAACTGCGTTCGAATCAAATCCAGTCATACTGATTCCAGGCGCATCTATCGAACAACATGGACCTGGAACGCCTGTTGGCGATTTCAGAATAAGCGAATGGGTAGCTGACCGGGTTGCGGAACGCACAGGGTCAATTGTTGCGCCCATGTTACCGTACGGCTATTCGGAGGTGTTTCGGCGATTTCCGGGAACGGTGACGTTGGAAGCATCAACGGTCGAAGCGGTGATGAACGATGTCGTCGTCAGTTTTCTGGAGCACAATCTCGACCATCTGGTCTTTTTGTGCGGTCACAATGGGAATATGCCGATCCTTGACCATGTAGCGCGCAAGGTACGCCGCGAATATGGCATCAGACTCGGATGTTTCGAGCCATTTCGCCTCTTTTCGCCTGCTACCCTGGCAGAAGCATACGGCGTTGAGACCAAAGTGATGGGGCATGGAAGCGACCCGATCATGTCGTTCAACATGCAGCTGTTCCCAGATGATGTGCGACTGGACCTGGTCGAAGCAGAGAATCTGAATCAGTTTGAAGGTCTGAGCGTGCAAGGCTCTACACAGGTTGCCGTCGGGGATGTAGCAGGACACATTTACTTCGACACAAAGGATCTCGCGCCGAATGGAGTTACTGGCGATGTCTCAGGATTTAGCGCTGAGGCAGGAGAACATCTCCTTAATCACATCGTCGAACGAGGAGTTGAATTCGTCGAACTGTTCAAAACACATGATACGCGT
>CAZNYB010000102.1:2795-13032 GCA_964577155.1 uncultured Thermomicrobiales bacterium | reverse complement strand
CAGCCGTTGATGACCTGTGGTTGCTGGCCAAAATCCGGAGCTGCATTGACCATGCCAAGCACTTTGACAATCCTGGTGACATTGTCGAGGCTGCCTAGCTCCTGTTTCATGACTGCAATCAGGGTCAATCCCACCTGCCGGGCATGCTGATATGCCTGCTCGGTGGTGAAGTCCGTCCCTACCTTGCCGACGGCGGAACTATCCTGAGGACCTTTTCCGGAAAGGTAGAGCAGATTCCCGGTACGGACTGCATGGACATAGTTCCCGGCTGGTCCGGGTACTTCTGGGATTTCGATACCCAGTTCTGCAATTCGCGCTTCAGCTGACACAGTTGTTCCTCCCATATACCCTTCAGCTCGTTGCCGAAGGTGATCAATAAATTTCGGTATACCATAGTACCAGCAGTCGCTCGATTTCGGCGGCCTGTCAACGTAGATTAATGAGGGGGATGTACATGACCGACACGTTTGACCGGAACATACTCGAAGCTTGTGAACGCGAGATGGAAATCGAACTTACTACCTATGGTCGAAAATCAGGGAAACCTCGCAATGTCATTATCTGGATAAGCCGGGATGGCGACCGATTGTTTATCAGATCTGGTGGAGGAATGGCGCGTGACTGGCCGCAAAATCTGGCCGCGGATGAACGGGCGGTGGTACACGTCGCCGGGATGGAGGTTCCAGTGCGGGCTATTCATATCGAGGATCCCGCAGTGGCCAGGCAGATAACCCGTGCTGTCGCGCACAAGTACAAAACTGGCGCTGATGGGTATGATCGAAAACCGGATGATCCACCGGTGCCGGCAGAACTGGCAACGTTTGAACTGGTTCCAGCGTAGATACTCCGGCCGCCCGGCGCCAGCCCCACGTCCTCATTGGAACTGGAATTTCGTTCCATCGATAACTGTTCAAGTAGCGGTGGACAACAGAGACCGTATCGAAAGGATACATTGTGTCAGCAGATGCCATTCAGCGTGCATTGGAAACCGATCGAGTCGTCGATATCACAACGACAGGACGCCGTAGCGGTGACCAGCACCGCATAGAAATCTGGTTTCACAACATCGATGGCGATATATACATCACCGGTCTTCCGGGAACGCGGGGCTGGTATGCGAATTTACTCGCGAATCCAGATTTTATGTTTCATCTGAAAAAGAGCGTTCAGGCCGATCTCCCAGCCCGGGCTACTCCAATTACACAAGAAGGTGAGCGCCGGGATGTGTTAACCCGGATACTTGAACGGGATGTTGTCGCGAAGGAACGGGGATTCGACCGGTTGGATGACTGGGTTGCCAGGAGCCCGCTGGTTTCAGTTGAGCTTGAATTGTCGTCAGCATAAGATGAACATGTATCCGTCTTCCGGAGTCATGCGGTGGTCAGAAACCCGGGAATGCTGGCAAGAGAGGTGAGGGTGGAAGATGCCTGCTGAGTCGATCTTTACCATGGACACTTCGAGCATTAAATACGGACCTGGCGCAACTGGTGAAGTCGGTTATGAGATGCGGCGAACCGGTGCGCAACGGGTGCTGGTGGTGACGGATTTCAATCTCACCGATAGTGAGCCGGTCGCGACTACCCTCACGTCACTCCGGGCGGCTTCAATTAACGCGGTGCTCTTCAATCGGTCGCGAGTAGAACCGACGGACCATTCATTTAAAGAAGCAATTGCCGTCGCTGTTGATGGGGGTTTCGACGGCTATGTCGCTGTCGGTGGCGGCTCCGCCATGGACACCGCGAAGGCAGCCAATTTGTATGCAAGCTACCCGGCAGATTTTCTTGCCTACGTCAACCCGCCTATCGGTAAAGGCAGGCCGGTTCCCGGCCCGCTCAAACCACTGATTGCCGTTCCGACAACCGCTGGCACTGGTAGCGAAACGACCGGAGTGGCCATTTTCGACTATGTCGAGATGCATGCCAAGACCGGAATTGCCAGTCGTGCCCTGCGGCCGGTGATGGGCATCATCGATCCCGACAACACCAGAACGATGCCTCCGATGGTGGCAGCCTGCTCGGGGTTAGATGTTCTCTGTCACGCGGTTGAGTCGCTCACCGCCATCCCCTACGATGCGCGGGAAGCTCCAGAAAGCCCGGACCAGCGACCTTCCTATCAGGGGTCAAACCCGATAAGTGATATCTGGGCCGCCAGATCGTTGCAGATGATGTCTCAGAACATTCGCCGAGCAGTTGAGCATCCAGAAGATGAGCATGCTCGCGGCCAGATGATGCTTGCCGCGGCCTACGCGGGCATAGGGTTTGGCAATGCCGGCTGTCATCTACCGCATGGCATGTCCTATCCGGTATCTGGGATGGTGCGGGATTTTTACCCGGAAGGGTATGACGTTGGTCACCCGATCATTCCACATGGCATGTCGGTCATTCTCAACGCGCCGTCTGTGTTTCGATGGACAGCGACTGTCAACCCTGAAAAGCATTTGCTGGCCGCTGAACTTATGGGCGCTGACACAGCGCACGCCGCTCCGGAAGATGCAGGAGAGATCCTCGCAGCTACAATCATCGATCTGATGCGCCAGGTCGGAATGCCGAACGGGCTGAGCGCAGTCGGTTTTGAGCCTGATGACATCCCGGCTCTGGTCGAAGGGACATTGCCTCAGCACCGGGTTACGAAACTTTCGCCAAGGCCAGCCAGCGCGGACGATCTTCGCGACCTATTCCTTGGCGCAATGCGCTACTGGTAATCCAGTCAGTCGCTAATGGAGATGACCACCAAGCGCTTCAATAACTTCCCGGTGTTCGTGTCCGCCGCTGAAGATAATCTCCTGAGCGCCTGCGCCGCGAAAACTCTCGATAACGTGCAAGGCTCGTTCAAGAGACGACAGTGGGTGAATCGGAGCGAAGAAGAGGCCGACCGAGCGGCGAATTTCTGACGGATCCCGCCCGATCTGTTCGCAGTGCGCGTCGAGATCGGCAAATCGATCGCGAACCCAGTTGGGACTGCCAACAGCGTTGTAATGGTCGGCGTAGGTTGCCGTGAGTCGCATCATACGTTTCCTCGTGCCGCCGATCATAATGGGTATATGTCCGTTTACCGGCTTGGGAACGCCCGGCGCTTGATCGAGTTGGTAGTGAGAGCCTGAGTAGGTCACGTAGTCCTGTTCTTCAAGTAGCCGGTACATCTCGAGCGTCTCTTCCAGCATGGAGACCCGTTCTGGCGGCGGAGGATACGGCAGTCCGAATGCCTGGTGTTCGCGTTCGGTATAGGCTGCCCCCAGGCCAAGTGTCAGCCTGCCTTCACTCATCTGATCAACAGCCAGGGCTTGTTTCCAGAGCATCGCTGGATACCGAAACGTTACCGGACTGACGATCGTTCCGATGTCAATCCGTGAAACCCGGGCAGCGAGACCCGCAAGCAATGTCCAGCACTCAAGCATCGGGATGAGTGGAGGCGGGGCGTCCGGATCAGTTGGCTTTGGCTCACCACTCGTCGTTTCATACCCCTCGGCCATGATGTGGTCGGACATATAGATGGAATCAAAACCTAATTGTTCGGCAGCCTGCCAGAATTCTTGCAGGTCTGGCCAGGTCCAGCGGCTGCCTGTCGTAAGTCCCAACCGCACTCCCGTATCCTCAAATGGCATTGTCAACTCCACTTCTGAACATTTGCGGGTCGTACCTGAATTATCCTAGTCTTTTTCGATCGGGTTAGCGACCTGATTGAAAATCGAATTCCGTCTGCAATCCGGTCTGTGCCAGAAGGTCATGGTCGTTGTAGAATGCTTCACAATGTATGCTAGACTTCGGTCCATACTGGTAGCATCTCACTCTTCAATCTTGTCGGGGGTGTTGGTGTTTGGGAAGGGGAAATTAGAGGTGTTTCGTCGCCTCCCAGTTCGTGCCGTTCTCTTTATCGCACTCGTTGCGAGCACATTCCTGCTTACCGGTTGTGGACTTACAGAAGATGACCCGATGTCGACGATCAATCCGGCTGGCGAAGCCGGCGACATCGTCCAAAATATCTACGGCATTGTCTTTATTCTTTCCGTTGTGGTGTTTGTGCTTGTTGAAGGCGCACTGGTCTTCGTTCTCATCAAATACCGGAACAACCCCAGGTCCGGGCACGGACGTCCAAAACCGGTTCATGGCAATACCCGGCTAGAAGTACTCTGGACGGTGATTCCTGCCATTATTCTGGTTGTCATTGCTATACCAACGTTGCAGGGCATTGCTGATCTTGCGGAGGAGAGTGATGAGAATTTCCAGGTGATTGTCTACGGTCACCAGTTTTACTTTGAGTTTGAATACCCTGAATATGACGGGTTGAATGTCGACAACGAGCTGCATGTCCCTGTCGGTCAACGTGTTGAATTGACACTGATTTCCAAAGACGTCATTCACTCCTTCTGGATTCCCCGCCTGGCCGGCAAGACCGATATCATGCCGGGTCAGACAAACCATATGTGGTTTGAAGCGAGTGAACCTGGAACATATATTGGTCAGTGCGCGGAACTTTGTGGCGTTGGTCATGCGGAGATGAGGATGTCCGTCGTCGCTGAAACGCCAGAGGATTTCGCTGCCTGGGTCGAGGCAGAGCAGGCCGCGCCATCTGATCCCGTCGCAGAAGGACGCGAAATCTTCATGACTATCTGCGCAACCTGCCACACGATTGATGGGACCGAGGCAGACGGAGTTGTCGGTCCAAACCTCACCAACATTGCCAGTTCACCGACAATTGCCGGAGTGCTTGAGAACACACCTGAAAACCTTCGAATCTGGGTAGAAGATCCACCGGCAGTCAAGCCGGGAACGGCGATGCCGGCACTCGGGCTAACTAACGATGAATTGGACTATGTCGTCGCGTTCCTCGAAACGCTCGAATAACCAGACAAGTCCAGGTGGAAACTCAACCGACCGGGAGTGCTGGGTCAGGTGAAGGAGTAGGGTAATGGCAACACGTGTAACAACAGTTAAAGAAGTTACCGCCATTGAAGAACCGCTAACCTACCCGTACGGGTTGTGGAGCTGGCTCACAACCATCGACCACAAGCGCATCGGAATCCTCTATCTCGTGACTGGTCTGGTCGGGCTGGGTGTTGGCGGGATTGAAGCGCTGCTTATGCGTGCTCAGCTAGCTCAGCCAGAGAGCACATTTATTTCCGCAGGCACGTTCAACCAGCTGTTCACGATGCACGGTCTCACGATGATCTTTGTTGGCGTAATGCCGATGTCGGCAGGCTTCTTTAATTTGCTTGTTCCGCTGATGATTGGCGCTCGCGATGTTGCTTTCCCAAGACTGAATGCATTTTCCTACTGGCTGTTGTTTTTCGGCATCATTGTCCTGAACTTTGGCTGGATACATGGCGGTGCGCCGGATGCAGGCTGGTTCAATTACGCCAATCTCACCGAATTAGCCTATTCGTCCGGAAGCGGTGTTGACTACTGGGTACTGGGCATCCAGGTGCTCGGTATTTCTTCACTGGCTGCCGCATTCAATTTTATTGTCACCATCATCAACATGCGGTGTCCGGGGATGCACATGATGCGCATGCCGGTGTTTGTCTGGATGACTCTAATAACGGCTGTCCTGATTGTCATGTCGTTCCCCGCGCTCACCGTCGGCACGACGTTGCTGATGTTTGACCGGTGGTTTGACACGCTCTTTTTCATTCCTGAGGCGGGCGGTCAACCGATTCTCTGGCAACACTTGTTCTGGGTCTTCGGTCATCCAGAAGTCTATATCCTTATCCTTCCGGCGATGGGTATTGTTTCGGAAGTTATCCCGACATTTTCCAAGAAACCGTTGTTTGGTTACGCCGCTGTGGTTTTTGCCGGTGCTGGCATTGCGGTTCTGGGCTTCAGTGTCTGGGCGCACCACATGTTCACCGTTGGTATGGGACCTGTGCCGAATTCGGTGTTCTCGATCGCAACGATGCTCATCGCGTTGCCGACCGGTATCAAAATCTTCAACTGGATCGGCACGATGTGGGGTGGGTCAATTGTTTTTGCGACTCCGATGCTCTTCTCTATCGGCTTCGTCTCGATGTTCATTATCGGCGGTCTCTCCGGCATCATGCACGCCTCTCCACCAGTTGACGGTCAGCACCAGGATTCGTATTTCGTCGTTGCTCACTTTCACTACGTTCTCTTCGGAGGTGCGATCTTTGGCCTCTTCTCTGGCATCTACTTCTGGTGGCCAAAGTTCTTTGGCAAGATGCTGAATGAAAAGATCGGGAAATGGCAATTCTGGTTGATGTTTATCGGGTTCAACCTGACATTCTTCCCGATGCACTGGCTTGGTGTTCAAGGTATGCCCCGGCGGATTTATACCTATGAAGAAGGCCTGAACTGGGATTTCTGGAATATGTTTGTGACCTTTGGCGCGATGATCATCGGCCTCAGTTTCATCCTCTTCGTGATTAACGCCTACATAAGCCTCGCACTGGGTGAGCAGGCCGAAGACAACCCGTGGGACGCTGCCACGCTGGAATGGTCGATCTCTTGCCCGCCTCCGGTTTACAACTTCAAGGATATCCCCGAAGTCGATAGCCGAATTCCCCTCTGGGTCGAAAAATATCCCGAGGTGTATGGTCATGAAGCTGGTGGGCACGGCGATGAGCCGATCGAGGACCACGAATCTCTGCATGATGATCACGGCCATGGTGGCGCGATACACCTGCCGAATCCCTCATTCTGGCCACTGGTTACCGCCTTTGGTATCGCCCTGGGATTCTTTGGATTTGTTCTGCGTAATGAACTCGGCTGGGCGCTTTCAGGGATCGGCGTGGTGATTCTTTTCATCGGCGTCTGGTCCTGGGCTCTCGAACCGGCTGAAGGCGAACGAGATTGGGTTTAGAAATACGTAGTGTGGAAACGGTTATGCTGACAGCGAACCAGAACGGGAGGACATTCAGGGCGTATGGCCATTGATCATCATCCTGTTGTTGCTCACCCAACGACAACCGGGCTTGACAATCGAAAAGTCGCTATGTGGGCATTCCTGGCCTCCGACTGTATGTTCTTTGGCGCACTGATTGCGACCTATCTGGTTTCTCATGACCGGTCCGTCGTTGGTCCGTATGCTGATGAAGTCTTCGATATTCCTTTTACCTCTGTGAGCGCTTTTGTGCTGCTCATGAGTTCGGTCGCTATGGTGATGGGGCTCTGGGCTATTCAATCGAACGATATGCGGAAGTTCCGTATCTGGATTTTCACAACCGGCTTGCTCGGGCTTGTCTTCCTTGGCGGCCAGATCTTTGAATTTACGCTGTTTCATCGAGAAGGTTTAAGCCTGGGTCAGAACTTATTCGGGTCGTCATTTTTCACCCTGACTGGTTTTCATGGTGCTCATGTCACCGTCGGCGTCATTTTGCTCTTTAGCTTTTTCCTGGCATCATTTCGTCAGGGCATGGTGACCCGAGACAAGGCGCTCAATGTCGAAATAGCTGGACTCTACTGGCATTTCGTTGATATTGTGTGGATTATCATCTTCGCGGTTGTTTATCTCATCAATTAGCGCCGTTGCCGGCTAAGTTGGAGTAAAAGATGGCACAGGCGGAACATCAGCTAACCGAACACGAGCTTGATGTCGAGGCTCATGAGGGACACCCGGGTCCACGTGAGTACGCCACAATTGCTGTCATCCTGACCGTTATCACGGCGCTCGAGGTAGGCACCTACTACATTGAATCAATTCCGCATACCGCCCTGGTCTGGATCTTGATCGTCATGATGGTGGTCAAGTTTGTCCTGGTCGTCGGGTTCTATATGCATCTGAAGTTTGACAACCCATATTTCACCTACATATTTGCCGGTGGGCTTGCTATTGCGACCGGCATCGTTCTGGCCCTTTGCGCGCTATTTGACGTGTTCGCCTGAACACGAGCAGACTCTTTTTCCACTGAACGGTAAAATCAGACTCCACCCGTAGCAGGGTGTCTGCGTGGCGTTCGCGATTAGTTTCCCAGGCGCAGACCGCCGTGATGCCAAGGGAGTGGCGAACTGACAACTATCTTTCATACTGGTCATCTCACTCAGGTCTCCATCTGGAGCTGGCAGCTTGATGTACCGGTGCTTCTCGGAGCCGTTGGAATCTCAGGTCTCTATCTCTGGGCGATTAGTGATAAGGAACGTGCCCGATATCCCGACAGCCAGCCAGTTAGTCCCTGGCGTATTACCGCTTTCTTCGCCGGTATTCTTGCCTTCATCATTGCGCTTCTCTCTCCGATAGAGCCACTTGCCGACGATTTCCTGCTTACTGCCCATATGGTGCAGCATATTCTGATCACGCTCATCGGCCCGCTCCTGATGCTGTTAGGTGTTCCACCCTGGCTCTGGAGCGCAATTGCGAAAGGTCTTGGCAGGGGCTGGGATCTCTGGATCATGATAACCAGGCCAGTCCCGGCATTTCTGATCTTTAATCTCACCTTTGCCTTTGTTCACATTCCCGGTTTTTACAATCTGGCGCTTGAGAACACCAATGTTCACATTCTCGAGCATGTGTTGCTCTGGGGAACGGCATTTATTGCCTGGTGGTGTGTCGTTGCACCATCTCCTGAGCTTGGCGAACTGCAGCCAGGAATCTTGAAGGGCGTCTATCTGCTGGCCAATACAATACCGGGCCAGATTGTTGGAGCGTTGATCACCTTCTCCAACGGTATTCTCTACGAAGAGTACAATCACGCTCCGCGAATGTGGGGGCTGTCTCCAACTTCGGATCAACAGCTTGGCGGTCTCATCATGTGGGTGGGTGTCGGGACGTTCTACGTCATCGCCGCCATGATCATCTTCTTCAAATGGGCAGCCGAGGAAGAAGCGAAGGAACGGCGTGGTCCGGTGCGGCTGGAAAGCCAGGGAGTCAGAAAGCCTGGAACCGGGAACCACCCTACCTAGATAAAGCGGTTTCCAGTTCCAGGGCGAGTTGGATCAGATCGAACTCTCAATCAGGCGGGTGTAATAGTGTTCGGCCCGGGTAATATGTGCCATGACCTGTCTAACTGTCCACTCTCCATCTCCAGTATCCTGATCGAGAATTGTGTCATCCGCTCCGATGAATGAGCCTTCAAAATCTCCATTGAGCTGCCAGGTCAGTCCCAGCAACCGATCTGCTTCGGTCGGCGGCCTGCCAACCTGTTGTCTCCATTTTCGAAGATGGGCGGTATGCTCCCGATCGTGCATGGCGTAGCGCAGCAGCAAAAATCGCAGATCGATTTCAATACCAGCCCAACTGCATGGCGCGCGCAACTCTTCATCGGAAACGCCGGTCAGGATTGCCAGGGTCTTTGCTCGTGCGGCATCTAGCTCATCAATGAACTCGACAAGTGACGCGCTCGAACGATCGGCATCACTCGTGTAGGGAGTTGGCTCAACAAACGGTTCGCCAGCCCGGAAATATTCCAGAGAAATCCCGGCGCGACGCGTATAGGCTTCTTCGGCGTAGATAATGTGGTCGAGAATCTGGCGCAGCGGCCACTCGCCGGCTGGTTCGACTGGCTCGACATCCAGGTCGTCGTCATTTAGCCCGACCATTGCGGCGAAGAGATCCCCCCGGGCTTTGTCATTGGCGCGCAACAGGAGCTGGGCGCTACTCTGTTCGACCTCGAATCGATTCCGGAGAAATCCTTCGATCTGGACAGCGTGCTCTTCAAGATGATCCGGGTAGCGGAGAAAGATAAACCGTACATCTGCACCTTCTCCTGCCGGTGCTTCACCCGGTTTACCGGTCATCATCGTCTCATAGGTGAAATCGGTCAGTTGGCCCATCTGTGTTTCAGTAACGACACCAACCTTCTCAAAGTCCGCTCGTCGCGCCTGTCTCATCTCTGACAGGAGTTGCCTGATCTCTGTTGCCACCTTATGTTTACCTTTCTGTTATGTTCACCTGCCTTGATGCTACAGGTTAGCCTGATAGCCTGCAATCTTGCGAGGTTGCAGGCTGTCGATACGTGTCAACACAGATTACAGATCGACTATTCGCCCCGCCGTTTCTGTGGTTGCCAGGCGACGCTGCGCATCGGCGGCACCTCACCGATCGGGACATTAATGATCGTTGGCACATCATTATCCCAGCTCTTCTGGATCGCCTCCCGTAGCTGATCTGGTGTTTCCGCCAGGTATCCGGCTGCGCCGAACGACTCGGCCATCTTTACGAAATCCGGGTTCAGCAGATCAGAACCGATCGTCCGACCGCCGTATGATGTTTTCTGGATCCGGCGGACGTTGCCGTAGGCATCATCCGAGAAGACGATGGCAACCAGCGGAATGTTGTGCTGCATCGCCGT
>CAZNYB010000102.1:0-2695 GCA_964577155.1 uncultured Thermomicrobiales bacterium | reverse complement strand
TGATTGGCGTATTGAAACGGGTGCCGACAGCAAGCGCGGCGTCGGCTTTCATCCACAGTTCATAGCCGGTAGTCTGGTTCTGTGAAAGATAATGACGGCTGCTGACGACTCCCATCCCGCCAGATGAACTCACAATTGGAGCCTGGAGCGCTTCGGCCAGTTCAAGTAACTCCTCACCTGCGCCGATTACTCCAGTGCCTGCGAAGATAACCGGATTTTTGGCATTGCCAAGTATCTTCGCTGCTTGTTCGATGAGCTCGGGATCGCCTTCTGGCCGTGGGTAGGTTGACTGAGGTTCTTCCAGTTCGACTTCCTGCTTGAGACCCATAATATCCGGCGACATTTCCAGAACAACCGGCCGGGGTCTTCCGGTGCGCATCTGGAAGAACGCTTCCCGCACAAGTTCCGGTGCTTCTGCTGGATAGTCAATCCGGGCAGCCCATTTGCTCACCGATGCAGCCACCGTCAGCTGATTCGGGATCTCGTGCAGCTGCCCGGTGCCTTTGTCGATTAAGTTCGATGGAATCTGGCCGGATATCTGCAGCACTGGCGTGTTGGTTGAATAGGCTGTGGACAGCGCGGCTGCTGCGTTGAGAAAGCCTGGTCCCGGCACGACCATGCCGACGCCTTCTTTGCCGGACGATTGAGCATAGCCAAGCGCCATGTAGGCGGTCGCCTGTTCGTGGCGCACGTTGATAACGCGGATAGCGTCCTGTTCTTCCCAGAGTGCGGAGAATACATTGTCGAGCTGAGCGCCCGGAAGGGCGAAGATCGTATCTACCCCGTAACGTTTGAGTGACTGGACTAGCGCCTGTCCCCCGGTCAATTCTGGCACGAAACCTCCTTGAACATAACAGATGTACGCATGTTAGCGATTGCGGAAAATCAATGGCCAGATGCTCGGCATCTCACCAACCGGCACCTCGATGAGAGTCGGGTGTTTGTTGTCGAATCCTTCTTTGATCGCCTTGTCCAGATCCTCCGGTGACTCCGCCTTGAGGCCGGCCGCGCCGAATGACTCCGCGAGCCGGACGAAATCAGGATTGTGCAGGTTTGACCCCAGCACCCTGCCGTCGTAACTCTCTTGCTGAATCCGGTAGACATTGCCGAAGCGGTTGTCGTTGTAAACAATCGCGACGATCGGAATGTTATGTCTAACAGCGGTAGAGAGTTCCTGCATGTTGTACATGAAGCCGCCGTCGCCATTGAACGAGAGCACCTGTTTATCCGGATTGGCGACCTGAACGCCGAGAGCAGTGGAAAAACCGAAGCCAAGCGTTCCCTGGTAACCGGATTGAATGAAGGTCCGTGGTTGATAGACCGGCATCCCCATGTTTGAAAAATAGCCCAGCTGAGTGACTTCGCTAACAATAAAGCCGTCGTCGGCGACGTTATCCCGCATGACCTGAGCAAAGGTTGCCTGAGGCTGCAGCTCGAACAGGATATCTTTCGCATACTCCTGCGCGGCGACGAGTTCGTCTTTGCGTGAGGGGCGGGCGTTCGACTGCGCTTCCACTCGCGGCAGCAACGCCGCCAGCGATTTCTTCGCATCGGCCAGGATGCTGACCTCAGCTTTACTGATCCGGTGTATCTCTTCCGGATCAATTTCAATCCTGACCTGGGGGACTCCCTGCATTTTTCCGAGCGCCATCTGGGCGCGGGCCAGCCTGGTGCCGACCGCCAGCAGCGCATCTGCCTCCGGCACGAGCTGCTCAGCCGAGAGCATCGACTGCGCCAGATAGCTCCGGTCGCTGATCACGCCGCGTGCGCCAGCGGACATGACGACAGGAGCTTGCAACGTCTCTGCCAGCTGGAAGAGCTCCTCCTCCGCGCCAAGAACGCCACTACCACAAAAGATGATGGGTTTTTTCGCCTTGCCAAGAATTTTTGCCGCTTCCTCGATGAGAGCGGAATCTGGGCCTGGCATCGAGTATGTATCAGGCGGATCCAGCAAATCGACATCTTCGAGCTTGCCCATAATGTCCGGCGCCATCTCAAGCTCGACTGGTCGGGGTCGGCCGGTCTTCAGTTGGAAGAAGGCTTCGTTTACCATCTCCGGAGCTTCAGCTGGTGAATCTATCCTGGCAGCCCATTTGGTGACCGACCGGATCATACCCAGCTGATTGGGAATCTCGTGAAGATCCCCGTACCCTCGTTCAATGTGATCAGACTGAATCTGTCCGGTCAGGCAGAGGACCGGCGTATTGGTTGCGTAGGCCGTTGAAAGCGCGGCCGTGGCATTGAGGAGACCCGGTCCTGGCACGACCAGGTTGACGCCAACTTTGCCGGTTGACATCGCGTAGCCAAATGCCATATAGGCAGTGGCCTGCTCGTGCCGTGTGTGAATAACCTGGATCGAATCTTGTTCGTGGTAAAGAGCGTCAAACGTGTGATCGAGCTGAACACCCGGTAACCCGAAAATGGTGTCCACCCCGTGTTTTTTGAGCGACTTAACAAGTGCTTGGCCGCCGGTCATTTGGGCCACTAAGTTCTACCTCCCTGTAGGATCTGCAGTACAACGCCGGTAATCTTACGTTATGGCAGGACAGGAAGTGTGAAATTCTGATCTCCACTAAATAGGGATCCTGACTGAGCGCTATAACATGCCGGTGGCGACGCTGAGGAAGTAGCAGCCGACAGTGACGATGGCGATGACCAGGATCAGGAAGACGGAGAAGATCGCCCAGGATGCGCC